>PWTU01000471.1 GCA_003562775.1 Ignavibacteriales bacterium
AGGAAGTCAGGGGTGTGACTTCCTTTCTGTATGAAATAGGGTTATTCCACAGTAGCTCAGTTGGTAGAGCAAGCGGCTGTTAACCGCTGGGTCGCAGGTTCGAGTCCTGCCTGTGGAGCCAACTGTCCCGAAAACTCGAACCTGAGTTTATTTGGTTAACAAGATCATTCCACGCTGTGGTGAGCGTACCATCACCGCGTATATGGAATTCAAGTAAACCGTTATTTTCCTTCCGCTTCAGGTAGGATATGATCTCCACAATGAAAAGATGATTTAAGCGACGTTTCCTCTCAAAGGGTAAAGTCTGGTAAATCTGATTGAATTCGCGAAACACCTTCCGTAACTCAGTTTCATTTATCCTTTGTTTCTCCATCCTCTCTATCTCACGATTGATGCTGGTTAGTTTTTCCTCCAATTGCCTTTTGGTTTCCTCCCGCTCTTTGATCTTTATCACAAAGGATTCTGATTCTTCTAGCTCAGTATTTTGGCTCACAAAGTTTACAAGGTTTTCAAGTTCCTTCTTAATTTGTCCCAGATTGTGAGTGAGGTCCTTTTGTTGTTGTTTTATACTCTCAATTTCACCGGAAGAATTTGACCTCATCTGGCGTACTGCCGCTCTGAAAAACTCTTTATCGCTTGCAAGATGGCTGATTAATTTTTGTGAGAACAGTTCTATATCATCTGCTTTAATATCCCTTGCAACACAATGCTCCTTTGAAGTATGCGAAGTCCGCGTACATTTATAATAGTAATACCTTTTCCCTGTGCTTTTCTTTGTAGTAAATGTCGTTGTTAAACTACTTCCGCAATGTCCGCATTTCAGTATACCCAACAACGGTAGTTCCAATCCTTCATGTGTGGCTCTCCTATCTATAATTGATTCATCAAGCCTTTTTTGTACAGCATTAAATAGTTCTTCATCTATTATGGGGTCGTGTAAACTCTGAAATTCTTCGCTATTGAAGCTAACTATTCCGCGATACAATCTGCTACGCAACAGCCTCTTTATAGTTTCCTTCGTGAATAATCGACCGCCGGTAGATTTTCCATCTTTCGAGATTCTTTTCTTTGTTCGGTATCCTTCATTATTGATACGATTCATTACTTTTGCAGTGGATGGTTCCGCAAGGTAATATTTGAAAATTTTTCTAACGAGTTCAGCTTCTTGTTCGTTTATAATTAATTTCTTATCAATACAATCATAGCCCAGCGGTACAGTGCCCCCCTTCCAAAATCCTTTTTGTGCCTGGTAGTATAATTTTCCCCGGGTTCTCTCAGCAATCACATCCCTTTCAAAATCACCGAAAGCAAGCATAACGGTTCGCATCATTTTTCCAGCCCGGGTAGTCGTATCAATCTGCTGTGTGGTTATAACAATATCGATATCCAGGTTACTGAGCTGCTCATCCAGAGAGAGAAAATCCCGAACACTTCGGGATAGTCGGTCAAGTTTAATGCTGGCTACGACATAAAATTTTTTCTCCGCTGCATCTCTGAGAAGACGTTGTATTCCCTCACGTTCTAGACTAGTCCCTGATTTTGTGTCCGAATATAAATCATACACTTGCCACCCTTTACTTTCGAAGTATTTACGTAGCGCTTTTTCCTGACTGTGTAATGAGCTGTAATCACCTTTTCCCTGCTCATATGTTGACACACGGCAGTAAAGGGCAACGGTCTTTTTATCCTCTGATTTTATTTTTTTTTGCTTTGCCATAATCTTTTTATTCTTAATTTTCTTTGATTGATCATATCTGTATCCGGATAGTTAAATATAATGATGTTGGTGAAATTTTCAACGCGGAGGGAAGAGAAATGCTTTCGATACTAGATTTAAAAAGAAATCGCAGCGCCCGATTTTAACCTATGACTGGGTTTGTGTGAACACAACTACTAAATACTATAATAAACGTGTGAGCCGTTGTGGCCGCAAAGTTAAACAGCGTTGTTATCCTAATATTTTAAATACAAATAAATACTACACTAAAAAAATAGAAAATAAATACTGGCAATTTCGTTAGGTATACTTGTAAAGTTGACACCAAGAACTATCCAAAATAAACCCATCATTTCCAAATGAATACCCCCTACTGATAGCATATCCAGTCATTCCGAATTTACCTAGTTTTGCATTAAGAATTATGGATTCAGGTTTATTCATATATTTTGGAATATATCTTAGCCACTCAGTTACCTTTGTTTTAATTTTAGGGCGACCGAATAAACATCTAAGGTTTGCTATACCTTTGGCAACTAATATAAAACCTGATACTTGTAACAATGTACCAGAGTGACGTATTTGTTCAGAAAGATTATATGCAGTAAAGTATGCAATTAACCAAGCTCCGATTAGTACGGCAAAGGTGATAAAAAATGGCCGTATTTCGAATAAATGCCTTATGATACGTCTTAATTTATACCCCATAGAAATATATTTTTAATTAACGATAACTATTTATACAATGCCGCATAACGTGCCAAGCAATCCCGACGCTTTTTGTCGGGAAAGCCCCGTCGCCGTTTCCCCGATAGCTATCGGGGAGCTCAACACTCAATAGAAAGTACCGCCCTTTGATTCTTGTACTACTTTTATCAATTTTTATCAATCGCTGAACACCTCCAACCTCACCGGAGAGAAATTTGGGCATGTTCGGTTGAGTGGCGCTGACTGTTAGTAAGAAATACTGAGAATCTCGTTTTACTTCAAAACTTTTTTCTTGCTCCGTATTTCACGCAGCGCTATAATAATCACGGTTATCACAGTTAGCGGAATCACGAAGTACAGCATGATTGCACTGAATCTTGGTAAAGCATCGTGGTGAGATGCGGCTAGGACAAGGTACAGGGTGTAGGCTACATAGTATCCTAGTAATAACGCACCTTCCTGCCGGCTAATGACACCACCTGTAAAAAATATAGGCAGGCACGCAAATGCTACAACAATCATGACCGGTATATCGAACACCATGAGTGAGATTGAAATTTCAACTCCATTTGGGACGATAATGCTACTAAATCCCAGAACCCCCATAATATTAAAGATGTTACTTCCGACAACATTACCAACAGCAATGTCGTATTCCCCGCGAATGGCCGCGACGACGGATGTAGCCACTTCGGGCAGAGATGTACCGGCCGCAACGATCGTCAATCCGACAATCAATTCGCTAACCCCCAGATACTGAGCCAAGGACACTGCGCTATCGACGAGCCAGCGGGATCCGAGTACTAATAGAGCAAGGCCGACAAATACCAAACCTATGTTTTTAACCCATCTGTTTTTTGCATATCTCTCAGTCCCAAATTCCCTAGCATACTCATTTCTTATCTCGACGCTTTCTCTGCGGCTTTGGTAAATCAAAAACCAGATATACACAACTAAACCTACAATCAGCATGAGACCATCAGTTCGACTCAAGTTCTCATCAAGCGAAAGAATGAGAACAAGAACTGAGAGCCCTATCATCAAAGGTACATCAATACGCACCAGTTGTTGGGATACTACGATCGGTACGATCAGTGCTGAAAGACCAAGAATGAAGAGAATGTTGAAGATATTACTTCCAACAACGTTTCCCACTGAAATATCCGCATGGTTCGAAAGCGCTGAGTAGACGCTTACAGCGAGTTCAGGCGTACTAGTACCGAATGCTACGACAGTCAGCCCGATGACCAATGGTGACGTACGAAGATCAGCTGCGAAGCCGGATGCACCCCGTACTAATGCTTCTGCACCGCCAACGATAAAGACCAGTCCAACAAGGAACAACAGAATTTCCATAAAACTTTAATTTCATTTAATTGTCGTAAAATGTAAATGTGGTTGTGTGTACATAACGTTTAGCGTAACCATGTAGCAGTTCTTGTCGCTCAGAACGCCACTCATCGCGGAATATCAGCGCGATCTTCGACGGCGTCATCCGGGCGCGGCGAGCCATCCACGACTCGATGCCTTCGTTGTGCATACAATCCTCAATTCATATTGAAAATGTAACTTAAACTAATAAAATCAACGAGACGGCATTTTATTCGGGATGATTGTTTTCATCGTCGTTAAGAGGGGTACGCATTGCGAGAAGAAAATAACGAATGCATAAAAAACCTATGACACTCCAGGCCGAGAGCATGGTTACAAGGGCAAGTGTACTCATGGGTTTACTCCTTAACCGTATTATTGTCGTTGTTTAAAGCAATTTTAACTGTCAACATACCAATTATCAAGAAAACAATCATTGTAAGAATGTCTGTGAAGACATGTTTAGGAGCTCGAATCTCATCATATTGTACATGTGGTTGACTAATCACTACGTATGTGTTATAGCATTTCTTGCTGCCCACCATAAAGGGAGTGTCGGTGTTTGCCGTGTTATGTGAAGTGCGTCTCATCAGGTCTCTGATACTATTTCGATGATTGCTTGATAAATTCTGCCACGTCTTACCTGGTGAGCGGTGAATCGAACCCCTCTTGCAGAATAGTTTACTCCCGGATAAAACACCCCGCTGATTCTTGTTCGCAACCATTGATCCAAAGTCTGAGGCAACTCTTGCACTTCAATATGAATAGGCAGTTGCTTAAGAAGAGTCTCCATGCGAACGCTCCCGCCGACCCTCCACGTTTGTGCGCCAACTTGAATTACTTGGCTGAAACTCTGGTCGAACTCATCTTCGATGTCTCCTGCGATTTCCTCGATAACATCCTCGAGCGTGACCATTCCTATGACCTCGCCTTTCTTGTCCTTGACAATTGCCAAATGATGACGCTTGGTGATGAAGAGTTTCAACATCGTATTCAGATTTGCTTCACTTGAAACGAACAAAACAGGACGAATGAATTGATCGATTATCATTTGAGGGAGACGTTGTTCAGACATTGCCATCTCCTTGAAGTTGACATAACCGACGATGCCGTCCACGGAATCGGATTCGCTGATGGGGTAACGAGTATGAAGGTTGTTCCGAGCAATGTTGAAGTTCGTTTCGACTGAATCATGAGTTCTCAGGAAAATGATCCACTCTCGTGGAATCACAATAGATTCGACGCTCGTTGCTCGGAGTTTAGTCGCATTCAGAATGATTTCTTCCTGTTCGGGTTCAAGGACTCCCTCGGACTTGGCAACCTGAGCTAGAGTCTGTATATCTTGTACCGTGAGGCGCGATTGCCTATCTTTGCCTTTGAATATCTGTGAGACGAATTCACTGAGGTAGATTATCGGCCTCAGGGCCACAATGCTCACTCGAAGAACAGGAGCAATCCAAGGAGCCAGCCGTTCGTTGTATGTTACACCTATGACCTTGGGGAGAATTTCGGTGCCGAACAAAATTATGAAGGTGAATATCGATGAGAACAGCCAGAGCCATTCGTCACCATAGAGTTTGTCAAATTCACCCCCTGCAACGGTCGCACCGCCAGTGTGTGCGGTTGTGTTCAGAATGAGAATGGCAGCGATTGGACGACCGACATTCTGCCTCATTTGTAGCCAGACTCCGGCGTGCGCCTTCCCTTGTTGCTTGAGGATCTCTAGGCGCATAGGATTCAGGCTTAAGAAAACGGCTTCAGCAAGTGAGCAAAGGAAGGAGACAACAATGGCGACTAAACAGCTTGTGATGAAAATAGTCATATAGGCAACCTTCCTCAGTGGTTAAGATATCAAGATAATTAGAGACGCATTTCACATGTAGAGTAGAACAACAGCACACAAGTGTACAGACCCTATGAGCCCTGGCCATTTATCACCTTTCGGATAAGTGTCCCGCTCAAGCATGTCAACACTGATGTACTATTGAGCCCTCGTCAATACCGACAAAGTCGGGATTTCCCACATACGGCTTTCCTGAATGTTGCCACCAAATTACTAAAGCCGCGTCATGTGGTAGTTATAAAACAAACTAAGTGAACCGTAAAGATAATCAGACGTTAATGTGTTCCATCCGGGCCCGGCGAGCGATCCACGACTTGATGCCTTCGTTGTGCATACATTCCTCAATTCATATTGAAAATGTAACTTAAACTAATAAAATCAACGAGACGGCATTTTATTCGGGATGATTGTTTTCATCGTCGTTAAGAGGTGTACGGATTGCGAGAAGAAAATAACGAATGCATAAAAAACCTATGACACTCCAGGCCGAGAGCATGGTTACAAGGGCAAGGGTACTCATGGGTTTACTCCTTAACCGTATTATTGTCGTTGTTTAAAGCAATTTTAACTGTCGACATACCAATTATCAAGAAAACAATCGTCAGGAGAAGACGGGTCGCATCGGTAATAAACAGCTTTGTCGGTACACCATTAATAAACCATCGGGTATCCTGTATGCCATAATGTAAGAGATTACCGATCACGCTATCGGGGGCAAACGTCCATGATCCAGAATCTCTCAAAATCGTTAATGCAGATGCCCAATTTCCCCCTTCCGGTTTAATCAATGAGGCCGTAAATACCATGATTAGGAAAACGGGAGTAACATATTTTAAGATATAACAAAATATATCCGGTAAGACGATATCGGCTCCCCGGGTAATTTCCACCCAGCCTTTTTTCATACCGAATACCCAGGCAAAAAGAATTGATTCGGTCAGCGCAAGCAGAACGAGTGAAAACGTACCCACCCAGTAATCGAATTCATCGAACGAACCGAGGCTGTAGAACAAAACACATGGCGTTGCAAGAAATAAAACAATGCCACCGAATATCAGTGCCGACGGCTTTCTTTGTATCTTGAAAGCGTCCTGTAAAAATGCAAGCACAGGTTGACCCATAGCAAGTGAACTCGTTATGCCCGCAAAGAACAGCAACCCGAACCAGAGCAGGCCGGCTATTGCGCCTCGTACGGGCCCCCACTGTTGAAACAAAAAAGGCATTGTCCGAAATCCCATCTCAAATCCGACATGCTGCTGAATCCAATCGACTCCGAGATATGCAACTGCAATCGGGATAATTATAGACCCGCCGAGAATAACTTCGACCGCTTCATTCAACCATCCTGCGGCGGACGCGTTCAACGCAATATCGTGATTTTCTTTCAGATACGATGCATAGCAATGGATCGAACCCATACCGAGGGAAAGTGTAAAGAAGACCTGTCCGGCAGCAGCTAGCCAGATTTTCGGATTCGTGAGCGAATCAAACTGCGGTTCCCATAAAAAATTTAGTCCTTTGATTGCATCGTTCACGGCACCGTATTCACCTTCATCGAGCGTAAAAGCCCGTACTGCAAGAAACACGGCAAATAAGATTAGAAGCGGCATTCCGATTTTACTGGCAACTTCGATTCCCTTATTCAATCCCCTTGATAAAATCCAAACATTCAATATTAAAGTAACGATAAAAAAGAATACGCCTGCTGATGAAATGCTTATTATTGAATTATCAACGGTACCGAGATACGAACTAAAAAAAACCGATATCTCTTCCAACGTTTTCTCACCGAATACTCCGCTAACCGAATAAAACGCGTACGCAAGAGTCCACGATTCGATGTACAAATAATAGGTAGCAACGGCGAGGCAATTAAACACGCCTAATATCCCGATATACCACCATATGCGGGATCCTCCTATAATATAGAACATTCCCGTCGTCTGATGATGTCCGAATCTTCCGCCATGTCTGCCAATCGCCCACTCGACATAGAGTAGCGGTAATCCCATCACAAGAAAAGAAACAAGGTAGGGAATAATAAAAGCCCCTCCGCCGTTATGTACTGCCTGCGCGGGAAAACGAAGGAAATTCCCGAGACCGACCGCATTTCCGGCCATGGCAAGTATCAACCCGGTTCTCGACGCCCAGTATTCTTTCTGCTTGAACATCTGTTACTCAAACTTCACAATTTCTACACTTTCCAACAGCGTATCGAGAACGGGTTGAAACATATAAAACATTCCGGATGCGGATTGAAAGCGTATGTAAATTGTATATCCGTCCGTTTCAAGAATGGTATAGACACCATTGATTTTTTCGGTCGACTCCTCCATGTTCCCTTTGGAATTGAAGAGTATTTGTATTCCGGTTTTCCCTTTAATGGTTTTAGGTTCGACGGAACGGGGCTCAAGATTCTCCCGTTCAAGCTCTTTGAGAATGGTGGTAATCTTGCCGTTACTCATGGATTCGAATTCAACGGGAGATAATGATACGGTACAGAGGACATCTTCCGGGGAGTCGACGGGATGACCGTCGTTCCGCTCGAAGGAACCGGGATCAAGATGAATCATTATAACCTGACGTGAGCTTGAGATATGAGAGCCCCGCGGATAAAGAAACGTTATGGGATAAGATTGACTTTTATATCTCTCCCATGATTTCACTATAAGAGGATGCGGTTCAGATGAGCATCCCGCACTTATAAAGATTATGATCAATACAAACCAGTGCATTCTTTTTATGATAAGATGGGAACTCATCGTGGTGCCCGTCAGTTTAGAAATAACTCGTTATCAGATATCCGATAACCAATAACAAAGCGAGGATCATGACTCCGAGAAATGCATAAAATGCGAACGATTCAAACCAAGAGTCGATTTTTTTAGCACTATTTTTCAGCATATACTGTGACCTTTCCTCTACTCAATTTCTATATAATTATAATACCTGTATGTACGAAGGCCGCCCATCCCCCGCATCCCGCGTCGTTTATCAATCCTTCTCACGCCAAGGCAGCCTTTACTCGCATCGATAATCAAACACGCTTTTGAATATCTTTACGACGGTATATCCGTTTTAAGAGTATCCGGCGGCGTTGTAATTTGCTTGGATGTGTCTGGTACGGTGGATTCCTGTGTTTTCATCTTCTCTTCAGTTTGCTCTACGGCCGGAACTTCCTTCTCCTTCTGTGTGCAACCATACAGCGGCAGTGCCAATAATACGAACACCAGCATTCCGACTGACCAAATGGACTTCAACATACTTAAAACCTCCTCACTTGTTCATGAAATTGATTTAATGTACCTATTTATAAATCAAATTATATGCCAATCGGAAATAACTCACAGGAGTGCGAAAAACGATAATCGAGGAAGGTGTTCGATTGAAAATCGCAACATAAAAACCGGGCTCTACCGATTGAAAGCGGATAACTCAAAGAAATACAATCAATTAAGGAAAATTGCAATTTGCAATGCTAAATGTTGTAACGTTTGCGTTTTCGCCACAATGTCGCGGGATCGATACCGAGAATACGGGCGGCCTCTTCATAATCATCGACATGCTGCAGCACTCTTATTATATGAGACTTCTCGATCTCTTCGAGTGTACGTTCGATAACATATTTATTTTTATCCGAACGGATTTCTTCCGGCAGGACATCAACATGAATAACTTTGTCTTTTGACAATACAACGGCACGCTGCATGACATTCTCCAATTCTCGTATATTGCCCGGCCACCGATATGCCTGCAAACGTCGTAGGGCCTCCTGCGAAAGGGATTTCTGCTGAGAGGAAAACAAACCGATAAAATGTTGAGCATGTAGCGGTATATCTTCGGGACGTTCACGGAGTGGGAGCATTTTAATCCGGACGCCGTTCAGTCGATAAAACAGATCCTCGCGGATGGTTTCCTCTTTGAGCGCTTCATCCAGATTTTTATTCGTAGCCGCAATGATACGTACATCGACCCGCCGTGTTACATTGTCGCCGATACGTTCGAATTCCTTATTCTGCAGAACTCTGAGTAACTTTACCTGGGTGGAGGGTGCGATTTCCGCAATCTCGTCGAGAAATATCGTTCCACCGTCCGCAACTTCAAATCGTCCTTGCCGGTCTTTAATTGCACCGGTAAACGATCCCTTCATATGACCGAAAAGTTCACTCTCCAGAAGATTATCGGGAATAGATGCGCAGTTGATTTTCACGAACGGTTTATCACTGCGTGCGCTGATTTTATGAATATAATTCGCCAGTACTTCTTTGCCCGTTCCGCTTTCACCTTCCAGCAATACGCTGATAGAGCTGGCGGCAACTCGCCGAGCAAGCTCGACTATTTCGAGCATCGTTTTGTTTTTTGTAATTATATCGCCAGTATCACGGAGATGTGTCAGCTGGCGCTTCAAATCTTTAACTTCGAGATTAAGCACATGATACTCCCACGCCCGCTGTACTATCAGTTGCAATTCTTTGTACTCAAACGGTTTCTGTATGTAATTGTAAGCTCCTCTTTTAATTGCTTCAACGGCGCTTTCTATCGAGCCGTGTGCCGTGATGATTATCACCGTTGTTTCAGGAGAAACTTTCTTAATTTCATCGAGCAACTCCATTCCGCCGATGGGGGTCATTTTTAAATCTATAAACGCAAGGTCAAACTTCTTTTCCCGGAGACGGGAAATTGCATCAAGCGGCTTCGAGACAAGATCGGTTATACAGCCGATTGAATCGAGACAGATACCGATTGTTTTCAAGATATTGGTTTCATCGTCAACAA
This sequence comes from Ignavibacteriales bacterium, assembly GCA_003562775.1. Taxonomy (GTDB): domain Bacteria; phylum Bacteroidota; class Ignavibacteria; order T3Sed10-11; family T3Sed10-11; genus T3Sed10-11. Next base: position 10,416 of record PWTU01000471.1, read on the forward strand.
CGAGCACGTTCGGCTGTCTTTGGGTTGTTATCATAGTATTCATACCGGTATAGTAAAATGGAACGTGCTTCCCTTTCCTAACACACTCTCCGCCCATATCTTTCCTCCGTGAGCTTCGACCACCCTCTTGGCGATCGATAAACCGAGGCCCACACTTCCGGGAGTATTTTCGTTTCGTTCCTGGATTTGCACGAACTTATTGAATATAGTTTCAAGATACTGGGGAGGTATGCCGCGTCCGGTATCGTTTACCGATACATGTATTTCATCTCCCAATATATTCAATTTAATGGATACTGTACCCTCGGCGCTCGTATATCTGACGGCGTTAAAGATCAAATTCGAAATTACCCACGATAATTGAGTTCTATCGCCCGTGATAACCGGGAGATCTTCCGGGACATCGCTCTCGATTCTGATATTTTTCCCCTGAAGCTGCATTCTGGCGGCGTGAACGGTTTCTTCAACCAGTTGATGAATCTGAATCGGTTCCCTTTTTAATTCATATTGTCCCGACTCGAGACGTGATAGGTTGAGCAGTTCCTTTACTAATTTCGTAAGCCGCATGGTATCGTCGTACGCGCCGTTGAGCAGATCCTGCTGGCGCTCGTTGATAGTCCCGAGAACCTGCTGTAATAATATGGTCACGCTCATGCTGATGGACGTCAGCGGAGTGAGTAACTCATGCGAAACGATTTCCATGAATTCCGATCTATAGTTGTCGAGATCTTTAAACCGGGTAACGTCCTGCAAGAGAACGACAACACCGGCAACTTCCCCCTGATTGTCGACGATCTCAGTAATGCGCGGGTGAAAATAGAATACCGATCCGTTTTGCTGCAGACTAATCATCTTTTCCGCCGTACTTTCTGCCTGAACATTTTGCAATAGCTTCGTCAATTGTTCGTTTTTTATTACTGAGTTAACATTTTTTCCAAACCATTCAGAATCGCTGGGACGGAACAACAGCTCTGCCGATTTATTCATGAGCAGTAATTGTTTCTCGTTGTCGAGAACGATGATCGGATCGGGTATACTTTCGACAATACCTTCAGATTTCTTTTTCTCGGAGATTAATTTGTGGACGTTCATCTCCTCATAGATACGGAGCCGCTCGGTCATCTTATTGAATTCGCGGCCGAGCAATCCAAATTCGTCATTCGAGTCTATGTCGATCGTATGATTTAAATTTCCTTTGCCAATGGCGATGACACCGTTTTTTAACATCGTTGCGGGTTTCATTACTTTACGCGTAAATCGTATACTAATGATGATGCTCAGAGCAACGGCAATCAAAGAAATCATGCCGAGTGTAAGGGTAGCATTGCGTGATATTATCCGTGACTGCTGATCTGCGTCGAAGATCGCCTGTTGATTAATTTCCTGCAGATGAAAACATGCTTCACGGATTTTATTGGCCACGGGTCGAATAGTATGAAGTTGAAATGCACGAGCCGACGTCACGCTTTGCTTTTCATCGAGTAAAACAAGAAATGTATCGGAGAGAGCCAGATACCGATCGTACGTTATTCGGATGCTGTCGAGAAGAGCAGGTTCTGCCGGCAATGCAACGCTCTCCTTTGCACGAGCAAGCCAGGTGCGGAATAGATCCCGTTGAATACTTAACTGTTCTCTCACCGCCGGATCGCCTTCGACAAGCAGAGAGAGGTATGCGTTTTCCTGACGTTCGAGCGCCTTGATCATATTCTCGGCGGCAAGTACGCTTTGGATGTTATTTTTTATTATACGATCGATCGAAAATCCCAGCCGCGAAAAATTCACTATGGCAAATATGATCGTTAATAAACTGATTCCAACGAGAATAAAATAGCCGAAACTTATTTGATAACGCAAACTCTTCATATTTCTTCACTTCGATATTCCTGCGATGTTATAATATAATTAAATGTTGCAAAATGCAATGAGACAGGCATTGAAAATAATATCGTAGACAAGTAATTGATTTTTAATGCGATACTCACCGCCCATGATGTTAGATTGAAAGAAAACGGATTCTGCAGCGTTTTTACCGAAAACGAATCATTGATCGAGAGCCATTATCCCGTTGGATGGTTATAAGATTCAATGATTGCCTCAATTGGGAAAAAGTATAACGCAATAGCGAAATACGCCTATCACGCTCAGGGATGCAAGAATCCAGCGATACACTTACCTGCTTCAACTCATTCTTCACCTTGGTAATCCAATCCCCGCTTACACCAAGATGACGAGCAAGGTCAGCCTGCTTCTTGACGTAACCTTGCTGAATTAACTCACGATACCGAATGGCAAGCGAATATCGATCAATATTGTTGGCAACTTTCACCGGTTCGAGCTTTCTGGGAATGCTGAAGAATCTTGTTAACCTGTGAATTACTTCATCACTCATTATAAAATATTTCGATACAAACGGTCCATCAACCGTTATTTTTTTCTCACTCGAGATAAATTTTCGATATTTACGGGGATTTTGAGGATAAAAAAGTTCGAGAAACCGGGTCGCCTGCGGAGCCAACTAGCCGGGTATAAAATATCCGGCTTTTTTATTTTGTGAGAGAAAGCATGGTACATTATGTTTACATCCTGAAAGCACTCATTGCCAACAAGTATTTTGTTGGCAGAACTACCAGCACGGAAAGGGATTTTTTTGAGAGCTTTTCGTGATATGGCCAGAATATCTTATTAAGAAACTCCCTTCGCTTTTCTTCGTTCAGCTGTTATAATTTCCAATCGTCTCAGCGAGGAAATGCATTGAGTTCCCAATATCCTGATACTTGTTCGTTTGTATTAATTCGATATACTACTCCGAACTTCAGCCGTTTGTCACCTCGGGCTATTACATCGGTTCCGTCGCTTCTATGTTTCGGAAAATAAAACACAACGGTTTTCATATTTCTTCCACCGCCAAAACCCCTCTGCTGAATTCCGGGTGAATCACCGGGGAAAGATGATTGTAGAACTATATCCCTCTCTTCAAATCCTATTGGCTGGTATGTATGCCCCGATGCACTTTCGATGTAGAAAGTCCATCGCTCAAGATCTAAATAAAGCTCCGAATAGGGAGTTATGATTTGAGCCCAGATCACAATTCTATCATCAACTGAATATCTTTCTTTGTATCGTTGTAAATATTCATTCGCCGCGGCTTCCGACAATCCCGCCATTTTTCCATACTCGTATATCCCCTTATCTATTAGTACGGAATCCATCAGCGTCGCACGTAGGATGAGTGGGAAACCTCCACCTCCCATACCACCCCGGGGTTGTCCACCCATACCGCCCATAGCAACGCGTCCACCACCTCCCATCTGTCGAGGCCGATCTGTTACCGTAATGGTACGACTGTTCCAGTATTCATCGAATGATTGTGAGAAGAATGTAACGGGACGGTAGTCTCCACGCTGTCCCATAGGGCGTCCCGTAGAGCAGGAGCTTACCGTTAGCGATGCAGCGACAATGATTATTGCAATGCTGAAGGTAATTACGGCATTATTTTTCATATATAAACTCCACTGAAAACCAAATTTCTGTTTCTTCAGTTCTTTGCATAGATCCCGGTTGTCTAGTTATTACAGGTCCGCCGCCGGGCGCCCCCATCTGCCCGCGTGTTCGCATTGGTCCTTGTGCCGTCATCGTAATCGGCGACTCAACAATCAAACCAATACCTATCGCTTCGGGCAATTCGGCGCGGGAATATAACTTGCGGCGGGCGGAATGATCGAGAGGAATTTGTGCTTCAAATGTATTATTGTCGATAGCTACTGAAAAATCGCTCAACGCATCGACCGGAGTTATTTCCCTGATATTTAAGTCGGGAACCTCCAGCATTATTCCGTTTCTCTTTCGTTCAAAATTACGGTCGAATCGCTCCCGTTGATCTTCGGTAAGAGTATCATAAAAACCACCCAGCACAGGAGAAGAAGTTAACCTGCCGAAAGCGGGATATGAAATCGAGACATCTTTGCGGCGTCCACCCCGGTAATCAAGATATAGTTTCAATCCCGTACGCCGAATCCGTTCTGATAATTCATTGTCGTGAATCTCTCCGGCGATATATAAATAGACCGAATCGTTTTTTGCGGCGATACTGATCCGCTCATCGCCAATATCGATAAATGATGCGCCTTCCCATTCTTGCAGATTTCCGTCGATTGTAACCTTACCCGCGGGTATTTCGCTTTTAAGCGAAACCGTTGTTCCGCAGCCGGTAATGAAAACCGTGAGAAGAACTACAAAAGCAACTATCGAGATTGGGATAGGATTAATTGGTATTCTTTTCATCTGTTATTAGTAGATAGATTGTTGTAAATGAAAATCCTTGCGGTACCGGTCGTACTGTTCGTCGGTAAGTATTTTACCGAGTTCTTCGTCGACATATTTCAATATCGCGATATGTTCTTTATCGAGTTCATGCATCTTTTCCGCTATTTCTTTCTCCAATGGTTGTATGCTTTTTTGTACCTCATCCCTGAGTTTATCAAGATGCTGTCTCTGATCAGCATTTAGATTCAGATCTGCATTAATTGCTGCAAATATCCGGGAAATCCTTTGGGTGACAATGCCGTTTTTCATTATACCATCTACATCGGGTCTGAAGCCAAACAAGAACCGTGATCCCGGGATGGTATCACCGTCCATTCTCTTCGGTGACAACATGCGTCTCCCCTCAACAGGACGACGAATCCGCATACGGTACGGTCCGACGCCTTCTCTCAGTTTTTCCATCTGCTCTTCGCTTAATATGGTCGCTAATTCGCGATACATCTCGTCCAGGATAGTGGATGTTTCCCGGAAGTGGGTTTCCCGCACTTCCAACAGACGATTGTGGTATTTTCGAATGATCGGTTGGAGTAGTTCCTGCTGATCTTCGGTTGGGTCCACTATTCTAAAATGGAACGAAACAAAGGGATCCGGTTTGGTAAGCGCTCTGAGCTTTTCACCCTGCTGTCTCTCCAATGTATTCGAAATAACTATCCCGAAGAGAATACCCAGAAGCAATGTCGCAATAACGATAATCGTCGGTTTCAGGTGAAGGGTCATGGATATACCTCCTGACTCAAATGAGGAACAAATACTTCCTCGATTGTAGAGTCTTCGATAAAAAATAATTCGTTAATAGTAAATCCATTAAAAAATAATACGTTTATCACAACAATCAGCAGTATTGCAATCGATGAAGCGAACGATACTTTCAAAAAGACTCTGTTTAACATCTCATCATATATTTCTTTTTTTACATCAAAACTTTTTTCCGGTTGCGTTTGAACTATCATATCGGGAAAGCCGGGTGAATACGAAAACTGTAACCCGACAGTCAGGTCCGAGAATATTTTATCCGCCGTCCGTTTGTAATTCCGGAAATCATCATCGCTCTGAAGTAATCGATCCAATGCAGCTTGCTCCTCCGGTGATAATTCGGAATCATAGGAGCGGTATAAAAGATTATACTTTTCGTTCTTTTTCATTGTAAACGCGTCCATAATGTGGCGATAAAAGTTGAACAAGTTTCTTGCGCGCCCTGGTTAAGCGGGAACGCACGGTCCCCTCGGATATCCTTAGTATCTTTGCGGTCTCTTGTATAGAGTACCCGTTTATCAACCGCAGAACAACGACGGCTCTGAATTTCGGTTTAACCTGTTGAAGCGCGTAGTGCAACAAATCCTTATTCCCGAACCCGTCATGGTGCCTGGTTTTTGTTTCATCGTATAAGTCTTCATGTTCTTGCAAAGAAATCGTCTTTCGCTTCTTATTTCTTCTTATCTCATTCAAGCAAAGGTTAATCGCAATTCTCGTCAGATACGTGCCGATGCTTGATTCCCCCCTGAACCTGTCCAGTGCTACGTAAAACCGAATAAACGTTTCTTGTCCAAGATCCTCGGCAACAGGAGAATGACCCAGCATATTCTTGATGACCGACGCCACGAGAGATTCGTGTTGTCTGACAACTTCCTTAAATACATTTTTATCACCTGAGCGTATCCTCTGAATTAACTGCCAATCGGTCATGCTTACAAATTCTCTCCTAGTCGAGCATTGTTATATAATTAGACACCTCGACTACTCAAAATGCTCCCGTAGAATTAGAAAAATATCCGTCAATACGCTCTTATTTGATAAGTAAACAACAATTGATAATATCTCCCCAAAACGTTCGACCTATTGTCTTCGACATAAAGCTCGCTCGCAATGCGCTCCTGCGCCGTATTGCTGTCAAGGATATCGTGCACAGTAAATCTGATCTCGCCAAGCCGGTTGGAAAATATCTTCTTTCCGATACTCGCATTCCATCGATAAGAGTACGGGTCAAGTTCTTCCGCCAGACCCCCGTCATACAGGTACTCCAGCTCTGTTCTCACAACGAATCCCTGCCATGTTGTCAAATTCAGTCTCGCCATCGACCGCTGAGTAAGGTAATCCTCATCGATATTCCTGTATTCCGTACTTCTGACGACATTGTAATTGTTCCGGAAGGATATTGTAAAATCTATGTTTTCACTGATATTGCTGCCCAATACAAGTCCGACTCCGTAGGTATTGTGATGCGTATACATTGTTTGTTCGTTGAGCAGTGACGGCAAGCGTGTATAGTTCACCATTGCATTAAGATTGAGGTTTGACTTTATAAACGCTACGGGTATACCGTATGCAACAAATGTCCTGAGGTTTATATACCCGTCGAGATTCTCCGGTATCTCAAGCTGCCCACCGGGTTGAATGACGATACCGTTATAGACAACAGGCGTCCGTCCTGCAGTGATTGTATGTGTTCCGATATAGTCCTGCCTGAATGAACCGTGCATCATTATGAAGAAGGGAGTCATCCGCTCTATATTCATCGACGTATACCGTAACGATACCGTATGAGAGTAATCCTGACTCAATTCCGGATTACCCAATCTGAGGCGAAGAGGATCCTCGTTATTAAGCACGTTCTGAAGTTGTATTATTCCGGGATCGTTCGCCCTTGTCGAGTAGATCACATAAAGGTTTTGCGTTTGGGATATACTGTATCGAAACGACACCGATGGGAGCAGAGAGTGGAATTCCGTACGAATCGATTCGGGTAGTGGAAACTTTGCTTCATTATCATAACGGTTGATATTGTAGTTCAGTCCCACCGTAACCGTAATATCATTTCTGTTATATTGGTAACTTGCTCCGGCATTTTGATTATGTATCACACGGGTGTAGACACTGCTCAAAGTGGAATCAAGAACCGTATACTCGCCATCTATAGGATACTGATATGTCCATTGATCGCTTTCATCATACCCATAGTTATAGGCGGCAGAGAATTGTAATTGCCCCCGTTCACCCGCCGGTTCGGTATACGTCACATTGGACCTCAACCCGATACCGTAGCGATCAATATCGGAAATCTGATCGAGAACTTCAATTTCTTCCGTTTCATCGTAGTAGATAACTTCGGAAAATTGTTGATTATCACCTTTGTTATAGTTGTACGATGGGTTAAAATCAATCGAGAACGTTCGCCCTCTTTTTTCGAATCTGTGCCGTAGGAGAATCTGAGATGAGGCGTTGAGAGCGGACAAGTCATCTGCATATATATTTTGCACCGAGTTAACTTGCGCATCTCCGAAATAGGTGCTTCCCGCAAGGTCGTTGTTCCCCTCGTTATGTTGAAAGGTGATGTTCGGGTTTACAAGTAGTGAGGTACTCCGGTTAATGTTGTAATCTACTCTCGCATTAAAACGATGGTTCAGATTTTGCGAGATTGACGAATTTTGTTCGCTGTAAAATTGATTAACGGTTTCATCGGATAAATATGTTCTGTCGAGCAGTGACTCCAGTGTATTATCGGTATAATTGAAGAAATAACTTCCCGTTACTTCAACCTTGTCGCCCCAACTATCCTGAAAATTCAATCCGAACGATTTCGTATCGGTTACACCGTCTCTTGGAGACACGAGAAAGTCCGAGATATTTCCTCTCCCTGCAAATCCACCAGGGCTAATTATCACTCTACCGCTCCCGCCGCCGCCTCCTCTCATTGCACCGCCCATACCGCCACCCATCCCCATACGCATTCCACCGCGCATTCCGCCGCTTGTTCCTGTTACTCCGAGAAGGTCCGCCATAGAGAAGTTCTGCTCGTTAGTATTGTTCATCATTCCAAGGATACTTATCCTCTGCTCGTCGTTCAGGATGTTAATATTACCGGAAGCAGTGTATCGGTCGTCCGGTCCGTACCCTGTATTGATATTGCCGAACTTTCCCTGCCTGAATTCAATGTGGGTCACTATGTTCATTGATTTTTCTCTGTTACCGTCGTCAAAGCCGGTGAACTGTGCCTGTTCGCTCAACCGATCGAAGACCTGTATCCGTTCGATTACTTCGGCCGGTATACTTCTCAAAGCGGTGCTCGGATCTTGTCCGAAAAAAGGTCTGCCGTCAACGAATACGTTTCTAACCTCCTCACCTTCTGCCTGAACACTCCCGTTTTCCACCGTAATTCCCGGCATCTTCGATACAAGATCCTCCGCGGTAGCGTCTCTGGCAACCTGATACGCTCCCGCTGTATATTCCGTTGTATCTTCTCTTATGATGACAGGTGGAGGATCTCCTTCTACCACGACCTCCCCGATGTACAATACATCCTGATAGAGCTGAATGGTATCAAGGTCTACTGAACTATCGATTATGGTGAACATACCCCGATGCCTCAGGTATCCCATAAAACTGACTGTATACGTATAATCGGCAGGTTCCAACCCTCTGATAATAAATCTACCGTCTTCTAACGTTCGTGTACCTCTCATAAGTGAATCGCGAAGATCGACTACCGTTACATTCGCGGCAGAAAGGGGTGTTCCCTTTTCAGCGTCAAAAACCCTCCCTTCGAGATTAAACGTCTGGGCATCGGCTCGCGGCGTGAATAGGATTAGTAAAAGACAGAATACTGTAGATTTCACATATAAACCATACAGGAATTTTATGGAATTATTTATATAGTTAGACACTCTGCCCGGTTAAAATGCTCCCGTTAAAATTAGAATTTTTTGTTAATGGTTTTCTCTCATGTTTCAACTCATTCATCACCTTGGTAACCCAAGCTCTGCTCACACCAAGATGACGAGCAAGGTCAGCCTGGTTCTTGACGTACCCCTGTTCAATTAACTCACGGTACCGAATGGCGAGTGAATGCCGATCCATTTTGGCAACAGTTTTTACCGCTTCGAGCTGTCTGGGGATGCTGAAGAATTTCGTTAACCTGTGTATTACCTCATGACTCATTATAAAATATTCCGACACGAACGGTCCATTAACCGTTAATATTTTCTCACCACACGCCAAATTATCGATATTTACTGGAATTTTAAGGATTAAAAAGTTCGAGTTTTCGGGTCGCTTGCGGAGCCATATAGGCCGGATATTAAAATCCGGCTTTTTTATTTTGGAGGCATATTGAATGACCCACTATGTCTACATTCTGAAATCTCTCATCGCCGATAAATTTTACATTGGTAGAACAACTAACCCCGATACACGACTTTTCTTTGAGAACACAACCGAAAAGGGGTTTACCGCCCGATACCGACCGTGGGAACGTGTATGGTTACGCAAGTGTGAATCGAAGGAGGAAGCAATTCGACTTGAAAGGAAAATCAAATCCTGGAAAAGTAAGAAGATGATTGAGCGGCTCATTAACGGTGATTTGAAAATTTGAATAGCCGCCTGTTCAAATAGAGTTGAATTCCATTGCGGGAGCAATGGAATGAAATCCCGACGCTGTATATCGGGATCCTGTTTATCCACCGAAGTCCGTGAAACAGACGTAGGTGGGCCTGTGGAGCCAAAGTTTGAGCCATGCCTGTGAAGCGAGAATAGGGGGGAAATAGACTTTCTGAGTCCCGCTTGGCCGCCTGTAAATCAGCGTATGCAATTTTCTCTAAGATTCTTGAATAAGAAATATGAAAATTTATATCGGATAATCCCCTTCAGTGGGATTATCCGATATAGTGTAATAACCGGATCAT
>PWTU01000450.1 GCA_003562775.1 Ignavibacteriales bacterium
GATTCGGCATCGAGCCAGAAACGTCCGCTCGTTACGACACGGTCGCCGTCTTCGAGTCCATGCAAAACTTCATAATAATTTTCGGCAAGCGGTCCGAGATGTACTTCGACGGGTTCGAATCTTCCCCGACCCTGTTCTTTAAAGACCACCGTGCGCCGACCGGTTTTCAAAACTGCATCCTTATGAACGGTAAGCCGGTCACCCAGATCAATAAGGAAGGAAACCCATCCGTACTGTTCCAGTTTAATCGCGTGGTTCGGGTTCGATACTTCTATTCGTACCGGTAATGTTCTGGTCATCGGATCGATTGTCGGATGGATAAACGCGACGCGCCCGTCATATGAATTGCCGGGATTTCCCTGAAGTGTAAATTCCACCTGTTGTCCTTCGGATACAAACGGGAGATCATCTTCATAAATATCTGCCATGAGCCAGACGGTACGAAGATCGGCGATTTCGTACAGCATCATACCGGGCATCACCTGCATACCGTCACGAACGTTTTTCTTGATGACGGTACCGTTAAAGGGAGCTGTTAATGTAACTTCAAGCAATGCTTCGCCTTTTTGTTTGACCCGTTCAATTTCCGATGCGGGCATGCCGAGTAGGCGCAGCCGTTCACTGGCTCGTTTTGCCAGGTTTTGATTACCGCGGTTCAGCGCAACGAGATAATCTTCCTGGCTGCTTACCAAATCCGGGCTGTACAGCGTTACGAGCGGTTGACCGCGCCGTACGGTAACGCCGGTCTCGTTTACATGGGTTTTCTCGACCCATCCGTCAACCCGTACGGTAAGCTCGGCTTCCCGTCGCTCATCGCTTTTGACCCTTCCCACAGTTCTGATAGTCGGTCGAAGATGCCGGGTCTTTACCGTGTCGTAGGTCATACCGATGATTTGCTGTTGAGTAGGGGTGATCCGGAGTCTCCCACGCGGTTCGTCGGGATCCTCGTGATCGTCGTGGTCCGTATATACCGGTGTTAAATCCATACCGCAGAGCGGGCACGAACCCGGTTCGTCATCCTGTATCTCCGGATGCATCGGGCATGTCCAGTATTCTATTTCCGCTTCATGATCATGAGAATGGTCGTGCTCATAATCATCGTCATCATCCTCCCGCACCGGCGTCAAGTCCATGCCGCATAACGGGCAGGGTGTTTGTTCGCTTTCTTTTATTTCCGGATGCATGGGGCATGTCCAATAGGCAATACCGTCTTCATGATCGTGATCGTCCGAACTGCACCCGGCAATTCCAAACATAAATAAAAACCCTATGAAAAAAATTAAATATTTCATAAACTCACCTCTCATTAATTATCTAACTTGAATTATAAACTGTAAACCCGAAACTAAAAAATAATTCCCGCCTGGCGTTCAAGTTCTGCAATGGCTTTGTGGAACTCCGCCCGCGCCATATAATATTCCATGCGAAACATCTCCAGCATACGAAAACTATCGAGAACCATGAGATATTCGGTTTTACCGGCTTGAAAAGCACCCAGCGCTGATTCGGCTGTTTGTTCTGCGTTCGGAATCACTTCCTCACGATATAAACGGAGGACATCAAGCTGCGTTTCAAGATCCAGCAATGCTTGCCGCATTTCTGAACGAGCCATTGTTGTCATGTTCTTTAGTGCCTTTTCACGGGAGCTTCTCTCGCTCTGTGCTTCGCTGACCCGTTTGGTTATCATATTACTTGACCAGGGAGCAAGCGGTATTTGCAACGATACCATCGCGCCGAGTTGATCTTCCATACCTCCGGGCATCTGCATGTACATAACATCGACCATAATATCGGGATAATACTCACGCCGCGCCGAACGTATCTCGGCTTCATTCATTTGAATTCCCGACCGTATAGCTTGAATATCCGGTCGTTCGGCAAGCATTCTGCGCTCCATTTCATCCAGGTTATCAGGGACATCTTCAGGCGGTAGAGTAAGTATGACACCGAGCTGTTCGTTCGGATCACGGTCGAGCTTCTGGTTGAACATCACGAGCATCTTGTTGTAATCGTTTAGTATCGTTCGCTCTTCCGTCCGGAGTTTCGACAGGTTCGTCTGTGCTGAAAGAACCGCATCCAATCCTACCCGGTCTACTTCATACATTCGTTCTGCCGAAGCGACAAAATTTTCGAGCAACCCCTGAATTTCCCGGTTGACTTCATGTTTTTTCTGCATCATCCACAGTTGGTAATATGTTTCTTTTACGTTCGCTGCAAGTTGAACCTCGTCGTCGCCGCGATTGAACGAGGACATTTCATAATTTGCACGCTCCATATCGATACGTGCCGAAATTTTTCCGGGGAAGGGAATCCGCTGTGATAATGAATATACATGCATATCCATATAGTTTAACTGATCCATCGTCCCGATGGGCTGCCGGTTAAATTGATATTTCAATGTCGGCGGCATCCAGGATCGCATCTGGGAGATACGCTGTTCGGTCGCCTGTTCACGAAATCGTGATGCCTCTATCCCTGGATTATTTTCGAGGGCTTCCCGGAGCAGAGATTCCAGCGGTGGCGCTTCCTCAGCCGGTTCCGGCATTTGCGCTCCGGTTGTTTGAAATCCGATAAAAATTGCTACAATGAATGCAAATATACGCAGCATTTTATTATTCCTTCGTATTTATATATGTATAAATAATGTATGATTACAAATAATTGTACGGTATTAATATATTACTATATTAATATCTAAAACTTTATAATTTTTTTTTATTTAGATAGTAGACAGGATAGCTTAGCGCAGGAATGAGCTAAAATGGATAGACGTACTGATACCGTGTAAATCGTAGATGGATTGTATCGGGTCCGTGGTATCAAGTGATGTGAATACAGGTTTTTCATCCGGAGTTGTTACCACTTCAACAGGAGTAACATTGTAAACAATTATTTGTGAAAGATTTAATGTGTTCGCTATGTAATTGTCAAATGTTTTGGTCTTGGTAACCACGACATTGCAACATTCAGTATTGTTGACACTAACTATAACAGGGGTGTTTTTCGCAGGTTCGTGATCGGGATGGCAGTTTGTGCAAACCGGCGCCTCCATATCCATTCCCATTGAGCAAATATATTCCACCGCCGCGAATCCTACATGAAAGAAGGAAAATAGCACCAGGAATGATAGTACAAACACCTTATATGTTGTTGAATTTTTCATTATCATAAATATATACAACAAACGTGCCATTAGCAAGTTCCCGAAAAACAGATTATTTTCGAATCCGGCAATTTGAAACTTCTTAAATATAAGAATTTACCCTCAATATGCGTTATATGATTTCCAAAATTTTGTATAGAATTTTCTATATTGCATTTTTTCATTCATTTAGCTACTTTGAAGTATTTAGAATTTATACGGATATCCTCCACTATGAGTTATACTCATCTCGATTACGAGGTAAAAGGGCGTGTAGCATATATTACGTTAAATCGACCCGAGAAACGAAACGCATTTAATGCGGAGCTTGTGAAAGAGTTGGCACAAGCATTTGTATCGGCTGAAAAAGCAAGTGATGTTCGTGTCGTGGTTCTGCGGGCAAACGGGAAAGCGTTTTGCGCCGGCGCCGACCTTGCCTACTTGCAGGAACTTTCAGGTTTTACATTTGAAGAAAATCTGGAAGATTCCCAATCAATGATGCGTTTGTTTATGCATATGTACAAGATGAAAAAAACTATAATTGCACAGGTGCAGGGATCGGCACTCGCCGGTGGATGCGGTTTAGCAACGGTATGCGATATCATAGTTGCATCAGATAATGCGGTGTTCGGTTATCCGGAATCGCGAATCGGCTTTGTCGCAGCGCTTGTAATGGTATTTCTTGTTCGCAGAATAGGGGAGGGAAAAGCCCGGGAATTGTTACTAACCGGAAAAACAATCTCTGCCGGTGAAGCCCATGCAATTGGTTTGATTAATGAGGTTACCTCCCCCGGAGACCTTGATAAAATAGTTGAAGAATACTGTGTACAATTGTCAAAAAATGTCAGCGGCTCCTCTGTCGCCATTACAAAAGAAATACTTTCAAAAGTACAGGGTATGGAAATACAGACTGCTCTTGAATTCGCCGCTCGTATGAATGCTGCGACAAGAATGACCGACGATTGTAAACGTGGAATAAATGCATTTCTTAATAAAAAAACTATCGAATGGTAAAATAACGGAGAATACATACTTGACAACAAACGAATACTTAAAATCAACTATAAGAAGTGTCCCAGATTTTCCTAAAAAAGGAATTGTTTTCCGGGATATAACAACTTTGCTAAAAGATCCGGCGGCATTAAAACAGGTCGTCGATTTATTCCAGGAAGAATATAAAAATAAAAACATTACAAAAGTGGTTAGCGTGGAATCGCGCGGCTTTATTTTCGGAGCGGCTCTCGCATATAAGTTAGATGCAGGATTTGTACCTATTCGGAAGAAAGGAAAATTGCCGGCCGAAACCATCAGGCAGGAATACAAGCTTGAATACGGAACCGACGCTATGGAAATACATGCAGATGCTATACAACCCGGCGACCGAATAGTAATTCACGACGACTTGCTCGCAACAGGGGGGACCATTGAAGCTGCATGTAAATTGGTAGAACGATTGCAGGGTGAAATTGTCGGCTTGTCGTTTCTTATTGAGCTTTCGTTTCTTAATGGAAGGCGGCGAATTAGTAAATATCCTATTCAAACACTTATTACATACGATAGCGAATAATATTATATGTTAGCAATAGACAATGTTGCACCGGACTTTGAGGCGGAGAATTCGGACGGAACAACAATACGATTATCGGATTATAAGGATAAGAGCAACATAGTTCTTTTTTTTTATACGAAAGATTTCTCGCCCATTTGTACAAAACAGGCACGTCAATTTCGTGATAAATATGAATATTTTAAAAATCATGATTGCGAAATCATCGGTGTTAGTTACGACAGCCCTGACCGGCACAGAGAGTTTAAAGAAGTAAATCGTCTGCCATATCATCTCGTAAGTGATCAAGATAAAAATATTGCGAAAAAATATAATGTAACGAGATTTGGCGGTTATTTGCCGTTTGTGAAACGGGTAACTTACTTTATTGATAAATCCGGCACGATTCGAAATGCAATTCATCATGAATTCAATATTGTTAGACACATGCAGGAAGTCCGAAATACATTGCATGAAATTGCAGAATTTAATCAATGAAATATAACCATCACATTATAGGTAGATTGCTAATAACGATAGTGATCGTTTTGATTTCAGCCAAGGTAACCAGCGGCATCGTTGAGCGGGTTGCACCTGAGCAATTTTCATACGATGAACGACTTCGCTATACCGTGACCTATCTCGGTATCCGGATCGGTACTATTGAAATGTTGAACCGGTATAACGAAAACGAACCTAAAAGCATCAACGAAACGGTCATAACGTTGCGGACGTTCTCGGGAATACCGTTTCTCTCGGTTCATACGGAATTCTACAGCAAGCGCGGATCCGATGGTTTTTTCACTGAATCCACAACATTCGATCGGGAGCGAAGCAAATGGGCATACTATCATGCAAGCCGAGAGGATAAAGAGACAGAGATTGTAGTGGATCGTGGCTACCAGGACAGAGATAGCGGCGAAATTTTCGACGTTGAAGTAGATACTTTACATCTTGGGAAAAACGTTCACGATGCACTTACATTTATCTCTATTCTTCGAGATTCTATACAAGATGAAGATACATATGAATTGGATGTTCTTATTGACCGGTCTGTAGAAAAAATAAAAATTATTTCTCCAAATAAAAAGGAAATAATAGATGTACGTGCTTTTGACAACGAAACACAAGCGTATCATATAACAGGAGTGATTGATTTTACTGCAATTCACGGACTTACAAGAGAATATCAATCCTGGATCAGCACCGATAGACACCGGATTCCGTTAAAAGCGCAGGTCCGCATCGGAATTGGTTCGGTAAAAATCGAACTTGAAGAATATGAGTATATCGAATAACACAATACACATACCGTTTATTAAAATGTCTGCCGCGGGGAACGATTTTGTTCTCATCGATGAAATACATACCGGCAATAAAATAAAAAATTATAATCTTTTTGCGCAAAAAGTATGTAATCGACGTCTCGGTATCGGAGCAGACGGACTACTGGTATATAAATCTCACAACGAGCTGCCGTTTGAAATGGTATATTATAATTCGGACGGTTCCACCGGCGGCATGTGCGGAAACGGCGCACGTTGTATCTCTGCATATTATTTCGATGTTTATGGAAAAAATGAAACAACCGTACAATTTAAAGCTTTTGGTAAAATTTACTCTGCGTCTTCCGACGGTAAAATAATAACTCTGTCAATGCAAAACCCGACCCAATTATTAACGGATCTGGCTATCAATGTCGAGGGAGTTGATATATCGTGCAACTTCATCGATACAGGTTCACCACATACCGTTTTATTTTTCGTAGATATAAAAAACCAATATTCAGGCAAAACATTTGAGAGTTTCGACATACATACACTCGGCAGACAAATCAGACTACATGAAGCATTCAAGCCATTGGGGACAAATGTTAATTTTGTTGAGATAGTAACCGATACTCAAATCCGCGTGCGAACATATGAACGTGGCGTTGAAGAGGAAACGTTCTCTTGCGGAACAGGTTCTATAGCTTCTGCCATCCTTGCAGCGCTTCGTTTTAAGTGTCAACCACCGATACAGGTCCACACACGAAGCGGAGAAAAACTTATAGTCGATTTCAAGGGCAATTTAATCAATCATGAAATTATGCAAGTATCACTTGCCGGTACATGGATATTCCATTACACCGGATCGGTCTTTATTTCCGAAAAAGAAGATATAGCAGGATCAAGACACATACCCGATTTTGCAATCGCCGCATTATATTCACAAACAATTCAAAGGAGCCGGTAATGGAAACATATTCTTTTATCATCAATCCGATGGCAGGAAAGGGTAGAGGTAAAAAACTTTTTCATACGCTTGAATCATTAATTCGCCGGCATTTTCCGGATTCCGAGATTATTCTGACCGAACGAAGGATGCATGCATTTGAACTTGCATCAGAGAGAAAAAATAATTCCGGTAGTACGGTCATAGCCGTTGGAGGCGATGGAACGGTTAACGAAGTCGGGAACGGCTTGATTGGCGGGAATGCAGTTATGAGCGTTATTCCAATAGGTTCCGGCAATGACTTTGTGAAAATGTTCGGGATTCCAACCGATATTACAAAAGCAGTTGAGAAAATAAAACACGGGACTATTCGTGATTCTGATGCAGGATTTGTGACTATTAATGCTGTCGATGGAAATGAAACAAAACGATATTTTCTTAACGGCATCGGAATCGGATTTGATGCTGCAGTAGCAAATCAAACTACAAAGTTCAAACATTTGCGCGGCGTGAGTCTCTATGCTTTTTCTGTTGCCGTTGTTTTGTTTAATTATAAAACTCCGAATATGATGATGTCGATGAACGGCGCTATAATGAACGGAGAGCATTTTTTAATTGCAATCGGCAATGGGAAATGTGCCGGCGGCGGTTTCTATCTCACGCCGGAAGCGGAAATCGACGACGGTTTGCTCGACGTATGTTTAGTTGACAATGTGAGTATCCCTCAGGTTGTAAAAATATTTCCAAAAGTTATGAAGGGGAAACATAAAGGCCATAACAAAGTACATTTTTACCGTACCGATGCGTTACGCATTGAAACAAAAGGAGAAATTATGGTGCACGCCGACGGCGAAGTGCTTGCAACGCAGGCGCGTGATATTAACATAGAAGTTGTACCGAAAGCACTGAAGGTCCTGGCTTAGTTGATAAATATGAGAAAAAATACTGATCGTCGCACGGTCATAAATCGCCTGTTAGTCATCTGGACGGCCATTACATCCATACCATTTATTTCAGCTATAATCTATTTTATTTATCCTCCGTCAAAAAAATTTGTCGGATCAAAAGTTTTAGGAAGCGTAGATACTCTACAGCCAAATACGGGAAGAGTCGTACAATTAGGCGAGCAACCGGTTATCGTGATTACTTTAGACAGGGGGGAGACTATAGCATACGGAGCAAATTGTACTCATCTTGGTTGTGTTGTCGGATTTCGGAAAGAAAGAGGAGATATATATTGCGCGTGCCACGGGAGTTCGTTCGATCTTCAAGGGCATCCGGTATCCGGACCCGCACAACGCCCGCTTGAAAAAATTCCTGTTAAAATCGAGAACGATCAAGTAATTATTTATACTGTATAAAGAAATGTTTATAGAAGACCCCATCGATGTATAAGAGGACGATTTATATTACTCGTGAGTGGATGCGAAACCGTATGCCGGTCGATGCTTTTATTGAGCATTTGAAATCAAAAAAAGTCCCGATGCATCGTCATTCAATATGGTACTATTTCGGGGGTTTAACTCTTTTCTTCTTTATAGTGCAATTGGTTACCGGCATACTGTTAATGTTTTATTATCGGCCGACCCCGGAGCATGCATATCAAAGTATTCTATTTATCATGAATGAGGTAAGCTATGGGTGGGTGATACGTTCTATCCATAGCTGGGCGGCAAATTTCATGATAGCGACGCTTTTTATTCATCTTATAACAGTGTTTTTTATGCAGGCATACCGGCCGCCGCGCGAAATGATGTGGGTATCGGGAGTTATATTATTGGGATTGGTGCTTGGATTTGGTTTTACCGGATATTTGTTGCCGTGGGATGAAATAGCATTTTATGCCACACAAATCGGGACGGAAATTCCGCGCACTATTCCGGTTGTTGGCGACTCTATTATGATGTTATTAAGAGGAGGTCGAGAAATTGGCGCTTCTACGCTAACGAGAATGTATGCTTTACACGTTGTTGTCTTACCTCTTGCAACATTATTATTTGTCGGTATACACTTATTTTTGAACCAGTATTACGGTGTTAGTAAACCGATAAAAGTTAAATCAGTGCGAGAGCCGATTCAATTCTATCCGAATTTTATGCTCCGGGATTTCCGGATGTGGTTAGTTGCATTGCTTATATTATTATCAATAGCGATGATATTTCCATGGGGATTGAGTGAAGAAGCAGACGTTCTTAAACCAGCGCCGGAAGGAATAAAGCCCGAATGGTATTTTTTACCACTTTATCAAACGCTGAAAATAGTACCGTCACGACTGTGGTTATTTGACGGCGAGGCGATAGTTAATGTAATTTTTTTGACAGGTGGTTTATTGTTGATCTTGCTGCCGTTTATCGATGGGAAATCCAGAAAGAATGAGAGTAATAAACTCGTTAAGGTAGCCGGCGCTATTGTTTTAATTTACTTAATTTTAATGATGATATTTGCATATATAGATTAATATTATGGCGTATTATATAATATTTATTATATGGATATGGTTGCTTTCTGAAACTGAAAATACGAGTGTAGATTTACCTGCTCTGGAAATAAGAATAAATATGTTGTTGATCGTCGGAATAATGATACTGGGGTTAATAATGTTGATTAGCTTAAAAATTTATCAAATTGAATCTGCTGTAAAGAGGGAAAAGAAGGAATAATTCTACTTTACATAATCTACATTATGCGACATTACTGTTTTTTCAACATTACCTTGCGTTCACGGTATAATTGGCCTACCATTGCGCCAAATAAAAATACTATAGATGAATAATAAAGCCATAATGCAATACCTGCAAATATGGTCAGCGCGCCAAATATCCGTGTAATGTTGCCGAAGTTGGTTATATAAATGCCAAAAAAGTACTTTGCAATTTCCCATAATAATGCAGAGACTGTTGAAGCGACTACCAGTACATCAAAATTCAATCTGATAAACGGCAGAAATCTGTACAATACAAGAAACATTGTCCAAGTGAAGATAAAGCTCAGGGTGATGGGCAATAATCCGGGTATCCGGAAATTATCAAGAATTTCGACACGCTCAATTAAAAACTGTTTTATTATGTATATCGCGGTGCTGCCAAATAACATAAATACAAACAGAAACCCTATTATAATCAGTACCTGAAAATCGCGGAGTTTTTGAAGTAAGATGTTTCTTGAGATGCCTACTTTGAATATCTCATTAAGAATAGTTCGTGCAGTACCGAATAAAAATGTAGACAACCATAAAACACCGACAAGACCTATTATTCCGGCAGTTTGCCGGTAATCGACAAGATCGGTAAGCCGATTATGTACCTCAAGGCGAACCTGTTCCTCATATCCGGGTAACGGTAGAAATTGCGATATATACTCCTCCACCACTTCCATTGATTCTTCTGCTGAAAGAAAGAATCCAAATGCAGAAAACAACAACAATGCCCATGGTATCAAGCATAGCATAATTCCAAATGCTAAGCTTGCGCCGTGAATCATTAAATGCTCCGATTTGAAACGTTCGTAAATGCCTCTGATATAATACTTTACAGAAGCTATTAACTTTACTATTTTCGGATTTACTATAAAGGTTTTCAATTTTCAGTAACAACTATTTGCTTACTTTTAGCCGCGCTCATTATCGATGATATTCTTTCATAGTATGCGTTATATATTTTTCCAATATCGAGATCGATAATTTCATTGATAGTTAATTTAGAGCCACCGACTGTTCCAATTTCCTCCATTAAAATACTTGAATAATTTTGATGTAACTCGATTAATTTCTTGGCGTTAGATTCGGCCACCGAAACTAAAATCCGCGACTGATCTTCGCCAAATAAGAACAAATCAGGGCGCATATTCATATCCATGCGGAGATTTGCTCCAATTGATTTTTCTCCGGAAACACAACACTCGGCAATAGCAACTGCTAAACCGCCGTCGCTAATATCGTGAGCGGATTCCAGGATTCCGTTTTGAATAGCTTTTAGGACAAATTCCTGCAAGAGCTTTTCTTTGTTTAAATAGATAGCCGGTGCATCTCCGATATTTTTTTTATGTGCTAATGCAAGATACTCAGATCCGCCTATATGCCCCTTTGTTTCACCTAAAAGAAATATTCGATCTCCTTCTTTGGCGAAACTCGACGTGGTTATATAGTCTAAATTATCGATCACTCCAAGCATTCCTATTACCGGTGTGGGATACACTCTGTCAGTTTGGCTTTCATTGTAAAAACTTACATTTCCACCGGTGACCGGGGTGCCTAATATGGAGCAGGCATCGCTCATTCCGGCAATCACTTCAGAGAATTGGTAGTATATCTCGGGATCATATGGATTTCCGAAATTCAGGCAATTTGTAATTGCAACCGGTATTGCACCGGAGCATACGACATTTCGGGCTGCCTCTGCGACAGCAATCTGTGCGCCTCTTCTGGGATTCAGATATACGTAACGTCCATTACAATCGGTTGATACGGCAATTGCCTTGTTAGCTTTTTTCACTCTGATGACAGCGGCATCGGTTCCCGGTCCTATTATGGTATTTGTTTGAACCATCGAATCGTACTGTTCATACACCCATCTCTTACTGGTAATATTTGGTGTAGATAACAACTCTAATACTGTTGTATTGTAGTCGGTTGGTTCATTTACTTTAAGTTGTTTATCGTTTCTTACCTGGTCTAAATATGCGGGCTTTTTTGTTTCCCGTTTATAAACAGGAGCATCACCTCCCAACACAAGTGATCGCGCCGGTACACTTGCTTTGAGATCATTATCTTTCCAAAAATGTAAGTAATTATCATCGGTAACGGTACCAATAACGACAGCATGTAAATCCCACTTATTGAAAATATCAATCACTCTATCTTCATACCCTTTTTTTACAACCATAAGCATGCGTTCCTGGGATTCTGACAGTAGAATTTCATACGCCGTCATATTTTCTTCTCTTGTCGGCACAAGATCCAGATTAATATCCATCCCTGCACCACCCCGGAAACTCATTTCAGATGTTGAACAAATAATTCCGGCGGCGCCCATATCCTGTATGCCTATCAGATAATTGGCTTTAATTACTTCAAGTGTAGCTTCCAATAATAGTTTCTCCGTAAACGGATCTCCAACCTGCACCGAAGGTCTCTTTGCTTCAGATTCCTCACTCAATTCTTCCGATGCAAATGTTGCACCGTGTATACCATCCCTGCCGGTTGCTGAACCGACTATCATAACCGGATTTCCGACACCCTTTGCAATTGCTTTAGCAATACGATTTTGCCGGACCACTCCAACAGCCATAGCATTAACCAAGGGATTTTCCGTATAGCATTTATCAAAATATACCTCTCCTCCCACTGTCGGGACACCAAAACAATTACCGTAATCTCCAATTCCTTTTACTACATTTCGGAATAAATATTTTACACGCTGATTACTCAGGTCGCCAAACCGGAGAGAATTCAAAGCTGCAACGGGTCGCGCTCCCATGGTAAAAATATCGCGTAATATCCCCCCTACACCGGTCGCGGCGCCCTGATAGGGTTCGATTGCCGATGGATGATTGTGACTTTCAATTTTGAATGCAATGGCAAGTCCGTCTCCTATATCAACAAGTCCTGCATTCTCTTCACCCGCTTCTACTAACAATCTGTCGCCTTTTCTGGGTAAAGTTTTTAACAACGCAATAGAGTTTTTATAGCTGCAGTGTTCACTCCACATAACACTAAAGCAACCGAGTTCGGTATAATTCGGCTCGCGTCCAATAAGCTCAATTATTCTATTATATTCCCACTCTGTTAGCCCGTGTTCTTTGGCTAACTCAACGGTCACTTCGATTTCATGACTATATGGTCGGTTCATTTCGATCAAATGCCTGTTTGTATTTTTATAAATGTTTACAACTATACAATGTACAAAAATGAAGGGAGAAATAAAAAGCCCATTGCCGTATAGGCAATGGGCCATCATCAAAAAATATCTTCAATATGCTAAAAACTTGTATATAGATTGACTATATTTTTGAATTCCGTTGCATCAATCTCAAACAATCGTTTATACTTTGTCGGGGCGTCAATATCTGCGGTTACAAGTTCGATGCTCGGGGGTATGGTCCCTATATCAATCAAGGGAAAACTTGCACCGAAGTCCCTGTTCATAACGGTTAAAAATTCATTTGTAACGAGTGCATTACCCCAGGAAGTCAAGTGCACACCGTCGAGACTAAATATACCTCCGGTTACAAAATCTGTTGTTAATGTCATTTCACCGAGTTTATACCCCTGTTCTTTAATTTCGTTTATTCGTGCATTAATATCGACAAGACCAAAACTGTATGTTTGTGCAAGGGTTTCAATTGTTTGGTTAAATCTTTGTATTCGATCGTCAACAAATTGCTGCTGAGATACGCTCAACACGACATGGTTCGGTAATGGTCTACCGTTGCCGTTTAATGCTTCCGGAATTCCATATCCTTGATTTATAAACTCAAGTGCCGTTAGCAGCAGCTTATCTCCCGGTGAAATTCCGATATAGAATATTGGATCGCCTTCAGGATCGGTAACCGGTTGTCCTGTTTCGGGATTAATAATAACCGGAGGAACAGTATTGACAAATGGTATGACCTTTAAATCAGGTATATTAGCCAGTATAACGGTAGCTCCTGATTGCCCGGCATAAGAGGCCAATATTTGTGCAACCTGACTATAGATCGCCGTAAAGATTTGTGGGTTTGCAGCTGTCGGTGGAGTCGTTTCTCCTCCACTTACTACATATGCAAGTATGTCACTACTTCCTAACCAAAAAGTCAATAAAGTTGGTTGTAAATTTATTGCCTGCTCGATAATTGAATTTCCGAATTGCTTATTTCTCAATACAATCTGAAAAAAAGGATTATCCCTCTGATTGGCTTTTTGTGCAAAGTCCGTTGTATCGGCAACATCCAGGATGAGAGATCCGGGGATTCCCAGATTATTATACGGCCGTTGAAGTTGCGCATTTAATAACGTCGGGTTCGGAGGATCGTTTTGAACTACAAATGGTTCGATAGATTGAACACGCATTCGGGACGGTATTCCCGGGTCATCGATCAGCGGCTGTTCAAAGTCTTCGATGCTCAGTTGTTGCGCAAGTAAATTCGGAAAGCTATATCGTTGACCAGATTTGTACAAACTGTTATTTTGTAACCCTGAAGTCAGACTGTTTCCCACTGCTACATATCTTGTCAGATCGATCTGTCCGGGATCAAGCGACGGCGGATCAATTTCACTGTAGTCCTCGCAACCGAATAAAGCGAGGAGTAATATCAGTGTTATGCCGGTGATGATAATACGAATTTTCATGGTATCCTCATTGCATTTAAAATAAAATATTCATTAAAAATTAAGTCGAAAATTTAATGATAATAGATTTGCCGATGAATTATATCTCCCGTTCATTAACGCACCAGGGGCGTATTCAATATTAGAATTTTCAACCGTGCGCTCGACAAATCTCAGAAACATATATCCCACATCGACACCGAATGTTTCGGTAAAATTATAACCGACCCCAATTGTAAATCCATGTCTGTCGGAATCGGGTAAACGCGGGGTTAAATACTCTTCAGGAGTTGGGTTCGAATCGAATAAATAACCGGCCCTGAGAGCGATTGTACTGTTCAATATATATTCCAGGCCGAATCTGATTATATAACCGTCGGAGTAATTTAAATCAAGAGACTGAGTGGTTTCTCCGTCAATAAATTCTATTGTTATATCCTGAACTTCTTCCCAGAAAACGTATTGGTAACCAAAGTTAATTGTAAGATCCGAAATCCCTTTAAATGTTATACCGGCGTGTAAATTAGCGGGCAGTGAAACCGATGTGCTTACGTCTTCACCGGGTAATTGACCAAGCAACTGTTGAGGAATTCCTGAATAGTCGGCGTCACCGGTAAAATCTACCTGCGCACTGCTTCTGTATGCCAATCCTATTGCAACATTAGGATCCGGTGTCAGATACAGACCTACATTCCAACCGATGCCTGTTCCCGAACCGGATAAATTTACAATCCCTTCACCCGCGAAAGGTGCAAATGATAGCGCCTGAGTAAGTTCAACATCGCCTATTACGTAATTTAATCCTGCACCAACACCAATATAGTCATTGATTTTGTATGCAACAGTAGGATTAATAGAGAAGGTACGCAATGTACTTTTTATTGCAATAAAACGCCCTACCCAATCGGACGGCCATTCCGTACCGAGACCGTATGGATTGAAAACACCAATTCCATATGCCAATCCGCCGGGTGTCGTATGTGAGGCATACAATGCTGAAGGATAAAATACCCTTTTTACTATTTCTGTTTTTTCGATTGAAGGCGCCGGTCCACGGAATTTTGCATCAGGAAAAATCAATGTAGATCCGAACAGAATACTTGTTCCGTTCACGTACCCAAGTGCTCCAGGATTAAAATATACAGCTGATGCATCGTTTATATTGGAAAATATCGCGCCGGCCATTGCTGTCCCGCGAGCGCCGTGCTCATTAACCTGAAAACCTCCCGTTTGTGCGGGAATGGCATATATTAAATGGATAATCAGGGTAATAATGCTGAATGAAAAGATTCTCACAATGACCTCCCTGAAATTGTGAATGAAAAATAAGATTAATATTGAGCGACGATTTGTTAGTAACTCCGGGAACCCATCAGATAACGGGTCCCCGGAGTGAAATGATCTTGTTTAGAAATTAAAAGCTAAAATTAAAATTTAAACCGAACAAATTAGCATTGCTGTTATACGTTCCGTTAAATCCCTGAAATTGATTTTCAACGGTTCTTTCGACGAATTGCAAATACATGTATGATGCATCAATTGTCAACAGGTCGCTGACCTTATACCCGACGCCGATACTGATCCCGTGTCGATCAGAATCCGGTAATCTTGGGGTCATATATTCATCCGGCGTCGGATTCGAGTCAAAGAGATAGCCGCCTCTCAACGTCAGCATCTCATTCAGGAAATATTCTACTCCGAAACGAAGAATGAATCCATCATCATAATTAAGCATAAGCTGTTGTTTATCCTGAACTACTGTCCCGTCGGGGAGTTGCGTTTTCGTTTCAAAATCAATTTCAATATCTTCCACAATATTCCAGAAGATATGTTGATAACCTAAATTCAGACTGAGGTTTTCGTTTACTTTATAAGTCGCACCAACTAAAAGATTTGCAGGCAGCGATATTCCGGTCGTAACATTTCCACCGGGCAATAGCGGCGCGAGTGGCTGCGGCACCTCAAGCTCCGCCTCACCGTCAAATTCTAAATCTATAGAACTCCTGTAGGCAAGACCAAGCGTAATTTGATCGGATGGTGAGAAATAAATTCCGATATTCCACCCTATTCCATCTCCTGTTCCATCAAAATCTGCTCTGCCTTCTGCTGGAATACCAAAATCTTGTAGAGGAAGTGCTTGAGTTAGATTCACAGTCGCATAGACATAATTGAATCCGGCGCCGATGCCCAGATTATCACCTATTCGATATGCGATTGTCGGATTAAAGAAAAATGTCCTTAATGTACTTTTTATACCCAATGCCCGTCCTGGCCAATCTTCAGGCCATTCGGTCCCCAAACCGTACGGATTAAATATTCCTAATCCAAATGCAAGTCCGGTATCAAGAGTATGCGAGGCATATAATGTTGAGGGGTAGAACATTTGAGATTCGGCATCAGTTTCGGTAGTCAACGGCGCCGGACCTGTAAATGTAGATGATGGAAATATTAAAGTGCTTCCGAGAATAACATTTGTCCCGGGCATAAAGCCGAGTGCACCCGGATTGAAATATATTGCGGATGCATCGTGAATATTAGCAAATACTGCCCCACCCATTCCCGTCGCGCGTGCACCATGCTCATTAACTTGGAAACCACCCGCTTGTACTGTCATTACGCCAAAAACAATAATAGTCAGTATTGCTATACATTGATTTAGTCTTTTCACGGTGTATCTCCCTATTTTGGTTAGTAGCTTATTTGGTTTGTTTAGGTTTGTACGTTTTGTTAAAAAAATGTACAAATATTTGGTCTTATTTAATTATTGTTGCTAATGGTTGCCCTTTTTCTACTGTCTGACCTGGTTTTACGTGTAATTTATCGATTTTTCCTTTGACAATAGATCGAATCTCGTTCTCCATTTTCATCGCTTCGAGCACAATAAGCGCCTGATTTTCAGTGATAGAATCACCTTCATGAACAGTAACATCTATTACCATACCGGGCATTGGCGCCGTAATTTCTATGGGGCCATCTGCGCCGGTGGTGTCGGATATGAATTCACGAAGTCGTTTGCTCCTCTCGTCTTCAACAGTACAATGATACTCTTTTCCATTGATATTTGCAATATATGCGTTATTTCCCGACCGCTCAAGGGTCATGCTGAATGATTTTCCGTTCAGAAGGAGTGAAGAACGATTCACATCAATTTCAATCCAATCTATCTCATAACCGGGACTGCCATGGATAGAAATGCCGGTTTGAGAATCAATCTGAACGTCGATTTCCGTCCCATTTATCTGAATTGTATAAGTAGTTTTTGCCGGCATTATTTGTCGATCATTCTATATTGATATTTCCACTGCGATATTTTGTTCTGTTTTACCAGAGGCAATACAGGTTGTTTTTTTTGACGATGGACCATCGCCGCTGCAGCTATTGCTACAGCAATGAGTTCATCATCATATGATTTTCGTAGTTCTTCCGGATTATAATCATCTGACATAAAATGGGTGGTATAAGATCCGTCGATAAAACGCGGGTGTCGGATAACATGTATACAGGCGGGAATATTTGTAATAATTCCCTGTATTAAGTATTCATTCAGAGCACGGTCCATTCTTCCGAGGGCTTCGTTTCGTGTTCTTCCCCACGCGATGAGCTTGGATACCATTGGATCGTAATGAACGGTAATTTCATTTCCTTGTTGTATCCCCCTGTCTTCCCGTATGCCGGGACCTGATGGCGCCTGCAAACGCTTTACCGTTCCAATCGACGGCAGGAAGTTGTTCAACGGATCCTCTGCATAAATCCGACATTCAATTGCATGTCCATTAGCTACTATATCTTTCTGTTTAAATGAAAGCGGTTTACCTGAAGCTATTGCAATTTGCTCTTTAACAATATCAACTCCGGTAATCAGCTCGGTCACAGGATGTTCTACCTGTACCCGGGTATTCATCTCGAGAAAGTAAAAATTCTTTTTTTCATCAAGTAAAAATTCGATTGTCCCGGCGTTAACATAATTACAGGCCTTCGCCGCTTTAATAGCTGCGTTTCCCATTTCATCTCTTATTCGCCGGTCTATAGCAAGTGACGGCGCTTCTTCGATTATTTTCTGGTGTCGCCGTTGTATGGAACACTCGCGTTCGCCAAGATGAGCACAATTTCCGTGTTCATCTGCCATAATTTGAATCTCTATATGTTTTGGAGCTCGAATATACTTTTCGATATATACTCGATCGTCACCGAATGCCGACCGGGCTTCATTCTGAGCTGCTTTGAACGAACCTTGTAAATCCTTATCTTCTTCTACAATTCGCATCCCTTTGCCTCCGCCGCCTCCGGCAGCTTTCAGTAATACAGGATAGCCAATATTTGTAGCAACTTGATGTGCATCGGAAAGACTTGTCAGCGGTTTTATGGTACCGGGAACTATCGGTACTCCCGCTTCTTTCATAAGCTTTCGAGCAGCAGTTTTATCACCCATTGCTTCGATTGAGGCGGCAGAAGGTCCGATAAAAATAAACCCTTCATTGGAAACACGTTGTGCGAACGTTGCATTTTCCGATAAAAAACCGTATCCCGGGTGGATCGCATCGACATCTGCTTTTTTTGCGATTGCTATGATCATATCCTGATTAAGATAACTGTGAGACGACGGCGACGGTCCGATATGATATGCTTCATCCGATAACAAAACGTGCGGCGATGTTCTGTCCGAATCCGAGAAAACAGCAATGGTACGAATTTTCAGTTCACGACAGGCACGAATAATTCGGACCGCTATTTCTCCGCGATTTGCGATTAATATTGATTTTATGGTATGTTTCATTATTTTGCATACTTCAATTCTACAACGGTTACTCCAGAGCCGCCTTCGTTCCAATTTCCCAATCTTGACAACCGAACATTCGGATGCTTTATAAGATATTCATTGATTCTTTTACGTAAAACACCGGTCCCTTTGCCATGTATAATTTCAACCTCATTATAGCCCGCAAGAACCGCCCGGTCCAAAAACGTATCGACTGCATTGACTGCTTCATCCCCCGTGAGTCCACGAACATCAACGGTACGCGAATAGCTCTCATCCATTGTATTTGTTACCAAACTCGTTGATGGCCGTTCTCTTTTTGCAGATCGGGTTTGTTTTGTTAATCGCTCCCTGTGGACCCGCATTTTTACCGATCCGAATAATACCTGCGTATACCCTTCTTCATCAACCGGCGTAAGTACCTCACCCTCTTCCTTCCCATCACCGATCGAAACGCGATCTCCCTTTACAATTGGAGCAATATCCGATTCAACCGGAGGTTTATCTGTTGCTTCTTTCCGCTGACGTTCGATTTCTTGTTTAAAGGTATTAATTTCCTCGCGCCACTTTTTCGTTAATTCCGAATCGGCTTGTGATTCTCTAATCTCTTTGACTGCTTTTTCAATTATTGCATTTGCCCGTGCAACTATTTGTTTCGCTTCTTCAGCCGCCCCCCGTTTGAGAGCTTTCATCTCACGTTTTAACGAGGTCACTTTTTCCTCATATTCACCTGTTAATTGTTCGAGCCGTTTCTTCTCTGCTGAAAGTTTTGTCAATTCTCGTTTATACCGTTGACTCTGTTGTTCAAGTTCAATAAGCAATTGTTCTATCCGGGATTTTGTTCCTCCGAGGAAATAACGGGCACGAGAAATAAGATAGGCGGGAAACGCTAACCGTTGTGCAATTTCAAGTGCGTAACTGCTTCCCGGAATTCCCGCCGTGAACCGGTAGGTCGGCGTCAGTTGATCCTGATCGAATTCCATTGCTCCGTTTTCGATGCCGGGGGTTTTGTACGCAAATGCTTTTAAATCGCCATGATGTGTCGTTGCTATGCTAATCATTCCTTGATCAGTAAGATACCGCAGAATTGACGAGGCGATCGCGCTTCCTTCAACGGGATCGGTGCCGGCGCCGATTTCATCTATAAGCACTAATGACTTATGGTTCGCATTTTCGATAATATATTTTAAAGTTGTTAGGTGAGATGAAAAAGTACTAAGATCTTGTTCGATCGATTGCTCGTCTCCCATTGCGACGAAAATCTTTTCGAATACCGGTATCTCTGTTTCGTCGGAAGCGGGTATATGTAAACCGGATTGGTACATAAGACACATTAACCCAACGGTTTGCATTGCAACGCTTTTTCCACCTGCATTCGGGCCGGTGATTATAAGAGTATTGTATTCTTCGCCGATTTCCAGTGATAGCGGCACTACTTCATCCCGTTTATGGTGGTGCAGTAGAAGAGGATGACGAGTATCGATCAACTTAATAGTATTTTCATTGTTTTCTC
The DNA here is from genome assembly GCA_003562775.1 of Ignavibacteriales bacterium. GTDB lineage: Bacteria > Bacteroidota > Ignavibacteria > T3Sed10-11 > T3Sed10-11 > T3Sed10-11. The sequence goes on from PWTU01000450.1 coordinate 20,475, forward strand.
TCGGCGTTATTCCAATAATTTCTACCGAATAATTTGCTTTTGCGTAGATAAAATCGATTTCAGCGAGGGTATCGATTGTTGTGAGCAATTGATCTTTTTTTTCGGCGATCTTCTCTGTGATAGACCGGAGAATACGCTGGATTTCACGCTGTTCCCGGATTTGATAATCGCGCAGTTCGTTATTTATTTCAAGTGTTTCCGCCGGTTCGATAAAGACCGTAGCACCGCTTGCACTTGCACTATGAATGAATCCGGATAATTGATGTTTGTATTCGACTTTCACCGGGAGCACCATTCGTCCGTCGCGTGTCGTTATCAATTCTTCCTGCGCCATTCCCTGCGAAGAAAGGGATTTCAGGATTCGATCGAGACGTTTACGCAGTGTTTCCGAGACGGAGCGAATCGCGCCGCGGATTCTTTGCAAATCCTGACTCGCATTATCACGGACTTCACCATCTTCATTAATGATGCCGTCGATATGATGTTCAAGTACCTTATCTGCTATTAAATTATCCGAGAGTTCGACCAAATGTGGATATTCGGTTGATCTATTTTTCATATAATGCCGCAGCTCTCGCGAGGTACAAAGCGTTTGAAGAATATGCAACAATTGCTTGCCTGTAAGTATATTTCCCTCTATTGCTGCGCGATGAACATCGGTTCGAATATCCTGAAATTCGCGTACCGGGATCGGATCATCGGTTTCAAGTATCGCTTTCATTTCATTTAAGAGGGAATGATTATGCAATATCTCATAACGGGATGACGAAGGGGTACAGAGTGAAACCCGTTCTTTTCCCAACGGTGACTGAGCATATCGTCTGATGCGATCGAGAACGCTGGAGAATTGTAATTTTTCTAATGCCTGCGTAAACACGGAATATTACGTTATAGTTTCTTTTATATCTATATCCTGTAAAAATATTTCAAAAAATTCACGAACCTGAGGAAAAAATATATAAAGTGTTTCAAATACGAGCGGTGCAAAGCCGTGCACCACCGAATACAAAACAGATCGATTAATGATATCTTCAGAGGGAAAATCAATCAGTGAGAGCAAATGTAATACCAAACTGACAAGTATGGCGCCTTCAATGAAACCGAATAGTCCACCCCCAAGTCGATCCCAGGATTTATACAGTTCATTTTTTTTCCCGAAAACTCTGTACACAATGTTTCCCGATATGAGCACAAAAAGAAACACAATTAAGAAGGCCAGTATTGTGGAGAATAAAGATGGCCACGTGAAGCTCGCCTGCAGCCACTCTGAAATAAAATGATGCGTATGGATGGCAATATAGAATGCAGCAATGAGTACGATAAGCCCGAAGATTTTTTTTATAATTCCATCAAAAAATCCTGAAAACACAAAAAGGCCTATTCCGACCGCTATTCCGATATCCACCCCTGTCATAATCTACCCGCCGAGAAGTTTTCGTACAATATTCTGCACTTCTTTTCCATCTGCGCGACCTTTCATTTGCGGCATCACAGTCGACATCACCTTCCCCATATCTTTCATTGAATCCGCTTCAACCGCTTCAATGGCTTCACGCACCTTCTCCTCGATTTCTTCGTGTGCAAGCTGAGTGGGAAGGTATGTTTGAATAACTTCGAGTTCTTTTCGCTCTTCATCGGCGCGATCGTTACGTCCTGCCTTCGTATACTCATCTATCGATTCCCGCCGTTTTTTTGCGGCTGTAGCAATGGTCGAAAGAACTTCCTCTCCCGTCAATTTTTCTCCCTTACCTCTGAGGGCAATTTCTCTCTCTTTTAACGCCGCACGAAGTGAACGAAGAGTTTCGAGTTTTGTTTTATCTCCGGCTTTCATTGCAGCGCTAAAATCTGAATTTATGCGTTCGATGATTTCGATTTTTTCTGACATACGTTGTGTTAAAATAAAAAAAGGCAGGGTTGAAAATGTTTCCCTGCCTTTTGGATTTATATTCGTTTTAATACACGTTCCATCGTACCAATACGTGTTTATTATTTTAAAAATCGTCTACAAACGATGCAAAGATGAATAATTTATCCGCAATGCGTCTGCTTCACGAAGTTGCTGCTGAATATCCGTCACGACACCCATTTCCGAGTTTCGATCAATCCTCATCGAAACAATCAAATTTGGTATTTCCACTCGTTTTTGATACATGATCGAGCTAATGTCATCTATACGTACGATGTTATCATCGATCTGTATTCTCCCATCGCGACCCACCCATATGTAGGATATGAGTCGTTTGTTGTCGATCCGTTCGATCATATATGCTTCCGGCAGCGTGTATTCGACCTGTACATCGAATTCCCGGAGAACTGTTGTTAACATAAAAAAGATCAACAACATAAATATAATGTCCGGGAGCGACGCCGTCGGTATTTCCTGCTTCGTCGTGGCTTGTTTCTTCTTAAACTTCATAAGACCACATCCCTTTTCATGTTATTATAACAGTGCCGTTATTCTGGTTCGGCTAATGATATCCGCTGTGGAATTGCCTGTCGTACTTGATCAAGCTGTTCTCGTGTTACATCCTGCAAACGTACGCCGAAATTTTGCCGGGCGTATTCTTCACGAAGTTCATTATATGCCATTTTTAACTGATCGATCGTATCGATATATATATTATACGGCGTTCGCCTGTCTACTTTAACCGAGACGATAAGATCGGGATTGCCCCGGATTTTATCCGCTATAGTTCCGGATATTTGCGGCACGCTAATGATGTTCCCGTCAAGCAATACTTCGCCGGCAGCATTCACGAGTATGTTTGCAAGGTTTTCTTCAATTACCTCAATTTCTTCCGCTTCATCAACCGGCGGCGGTAACACAAGTCCGATACCGGTATCAACGTCTATCGTTGTTACGAGCAAGAAAAAGATGAGCAACAAGAAAGCTATGTCGGCCATCCCTGCCAGCGGAATAGAGGCGCCTTCTTTTTTCTTACGTTTTAACATAAGGATAACTTCCTATCGTTACTATTTTTTCTCCTGACCCTGGTCTTTACTTTCTTTTGGTGTTGCCGTCGCTTGTGCAGTCGAAACTTTTTTGCCTTGTTTCATCAGCAACAGCGAGTCTATCAATTCTATAGAACTTTCTTCCATCTCAATAACCACTTTGTCGATTCTTGAAACGAAATAATTGTAAAACACTTGCAAGATCACTGCAACAACAAGACCGAATAACGTGGTTAACAATGCAACGGAGATACCGCCTGCAACAATTTCAGGGGAGATATTGCGTGCTTCTCTGATAGCATCAAATGCCGAGATCATACCCTGAACCGTTCCGGTAAATCCGATCATCGGTGCAATCGCAATAAACGTTGAAATCCAGATTAAGTTTTTCTCCAGAAAAGCCATCTCGATTCCACCGTAGCTGATAATTGCTTTTTCTGCTGCTTCGATACCTTCATCGGCGCGGAGCAGTCCTGCCTGAAATACGCTTGCGACCGATCCACGGTTTTTGCTACATACATCGAGTGCAGCGTCTACACCACCTTCGTCAAGTGCTTTTTTCACTTGAACCAGAAATTTTCTTGTATTGACGGTTGCTCTACTGAGTGTCCAGATGCGCTCAAGTGAAAAGGCAAGGCCTAAAACCAAACAGCCCAAAATGACGTGCATAAAATGGCCGCCTTCTACATACTTTTCCTGTAACCAGTTAAGTGCGCCTCCGCCGTCGACTTGAAGAAGGAAGGTGAAAATGCCAAATTGATCCATTATAATGATTCCTCCTTAGTTTCGGATTAGAGATTGTTATTAGTTAGATAAATGAATTAATTTAAAAATAATAATTGTCAGGCTATAACCAAAAATACGTTTTAAATTATAGAATAACGAATTTTATGTATAAAGTCAAATATTATTTCACCCCGCCGAACGCCTCAATTACCTCACCGTTTATGCTGTCCGACGATTCTTTGCATAAAAATGCAATAATATCGGCAAGTTGTTCGGGAGTTACCCAATACCTCATTTCCTGCGGGTCGCCCCAGGATTCATTGTCAGGAGTTTTTATGATACTTGGCGCTATGGCGTTTATCGTGATGCCTGAGCGTTTGAATTCCATCCCGAGCATTCGTGTAAGAAATGCCACCCCTGCCTTTGCAACTCCGTATGCACCGCGCCGGGCTTCCGGGTATATCCCCGGTTTTGCCGAGATATTAATTATTCTTCCATAGTTGTTATCTTTCATTCGAAGGATCGCTTCCCGGGAAGCAAGAAAACAAGTGGTAAGGTTACGATCCATCATATTTTTCCATCCATCGTATGATATATCGGTAAATGGTACGGGGTCCATATAATCGCCCACTATATTGCAAAGTATTGAAACGGTAGAAAATTTTTCGATTGTTTTGTTGAAAACTTCGGCTACATCATCTTCTTTTGTTACATCGGCATGTACGGAAATTACATTATTTGAATCTTTGATAAGTTGATCCGGAAGAACCGATAATCTATTCTCCTTCATATACGTTAATGTAAGTTTACACCCTTCATTATATAACCGTTCTGCAACGGCAGGACCAAGTCCGCCCGTTGCACCGGTGATGATCGCAACTTTATTTTGAAGTGACATGCGCTCCATGCATTTTGAGAATAATAAGGTGCAATATAAACCGATATTTAAAAAGATGCAAGCAATATAATAAAAAAATACATTCCAATGGAATCGCCATTCGAATGTATTCTTTTGAATTTATTTTGGATAATTATTCTACTACACGAAATGTAACCGGTGTTGTTGCAGCATCTGCGTGGTCACCGTGCCAGAGTATAAATTCAATCATGGTTTCACCGACTTCAAGTCCATATATATGAACATGATCGCCGTGAAATAGAATATCCTCATCAAGAGATAAATCGATAACATCGGTCGGTGCATTTTGTGATATCCAGTATCTGGCCTCATACTCACATCCTTCACATAATTCGAGTTGTTCACCGTGAGAGTTATATACTTCAATCCCCAGGGATACCCGTGTACGTTCTTCTTCCGCCGATTTACTCAATTCATATAACACGTTCGTATCCCATCCATCATCATGTGTCCATGTTGCTATTACCGGACGGGCAGTTACTGTTCGATCTATAATGTTCACCGTTTCCATATCATCAACATGACCATTATCCGGTTCTGTCGAACGATCGCATCCTGCAAAAAATAAAAATGTAAAAATGAGGAGGAACAGTCCCGTCAAGAATTCGTTAGATTTCATAATATCACCTCGTATATTAGTTTAAAAATCAGTTTTATTGTTTTGTTAAATTAAAATAATACCTGATACGACACCCTGATGTTGCGTCCCGGCTGCGGTGCGACGTCTTTCACGCGCGATAAATGATCACGCCAGACAGCATCGGCGGCGTTTTCAATATTTAAAGTTATCGAATGTAACAATTTATACTGCATCCACCGGTATCCGATTCCTGCACCCAACAAATTATACGAAGGTGTCGGTAATTGCGGTTTAATGGTCTCATCCTGATTCAAAGGGTCTGGAATTGGCAACGGCACTCTATTCTGAGATGCTGCAGCGGTGTATCCGACCGATGCGAAAAACCTCTTCCCTTCATATCGAAGGTTGATATTTCCGTTTAACGGGGGGATGAACGGTAAAGGATCGTCGTCTATGGTTCTTGTTGCATGAACATAGCTGGCCGTCGCATCGATAACGATATTATTCCATATTATGAATTCGAGTTTACCTTCAGCACCGTAAAAGACCGCATTATCGCTCCTTGCCTGAAATACCGGATACCGGCGCAAACGGGGATCTATTTCTCCTGTTGGTTCATAGTAGATGTAATTTGAAACGAAATTATAGAACAGATTGAAATCCGTTTTCAGACGGGTCGATTCACCACGAAGAAAGAGGTCGACACCCGTACCAATTTCCGCATCGAGTTCCGGATTCCCAATATCGAATGAAAAATCGGCAAGATGAGGACCGTCGGAATAAAGTTCTTCGATTGCAGGATGTCTGAATGCTCGTGATGTACTTATACCGATCTTCCAGCCGGGTGCTAAATTGTAGAGAAAAGCAAGCGATCCCGAAAAAGCATTAAAAGTGCGGTCCGATACCGGAATCAACCTTTCACCCGAACGAATAGGATCTTTCCGGTAAGGTTCTATGACTGTCCGGTCGTACCGTATGCCCAACTGAAATCGCAGTGACCGATAAGCGAATTCTTCAAATGCGTATATAGATGCAACGGTCTCCGTTGCCGAACGCGTACCCGTAAAACCCCGGACTGAACGCAAATCACGGTACCTGAACGAAATTCCTGCAGCACCTTCGGTCCGGATATCTCCATTGTAGTGAATATGACGGGCTACAAGACTGACGCTCGAAGAGAGCTGATCGAACTCTGCCCCGATAATTGGACGGCCATCTACGGTTTCTCCCTCAATCTCAAGATGGTTATAGCGGGTAATATGAGCGTCAAGTTCTATATCACTGAACCACCCTATTCCGTCATAATGGATAGCTTTAAGGCGGCCGACCCTTCTGATGAATTCAACATTAACTCCTCCGGTATGCGCACCAGGTATCAATTCACCATCAAACTCACCCGGTACCCCGTATCTCATTTCGTATTGACGGTACGATGTGCCGATATACCCCCAATCCATAATCCGGCTGATGCCTGCGCTGACGTTATACCCGTCTAATCCGGTAGACGGCAACGTTCCCTTCGGAGTACGAATATTGCCGGCTGTGCGTGCACTCGCATCACCGCGTATTGAGAATGAACCCATCGGTATGTTTATCATACCGCCTCCACTGTATCCATCGTTATAGGATTCTCCCCGGATAGCAATTGTCCCGGTTATACGGTCCGGAAGGTTGCGCGGAATTTCTTCACGGATTACATTTATTACTCCTCCGAGTGCATTACTGCCGTATAACAATCCGGCAGGTCCCCGGATTACTTCTATTCTCTCGGTCGTTACAGGTTCAATCGCTACGGCGTGATCGGCTGCTGTGGTAGAAAGGTCGCCGGTCCGTTGCCCGTCTTCAAGTACAAGAACACGGTCGCCCCCCATTCCCCGTATCACCGGTTGTGTTGCGGCAGCACCGAAGGATTGTTGTGCAATACCGGGAAGATGAACAAGCGAAGCCGGCAGAGTCCCCTGCATTTTTCTTTGTAGTTCCAACCCGCCCAAAACACTTGTCGGTTGGTAGGCCTCGGATACACCGCGCTCCCGCCCGGTACCGGTAACGACCACAGATTCAGAGATTTCAAAAACCGAAGGTATAAGGTCAACTGCTATATGAACGGTATCGTCAGTGGTTACTTCCACTTCCTTTTCAACCGGAGTATACCCGATATGCTGAATTGTAACGGTATAATTGCGCACCGGCATATTATCAAATTGAAATGTACCATCTTCACGCGATATCCTGTATCGTCCTGTATCTTTAAGCCGTATATTTGCAAAAAGGATCGGTTCACCGGTTTCGATATCCCGGACAACTCCATGAATGGCCCCGTAATCCCGCTGGAGATATGGTGGTGAAGTATAGCTATCTTCTCCTCCATAACCGGCAACCGTTAAAAAAACAGCAAGAGAAAGCAATATGAATATATGTTTTCTCATATTGTGTTTGAACCTCATTTCAGTATGTATAAAATTTATGAACCTGCACTGGTATATCAGGCCGGTTCATATATTAGGAATATTTTTTTAGGAAAAATCGGGCAAGGTAAGGTGGTGAACGGGGTTCGGTAAACAACAGATAATCTTCACTGCGAAACGATATAGTGTTCTCCGGAGTTACCTCATCAAGTAGAATAATGTTTGTTACTTGTAATTTCTCACAATCAATAGTTGAGGATGTTGTGATGCGCGCGCAATGTATACAATAATGATTGTCGGCAAGGTTGGGGTGATTTGCGTGGTCATTGCAATGATGACTATTGAGATATACGGTTGGATCATTGCTGAAATTGTATGGCTCTTCTTTATGGTGGTGAAATGCACCACCCATATTAAATAATAGTAAAACCGACAGCAGGTATGTTAGTTTCCTATCCATACGTCCGTTGTTATTGAAAATGTTTATATAGCTATAAAACTATGCCGGAACCGATTAAGTTCCGGCAAGAAAGATTATTTACCGGCAACAATCAGGCAGTGTTGCATAAACAGTTTCGTCACGCTTGGTGTCATTCGCGTGATAACCGGCTGCTGCAATAGCTTCTTCAATTTCTTTTAAGGTGGTAATCTCTGCGTTGTAGCTTACCGTACCAATTTTATTGTCGAAATCTACCCGCATACCTTCAACTCCTTCTACCTTTGCAACAGCTTGCTGAACTGTTGCAACACACATCTGACATTTAAGGGTTTCCATTTTGATGGTATCTGTGGCAAATTCGATAGTAGGAATTTCTTCGGTCTGTTCACCGTTGCCACAACCTATAAAGAGAAAGAATCCCAGTACTATGGGGATAAATGAAAAAAAATTACGCATGTTATAAATGTCTCCTAATGGTTTTAAAATACTATATGATGTAAGTTCTACAGAGATTCAAATATTTCTCTCTAAGGAAAAAATAGATAATGAACTCGAAAATGTAACATTGAAAAATTATCTTTGGTTCCATGGAATTTAGACAATTTTGTTGAATTTAATACATCTTTTCTGTTATCTTAATAATAATGGATTTTTAATGATAATAAATAAAAGGATTAACGAAAGGTTCTGCAGCATGAAAAATTTGATTCTTTGGACTTTTTTTGTTGTGTTGTCCATACTTTTCCTTGCAATTACCACCACCACAGATACAATAGACTCTCAACTTCGGTTTGACGGTGAAAATCATTTAAGCAATATTCGGCAATTGACATTCGGCGGCACAAACGCAGAAGCATATTTTTCCTTCCGACAGGATCAATTGGTGTTTCAATCAACACGCGATGAATTTGAGTGTGATCAAATATTTACGATGAATCTTGACGGTTCAGATGTTCGGTTAGTAAGCACCGGAAAGGGACGTACTACCTGCGCATATTTCCTTCCCGGCGATAGTTTAATCCTGTATTCTTCGACACACGCCGCTTCGGATAAATGCCCCCCTCCTGTCGATCGCGATCGCGGTTATGTATGGAAGCTGTATGACGAATTCGACATTTATCTTGCCCGGCTCGACGGGACGATTGTGAAAACACTCGCCAGCAGCCCAATGTACGATGCCGAAGCAACCGTATCACCGACGGGTGACCGCATCATTTTCACATCGCTGCGTGACGGCGATCCGGCATTATATACAATGAATCTTGACGGCAGCGATTTACGAAAACTTACCGACAGGAAAGGATACGAAGGCGGTGCTTTTTACTCTCTTGACGGGACACAAATTGTTTATCGAGCAAATTATCCAAAAGATGAAGAAGAATTAGCCGATTATGAACGACTTATGAAAGACCGGATGCTGCGTCCTATGCGGCTTGAAGTGTATGTTATGGATGCCGACGGATCAAATCTTCATCAGGTTACACAGCTCGGCGCCGCGAGCTTCGCACCATTTTTCCATCCCGACGGAAAAAGAATTATATTTTCATCAAACTACGCAGACCCGGATAGAAGAATTTTCAATCTTTTTATGATTAATACAGATGGTACCGGTTTAAAACAAATCACCCATAATGATTCATTTGATGGTTTCCCTGTATTTTCAAACGACGGCAAAACCCTTGTATGGGCATCGGGGCGAAATGCTCAGTCGCCTCGAGAAATAAATGTTTTTATTGCAGACTGGGTTGAATAATTTTTATGAGAGGTTAAATATGACTTTCAAAAAAAGTTTTCCCGTTTACATTGTATTGCTTATTTCTGCTGTCTTTTTTCTACACAGTATCGAAAAAGATACATTCCGGAGTGCACGAATCACAAAAGATGAGCTTTCACGACATGTGTATTATCTTGCATCCGACGAATTAGAAGGACGCCGTGCAGGAACCCCTGAAGCGAAAAAGGCAGTGGAATATATTGCGAATGAGTTTATAACCTACGGACTTTTCCCTCACCCCGAAACTGTTGAGGTAACGAGTTGGGAAGATTATCTGCAACCTTTCGAATTCGCAGCCGGCGTCGAACATGGTGAGGAAAATCTTGTTACACTGAGAATACCGGATGAAAGTATTAATCTCTCTCACGGTGAACAGTTTCAGACGCTTCCTTTTTCGTCCAGTGGTTCGGTGAGTGGGGAGATAGTTTTTGCAGGGTTTGGAATCTCCTCGAGAGAAAATGAGTATGACGATTACCGGCATATATCATTAGAAGGAAAAATAGCTCTCATTTTTCACGGTTCTCCCGATATTGATGATCCGCACGGTGTGTTGAATCGTTTTGCCACCCCGCGTTATAAAACAATTGCAGCACGTGAGGCAGGCGCTGAAGCACTGATTATCGTTACCCCACCTGATGTGGGTTCCGATGCACTTATGCGCAGCAGACTCGACAGAAATCCAGCAACATCGGGATTACCGGTGATTAATATAACTCCGGAAATAGCCGATAAAATTCTGGAACAATCGGGATATACGGCAATAGATTTATACCGGAAAATACTTGAATCGCGAGAACCGAACTCATTTATTTTAAACGACATACAGGCAGACATACAAACCGATCTCCATACTATAACGGCGACCTGTTATAATGTCGTCGGCTTTTTACCCGGTAATCATCCGGATAAGAAAAATGAGGTTATAATAATCGGCGCGCATTACGATCATCTTGGTTGGGGCGGCGACGGTTCGATGGCGCCTGACGTACATGCAATCCACCACGGTGCAGACGACAATGCTTCTGGAACCGCAGGTTTACTTGAACTTGCACAAAAATTTGCATCGAATAAGGACCAACTCGACCGGAGCATGCTTTTTATTGCTTTTGGAGCGGAAGAGCTTGGATTGATTGGTTCGAGTTATTATGTTGAAAACCCTTATTTCCCGAATGAACATTCGACGGCGATGATTAACCTTGATATGATTGGAAGAATGCAGAATGACGAACTTACCATTTTTGGCGTCGGAACTTCACCCATCTGGGAATCGATGTTGGAATCATTTCCTCAATATGATGAGTTCTCGATCCGTACGAATCCGGATGGATTGGGTCCGAGCGATCACGCTTCTTTTTACAGAAAAAACATTCCGGTTCTCTTTTTTCATACCGGACTTCATGGTGATTATCACCGTCCTTCCGATACTGCAGAGAAAATAAATTATGAGGGAATGGAACGAATTGTCAAATACGTATACGATGTTGCATTAGAATTGAATACATACCGGGAACCAATCGCATTTACCCGGGTGGAATCGACGGCACCGCGCGGCACTGCCCGAGGTATTCGCGTCTATGTCGGTACCATGCCCGATATCGTCGGCGATTCGGGTGGTATGGGAGTGATCGAAGTTCGAAGTGATTCACCGGCAGAAAAAGCCGGCATAAAAGGTGGAGATATTATAATTAACTTTGGCGGAAAATCGATTGAAAATGTATATGATTATACGTATGCTTTAGGTGAGTATAATCCGGGAGATATAGTCGAAGTAGTGATACTAAGGAATGGTGAGGAGATTTCACTTGAAGTGGAGTTAGGGGCGCGTCCGTAAAAAAGCTATACCATCTTCCGGGTAACTTCGCGAAGCTCATCCTTTGTGAGAAAACGTTGTAGCATCGGAAAGAGAATATGATTCTCTTTATGGATATGGTTAACCATTATCTGTACGATTGTACGTGCAATAAGCAAGAATTGTTGAATCGCTTCCTCGTCGTCTTTATTTTTTGTAATCGCATGTGCTGCTTCTTGAAGCGTTTCAAAATGTCGTGCAAGATGACGGTGATCATCTTTCAGCGACCTTGTCGGCCCATCGACATACCGTTCGACAACCGGGAATAGCGCCTCCTCTTCCCTTCTATTATGCACTTCTACTTCTTCTTTTATAAATTCCATAGAATGGTCGAGTGTTTTTAGAAGTTCGTCATCGACGCCTTTCTCTTTAATCGATGCCGCAATTTTATTCAGGGTTCGAAGATGCATAAGTACTTCCTCATGCTCCTGTATAAACATTGCTATCGGGTCTATCTGTCGTATAGCCGGTTGTGCCATTTTTAATTCAACTATTTTACTTTAATTAATAAAGACTTATTATTCTGAATATAATCATTTTTACGCGTCATTTTCAACTATAACAAAAAAATAAGTCGCTTTATTCCAAACATCAAATATAATCATCCATTGCAGACCGAATTTCATCCTCATTCATTCCAAAATAATGCCCTAATTCGTGAAAAACGGTAGTAAGAACCTGATAACGTAATTCTTCTTTTGTTTTACAAAATCTTTCAATATTCTTCTGAAAAATCTGTATTCTATCGGGCATTACCGGCGTCATACCGTACCATCCTCCCCGTTCGGTTAACGGCACCCCGGTATATAAACCAAGCAGAGTATGTTTTTCGGAAGCTGCCGCTCTATCAAGATCGTCGTCATTCGGCATATCTTCGACTATAATTTCAACATTATCCAATGCCGTTTGAAAATGCCGGGGAAGCATTTTCAGAGCTTCTTCGACAAGCGATTCAAACGCTTCTCGTGAGACTTTCATACAACACCCATATACGTAGATACAATGGAATAAAATGCAATTGTCGGAAGAAGAGCTGCAACAATTACCATCAGCGTGGTTGTTAACACGACCTTCATTCTTTCCGAAAGGATTTTCAACCCTATTATTAGCAAAACTATCGACCAAACGATAAGTACTGAATCAAGGCCGATCACCATACTATATACTACCGGATTCAGTGAAAATGGAGACGGTTCATTCGTAAACAGATACATACCGAATATCCCGACTTCCACCGGGAATATAAATAACACCGACAGGATAATTGGAAAACTCGAATACGATACAACAGCGCGTATATCCCGAAAATTTATCGACGATCTATACAGACGCAGGCAAACCGACACAACCATCGAGAGGAACATAATGACAACGATACCCGCAACCGGACCGAGCAAGATGATGAGCAACAATATGACCTGTAAATTATCTATCAACAATCCTATATTCGACAGCCAGAAAAGCAATGCGACATAAGCAAAACCGAAAAGCATTTGAATCGGAAATACGTAATTTTTTTGCTGTGCAATAATTATACGCTGCATTGCGGTCGCCGGTGATTCGATTAAGAGCCACAATGTTTCAAACAAATGAAGCGATGCAATCCGGTCTCTGAGATAACCGCCGCATGACCGGCAGGTTATTATCAGCGAAGGATTTTCGGTTTTACAGACCGGACAAATAGTTTTATTGTAATTCTTTTTACTCATGTAATCGGTTCGAATCTTGCCGTAAAATGACGAAGCATAGGTGCCTCATATACGATATTGTACCCTTTCAAAGATTCACGGCCTTTGTACATTTCGATAATAACTTCAACCACATAGTCAATGTGACTTTGCGTATAAACCCGTCTCGGTATTGCAAGCCGGACAAGTTCCATCGTTGCGGGGATAAAATTACCTGTTTTTTTGTCTGTTTTTCCGAACATAACACTGCCGATTTCTACCGCCCGTATTCCACCGAACCGGTATAATTCACAGACAATGGATTGACCGGGAAATTTTTCCGGTGGAATATGCGGGGTAAATCCTCTGGCATTTAAATAAATAGCGTGGCCACCAGGCGGCCGGAGAATCGGTACCCCGGCATCCATCAGCTTTTCCCCGAGATATTCAGTAGAACGTAAACGGTATCTTAAATAATGTTCGTCTACAACCTCAACGAATCCCTGTGCAATCGCTTCGAGATCCCGTCCGGACAATCCGCCGTATGTTGGAAATCCCTCGGTTACGATTAATATATTTCGAGCCGACTGTGCAAGGTTCTCATCGTTCATCGCAAGAAAACCACCCATGTTAACCAGCGCATCTTTTTTTGCGCTCATAGTACATCCATCGGCAAGCGAAAACATCTCCTGTGCAATTTCCTTGACCGATTTATCTGCATACCCTTCTTCACGAAGCTTGATAAAGTATGAATTCTCTGCAAACCTGCACGCATCCAGGAAAAACGGTATATTATATTTTTTTAAAACATTCTTCACGGCACGCAGGTTTTCCATCGATACCGGCTGCCCGCCGCCCGCATTGTTTGTTACGGTCATCATACCGATCGGTATATTTTCCGGACCCCGCTCCTTGATGAATTTCTCCAATTTTTCGATATCCATGTTTCCTTTAAATGGATGCAGTGAATCCGGATCTTTTCCCTCATCGATAACAAGGTCAATTGCCTCGGCGCCCGAATATTCGATATTAGCACGGGTAGTATCGAAGTGTGTATTATTAGGAACGAATTTTCCCGCACCACCTAAAATAGTGAATAGTATTTTTTCAGCAGCTCTCCCCTGGTGTGTCGGAATTATATATTTATAACCTGTTATGTCGCGAACGGCCGATTCAAACTTATAAAAACTACGTGCCCCTGCATACGATTCATCACCGTCCATAATCCCAGCCCACTGTTTTGCACTCATCGCAGCGGTGCCGCTGTCGGTTAACAGGTCGATGAGCACATCATCTGCAAGAATCATAAAGGGATTATAGCCGGCATCCTGTAAAATACGCTCACGTTCTTCCGTAGTGGTGAAACGAATCGGTTCAACTGATTTGATTCTGAAGGGTTCAATTATTGTTTTCATCATTATAAAGTCGTATGTTATAGGTTCGAGGTAAAGAGTTATCCTCTAAAATACAAAATTTATCTAATAATTACACTAAATCAGCAGAGCATCATGTACGATAAACCGATTCAGGATTATTACGATAACGATGTAAGTCAGTGTTATGGCTGCGGATATTCAAATACGCATGGGCATCAAATAAAAACCCATTGGGACGGCAAGAAATCGGTTACCCGGTTCTTACCAAAGACATACCACACGGCAATACCCGGCTACGTATACGGGGGATTGATAGCATCACTGATCGATTGTCACGGCACCGGAACTGCCGCCGCAGCGATGGCTGAAAAACGAGGCATGGATCTAACAACCACGAACGCCCCCCGATTCGTAACGGCATCGCTTCAGGTCAGCTATTTAAAACCAACCCCTACCGACACAGAGTTGACACTAACTGGCAAAGTGAGAGAAATTACAGAAAGAAAGGTAATTGTAGATATCCAGCTCTCGGCCAATACTACGGTCTGCGCCGAAGGGACCGTCATTAGCGTGGAAATGCGCCCTCAGCAGAAATAATTTGAATTTTTGGAAACTTAAATAGTCCGGTACATTGTTATAGTTTCATACGTTAACATCTCAAATTCAATAGGGAGGAAAAAATGAGATATTATACTTCTTTACTTTCGATTGTAGCAATCACATTTTTACTCATTGGTTGCGCCCCGCCCGAAGAAGAACCCGATCTCACCGCAAATCAAAAAATCGAACAAATCAATGATTGGCTCCCCGATATAAAAATGGAGCTTGCGATGGAAGGAGAATACGCCTGTTGTTTGAGTGAAGGATGTAATGAATGTTTGCTTGCTCATGGCAGTTGTCCGTGCTACAATAATCTCACTGAGGGTAAACCGGTATGCGGCGAATGCTATGCCGGCTGGCAATTAGGAAGAGGGATTGATAACGACTTTACGAAAGAAGACGTAAAACTGGATACCGACCATCATCACGAACATTGATTACGACCTAATCACCGTATGTATAACTAATCTACAGAGGAGTGCTTTATGAGAAATATTATTATTCCATCTGCAATCGTGTTGATAATCACAGCGGTTGCATTGTCATTCGGAGTGTTCACCGGTGACAGCCAAACAGCAGTTGTTAAAAGTACGGAAAAAGAATGTGTGAGGGCTGAAGTTGTCGCATCCGGAAATGAATGTGGTGACAAAGTCCGCGCGACCATGGCTTCCGGAAAGAAAGAGTGCGGAACGTCAACAACTGCAGCGAAAGTCTCAAAGTCTATCGAATGCCCTCACAGTGGCGTAGTATTAAAAGCCGAAAGTGAGAAAAAATCCTGTGGAGAAAAATCAACCGCAGTGCACGCATCGGCAGAAAAAGCAGACAAAGATGAACCGTGTTGTGACAAACATGCGATGGCGCTTGCAGATTAATCAGCTGTAGCAAGTAACGTTAACAGGGGCATATCGATATTTATCGAAACGCCCCTGTTATTTTATAGATTTTTGGTATGGTACGTGATTATTTCACGAGCGGCGGTTTTCAGATCGTCATCAGATCGGACGGTAATCCAGCGAATCCGTTTTTCTTTCCCGAACCACGTCATCTGACGTTTCGCAAATCGGCGGGTATTTTGTTTTATCCGGTCAATTAATTCTTCCCTGTTAATTCTCCCCTCATGATATTCGATAGTCTCGGCATATCCTACAGATTGAAGTGATTGAGAAAATTTTGAATACCCCTGTTCAAGCAAGGTTTGTACTTCGTCAATTAAACCGTTTTCGATCATTTTGTCGACGCGCCGGTCAATTCGGTTGTATAATACTCCCCTATCCCACTCCAAACCGAACCAGAGGACCTTATACGGCAACGGATCATTTGATTTTTGTTCGAGTTCGCCGCGGGTCATACCGGTCATATAGTAAATTTCAAGTGCACGCATAACACGACGCGGGTTTTTTAAATCAATCAACTCCGCTCCACCCGGATCAATCCTCCGTAATTCCTCTACAAGTTTCTTCAAACCGTCCTTTTCAAATCGAGCTGCAATACGTTGACGTAATTCATCGTCTACCTCGGGAACATCGATTATGCCGTCGACCATAGCTTTAATGTAAAGTCCCGTACCCCCGACTACAAAAGGAATACGATCTTGTTTAAAAATTTCATCTATTTTTCGTCTCGATTCTCTTGCATACTTTCCGGCGTTCCAAATTTTATCAGGTTCGAGCATGTCAACAAAATGATGCGGTACTGCACGTAAATCTTGTATCTCCGGCTTAGCCGTGCCTATGTCCATATATTTATAAATTTGGCGTGAATCGGCGGAAATAATCTCAACCGGGAGTTCTGAAGCAACATGCAGCGCCGTTTGAGATTTACCCGATGCAGTGGGAGATGATAATATGAGTACTGTTTTGCTGCCTGACATAACTTCGATTTAATTAGACCAACCCCGTTTTCCGATAAGAGGTACAAATTTAAATCCCTGCACTTCTCTTGTAAGAAATTCCTCACCTTTTTTCTCAATTATGTGCAGTTTTTGTTCGTCAAGTCCACCGATCGGTATAACTAATCTTCCTCCTTCATCAAGTTGGTCGAGCAGAGGTTGCGGTATGGTGGGAGATCCGGCAGTGACGAGTATACCATTATAGGGTTTGAAATCAGACCAACCGAGCGTTCCATCTCCGGCCCGCGCTGCAACCCGATAACCGAGTTTATCAAGACGTTTCCTCGCCTCGTTTAAAAGTTGATAATTACGTTCGATGGTAAATACTCTTACCCCCATCGAAGCGAGAATAGCCGCCTGGTACCCAGACCCTGTTCCGATTTCAAGCACTTTCTCTCCTTCTTTCGCCTTTAACGATTCGGTCATAAATGCAACGGTATAGGGTTGTGAGATAGTTTGTGAATAGCCGAT
Organism: Ignavibacteriales bacterium; assembly: GCA_003562775.1. GTDB lineage: Bacteria > Bacteroidota > Ignavibacteria > T3Sed10-11 > T3Sed10-11 > T3Sed10-11. Next base: position 38,121 of record PWTU01000450.1, read on the forward strand.
CGGAAGCGCACAATCGTCGTATGCCCTATTGATAAACGCTTCCATTACAAACATATGCCGCGGTACTTTTTCCATCGCTTCAAGCACTCTTTTATCACTTATTCCACGGTCTTTAAGTAACTGTATCATTTCACGACGTTCGTCGTCAAACCGTCTCAAATAAACCTCAAATTATTTTTCTTTTGATTTTACACTACCAAATATTGTACGCAATGATGCCTCACTCACTTCCTCGATTGCCTCTTCTAATTTTTCACGAAGTTCGTTCGGAGTTAATCCGCGCATTAATTCACCGTTTTCGGCAACTGAAATTGTTCCCGTTTCTTCCGATACAACAACAACAAGAGCGTCGGATTGTTCGGAGATTCCCAATGCTGCTTTATGGCGCATACCGAGCGTTACTCCTCCGACTGTTTTACGCTCGGAAAGCGGCAGCGTAACTCGTGCAGCTTCTATAATTCGATCTTTTATCACCACGGCGCCATCATGTAAAGGCGATTTTGGGTTGAAAATAGAAATAAGAAGGTGTTTACTAACACGAGCCTCCAGCGGATGACCGGTTTCAATAAAACTCCTGATTCCGGTTGTTCTCACGATAACAATTAACGCCCCAAACTTTTTCTCCGACAATTCCGCTGCGGCTTCAACGATTTCATCGACCGATTCGGTGACATCTAATTTTATAAATACCCTCACCAGCCGGTTCCTTCCGAGATATACCAACAATCGTCTTATTTCGGGTGCAAAAAGTACAATAAAAGCAATGACCCAGATATCGCTCAATGTTTTCAAAATCCAGGTCATCACCTTCAAATCCATCGCCTGGGCAATAAATGAAAAGGCAATAATAACAAGCAAACCGATAAATATGTGAATCGCCAGCGTCGAGCGCATAAGCATATATAATTTATATACAATGAGCCCGACAATTGTCATATCGATTAGATCGGATACGGTAACCGTTAAAAATCCGATACGTATAATTTCCATTATGCTAACCGGTCTATTTCTTCAATAGTATCTGTTCCGAATAAAACTGCATGTGAAAGTTGTACAGCTCGTTTTGTAGCAGCGACATCATGTACACGAACTATGGAAGCGCCGTTCATGATTCCGATAACTGCTGCGGCGATACTTCCTTCCAGACGTTGATCGACGGGGAGATTCAAAATCTTACCGATAAATGATTTCCGGGAAGGGCCGATCAATACCGGACAACCGAGTTCGGTAAATGTACGCAGAGACCGCAATAATTCCAAATTATCCTGTACTCGTTTACCGAACCCGATTCCGGGGTCGATTATAATCTGTGAAATTCGGTGTTCTTGTGCAAATTCAATTCGTTTTTTTAAAAAGCTTTTTATCTCGTTCACGACATCCTTATAGGACGGATTATTCTGCATAGTTTTCGGCTCGCCTTTCATATGCATCAAAATCACCGATGCATTGTATTTAGCGACAACAGACGCCATATTTTCATCGAAACAAAGAGCGCTTACGTCATTAACAATAAGAGCGCCTCGTGTAAGCGCCTCCTTTGCAACCTCCGATTTATATGTGTCAATCGAAATGACGGCATTTTTGTTATATTTTAATATTCCTTGAATGACCGGAATAACGCGATCAATTTCTTCGTTTTCGGTAATTCTGTCGGAACCGGGTCGGGTCGATTCTCCACCGATATCAACAATGTCTGCACCTTCGTCGATCATTGCAAGTGCATACTCTACCGCACCGTCTGGATCCACGTACCTTCCACCGTCGGAAAAAGAGTCAGGTGTTGTGTTCAAAATACCCATTATATACGGCCGCTTGTAAAAATCGAAAATTTTCGAACCGTACAACTGTCTCATTGATGGTCGAATGTTATTCACTCTCTATCCGTATCGTTCGTAATTGTGGGAAATAATACCGAAGGATTTCGGGAAAGGTTTTACCGTTTCGTGCCTGTAATCGAGCAGATTCGCGGCATAACCCTACACCATGGCCGATGCCCCACCCTATAAAAAGCACCTCTTCCGATTCCGGTGCCATATTACTATAGTTAATATTCAGCGATTGTAAGGGGTGTTCTTTTTCCAAAGCATCGTCAGAATCTTTTATCTGGAACCAGTCACTTAAAATGATTCCGGATACATCACCCTGAGCAATTTGTTTTCTGAATTCCTCGACCGTGTAAGTTTTTTTATTTTCTCCCATCTGCGCCGTAATGAACTGCGGCCTTCCATTTTCATAAAATTTGCTTATCCACACTTTAACGTGATTAAAACTTCCGAATAACAAATTCCCTAAATCGTGAGAGTTAACAACCTTTATCCATTCATAACTGCCGGTCGAGAGACAGTTTTCGCAAAGCACTACCTGATAGCTTGGCTTCGATGGCAGGTCCTGCCAAACCATATCGGGTGTAGCGGTCATACCTCCGCATATTTCAGTGGAGTATAGAACAACCGGTTTGTTGTGAGAAACCGCAATGTATCCTTTAGTAGTATGAATAACATCATAATGGTACTTTTGTGGTGATTCAGATCCGAGCACAATACCGATTCGCTCCGATTCATGAATCGGTTCCCCACCGTCGAAGGCATATAAATTTGTTCGCAGAAGAACTGACAGTGCTTCTTGAAATGGTTGTGGATCGTTTTTTTTCACGATTTCCGCCATCATAGAAGCAATGATATCGTGTTCATAACAATCGGCATTGAGAATGATGCTGCCCCGTACATTTGATACTGTTAATAAACCTCTGATCAGAATCGTTCTTCCTGTGTCTGTATGAATCTCAAACGGTTTGAGGAGAAAATTCCCGTTTTGATCCACGATATTTATATCCTGATATGAAACTGTATCGACATTATCGGAGAAAATGGAAATTCCATTTTCCAATTCAGTAAACACAATTTCGAGGCCGGCAAAAACCGGCGCCATATCGATGTCATTTTTTTTAAGTATGTATAGAGGTGTTTTATCAAGCGTGGAAATTGAAATGCTATTTATTGCCGTATTCTGAAACAATTCGATTGTAAAAACCTGTGCATTTGCATCATGCTGGTTTAATGAAGTGTACGGGTCGTTTTTACATGCCGTAAAATTGATCGCACAAAATATGAGAGCACACAGAAATATCTGATATGTTCTTAAACCTGATGGAACCTGATAATTAAGCATTTCCTATATATTGCATTCGGGTGATCTTCTTAATTGAATATACGAAAATCCCCCTGTCGCTGCAATATACACCTATGCTTCAGGGAAAGTTTTTTCGGTATTTTGCTCCACTTTCTTGTTTTCTTTCTGTGCCTCTTTTGGGGTTTCTCTTTCCCTGGAAATCATCCGTTGTTTTTCTTTCATCTTTCTTTGTTTACTGCGATGCTTCTTAAGTACTAATTTCTTACGTTTGTTCATACTTCCTCCATTCGTTATGGTTCAGAGCAGGAATGATAAAAACCGCATCTTGAGCATATTAATTTGCATCGTACGCTCTCGAGAATTATACCACAATTGACGCAATATTGCCAGTAATGATAGTCTTCATTTTTACGGGTTTTATCATAATTACTATTATTATTTTTGGTATCGCTCGGGGATGTATCCGTTTTATTGGACATTTTCATATAGCAGTTGCTTCCGGTTATAAGCGGATATTGATTAAAGGGGAATCATATAAAATAATACTTGATTCCCCTTTGATTAAACATTGCAACTTATTTTACAAATTTCTTGTATCGATCGTTAATGCGACCCCAGTGCAGATTATTGATAAAATTATCAATATACCCCGCACGACCGGGTCCATCTTTGTGATAATATGCGTGTTCGAACACATCACACGAAATGAGCGGGATTCCTCCCCAAATAGCTCCGTATTGATGTTCATCTACAAGAACGTTTAACAAACGGCCGGAATATAACTGATCGTATACAAGCAGCCCCCATCCGCTTAGTTTTGCCGCCATTGCCGATGCTTTAAAATCCTCTTTCCACTTATCCACTGAACCGAATTCCTTCTCAATCGCTGCTTTTACATCGGGTCCTTTTGATACATCTCCGTCTCCGCCGAGAACCTCCCAGTATACATCATGAAGTAAAGTTCCCGCGTGATTCCAGGTAAAGCGGCGTTTTAGCTCACCTACTTCACTGTAATTACCATTCGCTGCCGAACGATCGGTGCTTTCCAGACCTTTTTCTATAGTGTTTAAAGCAACGACGTAACCCTTATGATGTTTATTATAATGCCAATCCGTGGTTTCGGGACTGACGACGCCTGAGAGAAGTTTCTTTGCTTCGTCATCCGAATAGGGACGTGCTTTAAACTTCCATTCGTATGCCATAATGGTATCCTCCTTATAGTAGATTTAATTGATTATGAAGCTTTTTTTGTAAAATCCGGGTAATTTAATACCCACGTTTGATGATCAAGTTTCCGGAATATCTCTTTTTTCTCCATAAAATTCACAAATTCACGGGCAATTCCCTCTGCCTCTGAATATTTTACTCTCGTTTTTTTCTTTTGCTCGAAGTATTCCATCACGCCATAGTGCAGATCACGGAAAAAAACATTTGACTTGTGATACAATGGGAATTGCGTCTTTAAAAATCGGAGAAATTCTATATGATTACTTTTCAAAATGTCATTTTTTTTCATGTTGAATACCTTTTTGGCAGTTTTTGTTCAGGTTTGCGTGTGTGATTTTTTTTTGCACGAAGCATTGATATCGTTTCCGACAGTCTTTGTACAGTGTAATCTATATCTCCTTCACTTGTATATCTGCCTATACCAAACCGCACTGCGGAAAACATATCGCCTTCCTGTTTATGTAACGCTCGCAGTACGTGCGAAGGTTCAATTGTTTTGCCATGGCATGCCGAACCGAGTGATAAAGCTATGTCATCCATCATCATCAACAACGCCTGTGCTTCAACACCCCTAAAACTGATATTAAGATTGTTCGGAATTCTATGTACTAAGGATCCGTTGATTGATATATCATCAATACTTTCTCTTATACCGGTTAACAACCTGTCGCGAAGGCGCTTTATTACGGACATTTCTTCCGGATACAACCCTTCACACAGAGTAATTGCCTTCGCTAATCCGATAATTCCCGGGACATTCAATGTTCCCGACCGGAAATTTTTTTCCTGCCCGCCGCCCAGTATAAGCGGTTCGATCTGAATTTCCGGATTATCGCCACTTACGTAGAGCAATCCGATGCCTTTTGGCCCGTAAATTTTATGCCCGGATACGGATAATAAATCAATACCGAGCTTCTGTACATCCAATTTCATTCTACCCATCGCTTGCGTTGCATCGGTATGAAATATAACATTTTTATCCCTGGCAATGGCGCCGATTTCTTTGACAGGATGTGTCACGCCGATTTCATTATTCGCCGCCATCAACGAAATGAGAATGGTAGATTCTGTAATTGAATCACTTAGCCGGTTAAGGTCTATGAGGCCGTCCTTATCTACCGGAAGATACGTAATACGAAAGCCATTATTACTCAAATGATTACAAACCGATAATACACTGGTATGTTCGGTTGCACAGGTTATAATATGATCCCCACGATCACGATACTTTTCGGCAACTCCGCGTATAGCCGTATTATTTGATTCGGTGCTTCCGCTTGTAAAGATTATTTCATCGGGTTTTGAATTAAAAACGGATGCAATGGACGACCGTGCATCGGTAACTGCTTCTTGTGCTTTCCAGCCGAAGGAATGAAATGTACTGGATGGATTGCCAAAATTGTCTTTGAAGAACGGATGCATTGCCTCATATACCCGGTTATCAACAGGTGTTGTCGCTTGATAATCAAGGTATACACGAGCTTCTTTCATAATTAAACAATCTCAGCAATTGTCATTGTGTGGAAAAAATTATTTATATTTTTCTGAATTTTTCCGAGAGGTCGACGGATAGTACAGTCGTCAAAAATAATACAGCTTTCCGGACCGTCGGCGTAACACTCAGCGAGCATTGGTTTTTCATTCTCAATAGCATTAATGACATCCGATATCTTGATAGTGCCCGGATTATGCGCCAGCACATACCCGCCCCGTACTCCCTGATAGGAACGTATAATACGTGCCTGTGAAAGCTTTTGTAATACCTTCGCTAATAATTCATGCGGTATGTTATATTTTTGTGATATTTCCTTTGCCGTACATACTTTACTCTCCTGTATAGCAGCAAAGTGACGTAATGCAATGAGCCCGTATTCTACGCGTTTTGATAAGCGTAACATTAACCCCTCTCTGAAAAATACGACCAAATTTATCCGATTTCTGATTTAATATAAAATAAATACCGGATAAAGTCAAAATGAATAATTATATCGTAAATAATTAAGAAAATTCTTGATTCGCACCGGTTCTTTTCGTAATTTTAGTGAAACTACCGTTTTGTAAATATTACATTATCCTATCGAATAGTATATTAGTGGATGAATAAGCATAACCCCCAAAAAATTGAAGATCTTCTCGGTGATAACCTTCCTGAACAATCTACCAGTGACAAGATTAACTACGTTGCCATTATAGGCCTTGGCGTTATGGGAAGAGGAATATGTCAAGCGATTTCAGCTTCCGGAATGGATGTTCTGGGAGTTGAGCGTAATAAAGATATCGCCGAGGAGAGTATGGATGTCATAAAAGCCAATCTGGATCGCGAGATTCAACGTTGGGCAATTACCAAGAGCGAGCGTCAATCTATTCTTTCGCGAATTAAAATTACCGATGAACTTGAACAGGTCACCGAGTGTGATATTGTTATTGAGGCAATCGACGAAGATTTTAAGAAAAAAGAAATTTTGTTCCAAAAACTTGACGAGCTCTGCGATCCGAATACCATTTTTATATCCAACACTTCTACTCTGAATTTAACCAAACTCGCCGAACGAACCGGACGCGCCGATAGAATCATTGGCATGCATTTTTTACAACCGGTTCCGAAAGTTGCTTTAGTCGAAATTGTCCGTGCCTTGAAAACTTCCGATGAAACTTATGAAACCGTAAAACAATTTGCCGAGCAACTCGGTAAAACCGTCGTGGAAGTGTATGAATATCCGGGTTTTGTCACCACCCGCGTTATTGTACCAATGCTCAACGAAGCAATGCATGTACTTATGGAAGGAATTGCAACTGCCGAAGGAATCGATACTGCAATGCGTTTGGGGTATAACCAAACAATGGGACCTCTGGAATTGTCTGATACAATCGGGCTTGACGAGGTACATACCTGGATGGAAACGTTATTCCATGAACTCGGAGATTTAAAATACCGTCCCTGCCCTATATTGAAAAAACTTGTACGGGAAGGGAAACTCGGTAAAAAAACCGGAGAAGGTTTTTTTAAATATAATGAAGTTGGACAAAAAATATGAATATTTTAGTTCTTAATTGTGGAAGCTCATCGGTTAAATATCAATTTATCAACCCGGAAGAAAGGAAAATATTAACCCGCGGCGTTGTCGAACGCGTTGGAATGAGCGATGCCGTACTTCGCAATAAACGCCACGACGGCGATGAAATTGCCATCAGCGGCGAGATACTCGACCACGCAATTGCAATCGACTATATCCTGGCTGTCCTGTTAAGTAAAAATCATGGCGTGATAAAAGACAAAGCGGAAATCGATGCTATCGGGCATCGCGTCGTACACGGAGGCGAAACCTTTACCCAATCCGTCTTAATAACCGATGAAGTTATTAAAGGCATTCGCGATAACATAGAACTTGCACCGCTGCATAACCCGCACAATCTTCGCGGCATAACTGCCTGCCTAAATCATTTGCCCGACACACCGCAAGTCGCAGTGTTTGATACCGCTTTTCATCAACAAATGCCGACGCATGCATATTTGTACGGTCTACCATACTCTTTATACAGACGCTATAAGATCAGGAAGTACGGATTCCATGGCACGTCCCACCGGTATGTTTCCAGCCGCGTTGCAAAGCTCATGGACAAATCGCTTGAATCATTAAAATTAATAACCTGTCATCTCGGGAACGGATGCAGTATGGCAGCTATTGACGGAGGCATTTCAATCGATACGACAATGGGATTTACCCCGCTTGAAGGGCTTTTAATGGGTACACGTTCTGGCGATATGGATCCGTCTGTAATTCTTTATATTATGGCAAAAGAGGAGCTAAGTTCGTCAGAAGCAAATGCACTTTTAAATAAGCATAGCGGTCTGATGGGAATTTCAGGTGTAAGCAGCGACATGCGCGACGTATTGCAGGAAGCAAGAGACGGTGAAAAGCAAGCCGGTTTTGCTTTTGAAGTATTTTGCTACAGAATAAAGAAATATATAGGTTCATATATTGCCGCTCTCGGCGGTATCGATGCAATCATTTTCACCGGCGGAATCGGGGAGAACAGCCCGGAAGTCCGGGCGCAAAGTCTTCACGGACTTTCCTGTATAGGTATTACCATTAGCGATGAATTTAATACCTCTTCTGAAAAAGAGAAAATAATATCTGCTGCCGATAGTTCAGTTTCCGTATACGTTATTCCCACAAATGAGGAATTAATGATTGCGCTGGATACAATGATAATCGTCGGAAAAGAAGCAACACAAAAAGTTATTTAATGAGAATCATTCGCTTCGTTTTAATAACTGAACCTGCCTTCAGACGGTAAAAATATGTCCCTGTGGGGAGATGATGAGCATTAAACACTACCTGATGGTGCGATGCTTGCAATTCCTCGTTTACAAGGAGCGCTACTTCACGTCCGAGTATATCGTAAACAGTAAGCGTTATGTGTTGACGTTCCGTAACAGAGAATAATATAGTTGTTGAGGGATTGAATGGATTCGGGTAGTTTTGCCGGAGTGCTAATACCGTCGGAACATCGGGGACAATCGATCGCTCCGAAACGAAAATAGCCGCATCTCCAACAGCCGCCAATGCATCCGGCTTACCCCATCCCCAATCATAATTAGGAAGATTTGTCGCGTATTCATCAGTACGCGATGTTTGGCGCAGAATGTCAAGTATATCCGTTGATTTGAGTAGTGGATTGGCCTCCAGCATCAGAGCAACTAAGCCGGTAATATGAGCGGTCGACATACTTGTACCCGAGGATATAACATACCCGTCATCCTGTAATTTTTGATGCTCTACAAAACTTAAACTTCCATCATTAGATAAAGTTGAAGCAACCACTCTCCCGGGAGCTGTAATATCCGGTTTAATTCGTAAATCGCGTGTTGGGCCCCCACTGCTGAAATGTACAATATTGTTTCGCTCTGCATTTCTAATACTCCTTAACTGCCCATCTTTATTAATCCAGGTAAGCTTAGTATGGTATGCCCCAACCGTTATTGCTTTCTCAGCAGTACCGGGCATCGTGACGGTAAAACGGCGTCCGGCTGTCGGGCTGAGGGTTGCTCTGTTTGTAATCATAGATTGACTGACAATCCAGGTGTTGTAACGAAATTCCGGGTTCCCGTCCAATACCGAAACAATGAATCTCCAATCTCCCGCTTTAATTCGGTTGCTGCCCTGTAGTGTGTCGGATAAATTAATTGAAAATAATCTCGCGCCTTTTTCATTGATAAACCCGGGATTTGTATATATTTCTATACCGCCTTCATCGGTTGCAGCAGTAAATAAATCATCTCCGGTTGTCACGGTATCACGTAACCCGGATGGAGTTTCGATAATCAATTGTATTGAATCGGCGTTTTGATACCACAGATACATCATTATGTAATCGTCGCCTCTTCCTTCCCGCGGCACCGTAAGAGAATACACAGAATTTACTCCCGGAGGAACGAACTCACCGGTATGATTTTCCGATTCGCCGCTATTACCTGCCGCAACTACCACTACCCTGCCCGGTGTATCTGCGTAATTATCTATTAATTTTTCATGACCGGCAGTTCCGTCGTGAGAACCAATATGACCGCCGAGACTGATATTGATTACGGCAGGTCTGTCGAACATATCCGCCACCGAAAAAATATATTCGATTCCATGCATTATTTCCTGTGTGCTGACGCTTGTTCCCGCGAACCTGACAAGCACAAATTCCGCATCCGGAGCAATACCCGTATATTTTAACTCCTTAATGCCGCCACCTCCGGCAATTCCCGCTACATGTGTTCCGTGGCCGAGACTATCTCTGCTCCGGACAAGTCTTTCGGTTTCTTGTTTTAAATCCCTCTCAATATCATCACGCGTATATTCAACTCCAATTTCAAACATCCCGGGATGAGATTCTCCTTCAATCGGTGTCAGTGAAAGATCCCATATCCTCAAAACCCGGGATAGCTCCGGATTATCGGGATGTCTAAAATCATCGTGGAAAAAATCCAAACCGGTATCTATTAATCCGATAATGACCCCTCTGCCAGTATAGGACGAGTTATTTATAATTCCTGCGTGAACACTGTCGGCTTTGATATCGGCACGTGAAATGTCGAGCTGGAGTTCGTGCAACGGGGAATACTCTATGTACCGAATACCGGGATAATCGCTAATTTGATAAATTTCTTCTGCGGTAAGATTTGCAGTTCCAAATGTTTCATATTTTCTTATGAGAAGATATTGAATGCTATTCATTGCGGACGGCGAACCATGAATAACGATGGGGTACCGGACCGGTTCACTATGTGCAGTACCAGCTTCTTTTTTAATTGAGTCCGTAGTTCCGCCGGTTAACGTATAGCGCAGCACCGGATCAATGAGTGCATTCTCATTTTGGGATTGGGCAATAAGGTTTATTGTCCATAGAGTAATAAGCAATAAACCATATAAAATTCTTATATATTTCCGGAAAAACATTGAAGGAATATCGGTTCCGTCAAGATAGAATTTAGAGTGCGTCTTCTCCGGCTTCTTCGGTCCGTATACGTACGGCTTCGACGACGTCATATACAAATATCTTCCCGTCGCCTACTTGACCGGTACGAGCCGTTTTCACTATCGTGTCAATTACATTATCGACCAGATGGTCGGCAACAACTATTTCTAATTTTAGTTTCGGTAAAAAATCGATTTGATATTCCGAACCGCGATACACTTCTGTATGCCCCTTTTGCCTGCCGTATCCCTTAACTTCCGTCAGGGTTATTCCCCTGACACCAACTTCCGCTAATGCTTCGCGAACATCATCGATTTTAAACGGACGAATGATTGCTTCGATTTTTTTCATAGATTTTACTTTCCGTGACAATGTTTATATTTCTTGCCACTGCCGCAGGGACACGGATCGTTGCGTCCGGTTTTCTCTCCCACCTGAACGGGTTGTGGTTTTTGCCCGGTTTCCGGTTGTCTCGGTTGTTGACCTGCTGCGCCCCTCGCCTGTTGTAAACCCATACCGACCGACGATTTGTGGATAGTCTGCATGTCCTGTTCACTCACGGGTCTGCCTGCTCTTTTAATCGGTATTTGTCCTTCCGTTTGAGGAAATGCCTTGAATACCAGCGTTAATGTTTCTTCAGCGATGGTTTCGACAGTTTCAACAAATAATTTGTAGGCTTCACCTTTATATTCAATGAGCGGGTCTTTCTGACCGTACGCACGTAAATGTATACCTTCTTTCAGATCGTCCATCTCACGAAGATGTTCTTTCCACTTAATGTCGATAACCTGTAAAGTCGCCATCCGTTCAAGTTCAGCCATTAACTCGGAGCCGAGTTGTTCTTCTTTCCGGTCATAGAATTCCTGTGCTTTTTGTACGATTTCATTGGCGACCCCGTCTTCGCCCAACATTTCCCACTTTTCTGGAGCAAAGTCGGTATCGACAAGTAAAATTCTACGAACATGTTCACGCAATTGATCTATCTCAGCATCATCATAATACCTGTTTGCAATTTTGTTTGCCCATTCATCGAGCATATCGAATATTTCATTCTTTAACCGCTCACCCGACAGTGCTTGTTTTCGCCGTGAGTAAATAACTTCACGCTGTTGGTTCATCACATTGTCATATTCGAGCAGCCGCTTTCGAATTGAGAAATTGTTTTGTTCGACTTTCTTCTGTGCACGTTCAACCGAGCGTGTGATCATTCGATGTTGTATTACTTCGCCTTCCTGCAATCCCATTCTTTGCATTATCGATGCAATACGTTCGCTTCCGAATAACCGCATAAGGTCGTCTTCCAGCGATAGATAAAACCGTGAACTGCCGGGATCGCCCTGTCGTCCGGCGCGACCCCTCAACTGCCTGTCAATCCGGCGTGATTCGTGCCGCTCGGTTCCGACAATGTGCAATCCGCCTTTCTCTCTTACGCCGGGCCCAAGTTTGATATCGGTGCCTCGTCCCGCCATATTTGTCGCAATTGTAATTGCCCCCGCGAACCCTGCATTGGCAACTATTTCTGCCTCGCGTTGATGATGTTTTGCGTTTAATACGTTATGAGGTATGCCTTTTCGTTTCAACATTCTGCTTATAGTTTCGGAAACCTCAACACTTGTGGTTCCGACAAGCACCGGTCGTCCCGACGCTCGCATTTCTTCGACTTCATCAAGAACGGCATTATATTTTTCACGCTTTGTACGATATACATGATCTTCATGATCATTACGGATCATCGGTTTATTGGTTGGTATTACGCCTACGTCGAGTTTATATATATCACCGAACTCCTGTGCTTCCGTCTCTGCTGTACCGGTCATACCTGCAAGTTTTTTATACAGACGGAAATAATTCTGCAGCGTAATCGTTGCCAGAGTTTGTGTATCGCGTTCGACTTTTACGCCCTCTTTCGCTTCAATTGCCTGATGTAAACCGTCCGAATAACGACGACCCGGCATTAATCTACCTGTAAATGTGTCTACTATAACGACTTTACCGTCCTGTACCACATATTCGTCGTCCCGGTTGTATAACGAATATGCTCTGAGCAGTTGTTGGATAGTATGAAGCCGTTCACTGCGTTCGCTGTAGGTTCGGGTAATCTCGTCTTTTTTCTTTTGTCGTTCCTCATCGGATAAAGAATCATTGTTATCCAATTCGCTGAAAGCGGTCCCGATGTCGGGTAAAATAAACATCTCTTTATCGCCGCCCGAGTAATTCGAAAGCAGTTCCCTTCCCTTATCGGTTAAATCGATTGTATGTTGTTTCTCATCGATGGAATAGTACAGTTCATCGTCGATTTCATGCATCCGTTTTGCCGATTCACGCATGAATTCTGCTTCGACCTGCTGCATAATTCTCTTGTTGCCGGGATCGGACAGTAATTTCATCAACTTTGTTTGCTTGGGCAACCCCCGATATGCACGAAGCAACAATTTGCCGGCTTCGTACTCATTATTATTCTGAAGATATCTTTCCGCTTCGGAGACGATTTTTGTCGATAAATTTCGCTGCGCTCTGACCAGTTGCTCAACCGGCGTTTTCATTTCATTGAATTTATGATCATCTCTGCTCACCGGTCCGCTGATAATAAGCGGCGTTCGCGCTTCATCGATCAACACCGAGTCAACCTCGTCAACGATAGCATAGTTATGCCCGCGCTGAACCATATCTTCTTTTCTGATAACCATGTTGTCGCGAAGATAGTCGAAGCCAAATTCGTTATTGGTGCCGTATGTAATATCGCAGGCATAATGTTTTTGGCGTTCCTGTGGAGACATATTGCCTTGAATAACCCCCACAGTCAAGCCATGAAATTCAAATATGGGGCCCATCCACTCAGCGTCGCGGCGTGCGAGGTATTCGTTAACCGTGACAAGCTGGACACCCCTGCCGCTGAGAGCGTTTAAATATATTGGCAGTGTGGCAACGAGTGTTTTCCCTTCTCCGGTTGCCATTTCAGCAATTTTTCCCTGATGCAATGCAACCCCTCCCATAAGCTGTACATCGAACGGCACCATATCCCATTTGTACTTATTCCCTACCACCGTCCATACCTGCCCGAGAAGTCGCCGACATGTATCCTTGACAACGGCAAATGCCTCGGGCAGCAGCTCATCAAGAATTTCTTCATATTCGACGTCGAGTTCGTCGTTTAATCTTTCAAGTTCATCATGAATTCTGTCGTACTCCTCTACCGAGAGATCCGTTTTCAACTTCTCCTCAAGTTCGTGAATAGAATCACGTAACGATTGGGTGCGCTCGTTAATTCTTTGTTTGAATTCCTCCGTTTTTCCGCGCAGCTCATCGTCGTTGAGATTTTGAAATTGTTCAAAATAGGCATTGATTTTGTCGACGTACGGCGTCAGATCTTTAATGTCCTTCTCGTGTTTGCTCGGGAAAATTCTTGTAATCCATTTCCACATAGTGTAATTTCTACCCTTAGTTTGAATTATTGGTTATCGTTTGAATATACCAATTGATTTATACTTGTTCAAGAAATTTGCCTTTTTTTATAAATGTTAATAATATTAAGATAATAATTTTACCGATTATTTGAGAATAATATGAAAGTATTTACTATAACACCTATTATCAGCGTCGTATTCCCCGTATTATTACTAATTTCTTGTTCGTCGATTCCCGAGATTACGCGAGAACCGGATGATGAACACCATCCGAAAGAACGAATCAGAAAATCGCAGATAGAACTTCGTCTTAATAATATATTACAACGGGACGAGTTCAGACATACAATTCCTTCAATCATTATAATGTCGGCTGATTACGGAGATACGATATTCTCATACCGGAGCGATCTGCTTGTTCGCCCCGCTTCGAATCAAAAATTAATAACTTCGGCGGCAGCACTTAAACTACTCGGATCGAATTTTAATTTCCGCACCATTGTATACCGTTCCGGTGAGATTACGAACGGCATACTCAACGGTGACATTATCCTCAAAGGGTTCGGAGATCCGTTACTGCGATTGCGTGATCTCGATGAAATAATCGAATCGCTGCAGTTATTCGGTATCCGGGAAATTAATGGAAACATTATTGTTGACGAGTAACTACTCAGTGAATTATTAGCTTATAAAATAAAGGGTTACCCATTACTTCTTAAAGTACAACTTTATATCTTGTGTTCGTGAAAATAATAACACAAACACGAGAAGAATTAATTGAACTCTGCCGCAATGAACCAGAAAAGGCGGCA
>PWTU01000234.1 GCA_003562775.1 Ignavibacteriales bacterium
GGGTGTCGATTCTAACCATTTCTCCGTTTCGTTCCGGGGCTTTTGGCGGCTGAAAATCGGGATGATCCCGTGTAATTGTTTTTATACGTTCTCCTGCAGGTGAATATTCTTCGATCAGATAAGGATATGGATGCGAATATAATAAAGTAGTATTAAACTTCGCAAACCTGCCCGATTCTCCGCCGATAGACATCTTATCAATTTTATCGGATAATTTACCGAACGACCGGTGCGGTGTACCGTCTTCATTTAATTGGATTATGGGAGTATCATCCTGCAGAAACATTGAGTATGATGTGACGAAAATGTTTCCATCGTGAACGATAAACCGGGACGGGCGCGGAATTTTCACGCTTGTTGTACTGACAGGTTGTCCGTGAGTGTTGAAAGCCGTGATTCTGCTCAGTGCGCCGTCCAGAACGTAAAGATTGCCGTCGTCCGAGAATTCCATATGGATCGGTTGCCGGAATTCTCCAGGCCCCTCTCCCTGACGACCGAACGTTCCCGTTACGACGCCGTCGCTGTCAAAAATAATGATACGGAAGTTGCGGGAATCCAATGCATAAATATTACCGTCATTGCCGACTTTAACGTCCCGGATATCAGATATCGGGATATCATTCACGAATATATTTTCGGTTTCAATGGTGAATACTTCTTTCAGATCTGTTTGGGATCGAAGTGACGAAGTTGTCAACAGAATGCCCGGTAGTATGATGAGAAGCAGGATTCGGCGGAGTTTATATCTTTTTAATATAGTATTGTTATTCATACTTTTTCCTGTAAGTTTATATACGTCAATCGATGAATAGGGACGTTAGCCCGACGTGTAATTTTCAGTAAATTTAGAGTTAATTCATATGTCGGGCTAACGTCCTTACGGGTGGATTTAAATTCGTTTCACATTGAGTGGATAGTTCTCATCCTTATCCCAATTTTTTGGGTTATCGATAATGTACTTGCGTATATTTTTTAATTCCTGATTTGATCTGATTACTCTATCATGATACCTTGGTTGCCATTTAAAATTGCCATATCCATTATTGTTACACCATGTTTTGATTGAAGCTTTGTAACTTCGAATAATTACCGATAGTGATCCTTTCTTGGGGGTTATTTTACTGTAATATTCAGCTTTTTTAGAACGTTCCGTATTTATGGCCTGATCAATGTCATCCCTGCCTGTAGTAGCTCGTTGCATCAGAAACATAATTGCATGTATGTGATTCGGCATAACAACATATTCGTCGAGATGAAGATTTGGGAAATATTGTGTAAGTTTAACTAAAGCAGAATCGACCTTCTTTCCTATTTCAGACAATTCCATTGTACGTTTTTTAATCTCGCCTAAAAAACAAACACCCCCTTTAACATTGATTGTCACAAAATACGCACCGGGTCGATAATAATCCCATCCCCGGAGACGGGGTGATTTTCTGTGGTTTTTAAATCGGTTATAGGGCATTATATCCTTGAATTTGTAGTGAATTATAAGGATACATTTGATACATCCGTAAGGACGTTACCCCGACATGCAGAATGCAAAGATTCTGAAATGAATGTCAGTGTCGGGGTAACGTCCATACGGTGATATCATCAATTATCATTTTTCTAATACCGTTCGAACTTTCTCAAACCCATACACATCAATAACCGGATTTTGCAAAATACCTTTATTGTCCGGTTTGTGTGCATTTACCATATATAACAACCCGTTCCGGGCTGCGAAAAACGGGCGATCTGTAAGTATCGGTTCTGCATACACCACTCCGGTATCCGGATGAAGCACTTCTATCCCGTATGTATTATGATGCTTATACTGTACCAAAAGTTTCGCTTCATCGAGTGAATGCAGTGAATAAACTATAGTCCGGTTTTTCAGAATATTGCCGACCTCGTTGAGGAATCTTCCCGGATCTCCCCCGAAAGCAGGCAAATCTTTATCCACACCGCGGAAATATGACGGTCGATTCTTAATGGTTTTAATATGATTGCCATCGAGGGAGTACAGGTGCATATCCGGCGAGTGGATGTTCATATGATAAATTGTTTCACCGGATACGAGTAATCCGCCCCCTTCAAAATGTGATATCAAATTTGTGAATGCATCCGGAAAAATTCCGAACCTCTTTTCTTCTTCTCCCTCCGGATTCATCTTTTTGATATAATTTCCGTCATTCGCAATATAGAAGCCGAAGATGTTGCCGTTATTATCGAATGCAATATGCAAAGGACCGAGGAAATGCAATCCCAAAATCCCGAGACAGATACCGTCCGGTGAAAAGTGTATTCCCCACGGTGGACCGCTGTTGATGATGAAAATATCTCCGTTGGTATGAAACAGCGCTTTTGACGGCTGCCAGAAAGCGCCGGGACTGCATTCTTCGGGGGAAAGTGTTGTTATGTGTGATCCGTCGTCATCGTATAGAAATACTTCACCCGATATTCTGTCGGTAATGAGCAGGCGGCCGCGCTCGTTTACATCGAGCATGGTGACCTCACCTATGAGCGGGAATTCGGGTAAGGATATTGTTTTAACTTGATTAAAAAATCGGCCTAAAGGGTTTTCCTGTGCAGACGTGTTCAACGAAAAAACTTGTAAAAGTAATATGAATATAGACAACATCATGACTTAGAAGGTAAATTCAATCTCATTTTCCAGATCGTTAAATTTGAAGGGTCTGATGCGATGATATAATTGTTATGCAATAAAGTAATTCCTGCAATATATAATGAATTAACCCCCTCGGATTCATCGACTTCTATAAATATTTTATTCACAACCTCTGCACGATCATTAAATACATACAAACAATTGCCGGTTCCGGCTGCTGCGATAAATGTTGTATCGTTTATAGCCGCGAAATCAGAAAAATAACCGACCGCAATCATCATATTAGGCCCGAAGGTAGCACCTCTGTTTCTGTTATGTTCGATTATATTTAATTTTCTTGCATGCACAGAATCAATCGCTGAGCCGCGGATAACATTTGAACTGATTCTCTCACCCCTGTGATTGAATACATGATATTCCGGTTTGTGAATATACATCATATGAATTGTATTATTACGTGTGACCAAAGGTAATCCTCTGTTAAGTGTTTCGGTAGCCAGGGGATATGGTTCGGTATGCCATGATGTACCTAACGGTTCGGAAATACCCGCAGACCGGATGAGAATACCGGTGGTATCATAAACATTAAATAACGGCTGGTCAAGACCCGGCTGGTTTATGTATATTTCCATATCCGGCGATATTGTTAATGATGACGGACTGTTCCCCTCGACAGAAAATATGCGCACTATATCACCGCTCGGCTCAAATATTGATACGCGGTGCAACTCACGGTCGAGAACAAACAATCGGTCGTCGGATGCAATTGTAAAATGAACAATGCCGGTAAATTCTCCTGGTCCCCGTCCATTGCCGCCTATTGTTTTTAGGTAATCTCCGGTAGATGAAAGCTTAACAATATGCTGTTCTCCGGTATCGAGAAGATAAATATTTCCCCGATTATCGGTTTTAATGTAATGTATGCGATTAAGTAAAACTTCGGATATCTGTTTATCGGTTATGAAAGGTATGGCTGATACAGTAGTTTCAAAAATTACAATGTCATTTTCTAGAGTATTGCACGCGAAAAATAGGATAATCAAACTTGGGACTAAGCAGCGGATTAAATGATTATTTTTTACCGAATCAGTAATAGATGATATCATCTTTAATTCCCTTATAATAGTATCCTACACAACGTCGCATTTTATGAATCGGATGCATAGCAAATTTTTATTTTGTATCCAAGGACATTTCAAATAACCGGAAACGTCGTCAGGCAAGGTTGTTTCCGTCGCGGGATTTCTCTGTACTCCGTTTTCGAAAAGATATGTAAAATTTTAATATAACGCAATCATTTTGTATTTGGAACTTTCAGAAATTTCCACTACTTTTTATTATACACGTTGAACCAACCTGCGGATTATATCTATGAATATTCATCAGTTTGAGCTTAATTTTTACGTTCAGAATGTTATTGCAGCATATTTAATCGAAACGACCGACGGACCGGTGCTTATCGAAACAGGCCCCGATACGGTTTATGCCAATCTTGAACAATCGGTACATGACGCCGGCTTCTCTATCGACGACATCAAACACGTGTTTGTAACCCATATCCATCTCGATCATTCAGGCGCGGCATGGCGGCTTGCCGGACGTGGAGCAACCATATACGTTCATCCCCGCGGCGCAAAACACCTTGCCGATCCTTCGAAGCTCATTGCATCGGCTGAACGGATTTACGGCGACAAGATGCAGGAATTATGGGGGACGATAAATCCGGTACCGGAAGATAGAATCAGGGCGACGGTAGACGGACAAAATATATCGATTGGCGGCGTCGATATCCGGGTGATGGATACGCAGGGACACGCGTCACATCATAATGTATATACAATAGAGGGAATTGCCTTTACCGGCGATGCGGCGGGCATAAGAATTGCCGGAGGACCGGTGCTGCCTCCGACGCCTCCGCCGGATATTCATATCGAGCAATGGCAGGAGACATTAAAGAAAATCCGTGACGTCAAACCGGACATTCTCTATCCGACACATTTTGGGAAATCGGTTGACGTATTCCCGCACCTCGAGGAGATGGAAACCCGGCTGCTCGAGTGGTCGAATTGGATCGGAGAACAACTACAAAAAGGAAAGAGCGATGAAGAGATAACAAAAGAATATGAAGCTGTTTCGAAAGATCTTCTCAATCATCATAACATCGTGGATGATTTGATGAAAGCATACGAATTCGCCGATCCGTTCTGGATGAATGTAATGGGGCTGGTGAGGTACTGGAGGAAGTATAAACTCGAACAATAAGGGTTGAACCACGGAGGCACGGAGGGCACGGAGAATTTTAAATGATTAATAATGGAAATTGTTAAGAGATGATTACACAGCGATATATTAATGATTTGTCCTACAAAATTATTGGCTGTGCGATTGAAGTTCATAAACATCTCGGACCGGGATTGTTGGAATCCGTTTATCAAACTTGTGTACTGGATGAAATAACTAATACCGATGGATTATATGCAAGTGCTCAAATCAAAATTCCCGTAAAGTACAAAGGGAAAAACTTAAATGCTAATTTAGTGCTTGACTTTTTGGTAAACGATTTAGTAATAGTAGAACTTAAAGCGGTGGAGGCGATTCATCCGTTGTATCAAGCTCAATTATTAACATATTTAAAACTTACAAATAAACCAAAAGGACTTCTGATAAATTTTAATTGCGAGAATATTAGCCAAAATGTTATTTCACTGGTTACCGAAGAGTATGCTAAGTTACCGAAGGAATAAACAGGTATCTATAATTATTCATAATAATTCTCTGTGTACTCTGTGTCTCTGTGGTAAAATAGTTATATGAGTAAACAAACGATCTGGAAAAAACGCCCGACACTCGATGAACTCAACCGGCTTTCAAAAGACACACTGGTCGAACACCTCGAGATCGTCTACACCGAAGTCGGCGACGATTATCTGAAAGCAACAATGCCGGTCGATAAACGAACCGTACAGCCGATGGGGTTGCTGCACGGCGGTGCATCGGCGGCGCTTGCCGAGACGCTCGGCAGCGTCGCATCTCATTTCATCATCGACCGCGATACGCACTATGCGGTTGGATTGAATATCGAGGTGCATCATATCCGTTCGGTAACCGAAGGGGTTGTGACGGGGATTGCGCGTCCCCTGCATCTCGGGCAAAAGACGCACCTATGGGAAATTAAAATTTTTAATGAGAAGGAGAAGGTGGTAAGTGTGAGTATGTTGAAGATGATTATATTGAAAAACGAAAGATAAACACGGAGCATCACGGAGGCTTTTTAATTAATTGTTATCTGTGTACCTCCGTGACCTCGGTATCTCCGTGGTAAAATAATATTATGAAGATTAC
>PWTU01000397.1 GCA_003562775.1 Ignavibacteriales bacterium
ATTCTTGAATTGATGAACCGCACCTATACCGTCGATCATTATATGAATCGTGTCGGGAAGATCAAATCCACCGTACCCGGCGTCGCGCTTTCAACGGATATTATTGCGGGATTTCCAACCGAGACCGAAGAAGATCATCGGGAAACACTCGACATAATAAAAGAAGTCAAATTCGATGGAGCGTTTATGTTTAAATATTCTCCACGCGAAAATACGAAAGCATGGAATATGGGAGACGATGTCCCCGATGAAATCAAATCGCGACGTCTCAATGAAATAATTAATGTGCAGCGGTCAATCTCACTTGAGATAAATAAGCAAGCAATCGGTAAATCGTACGAAGTACTGGTAGAAGGAACAAGCAAAAAGTCCGATTCATATTTTATGGGAAGGACGGATACCAATAAGACGGTGATCTTTCCCGAAGGACAATATGAAGTGGGCGATTATATTACTGTCAAAATTCACGATGCAAATGCCGCTACGTTATTCGGTCACGTCGTAACCAAGCAGGGATGGGTAGATGTCCGAATTGCGGTTGAGGCGTGAAGCTGTTGATGGTTAATCGTTAATCGGTTAATGGTTAATCGTGGTACATCATGAACTCTACGATTAACTAATAACGGATAACAATTAACCGATAACTTTAATAATGGTGGAGATAAAGAAAATGAAGAGCGTAATAGGTGTTCTGGTTGGTTGCGTAATAGCGATAACCGCACTCGGACAGGTGGAACCCGATATTCAATCGCGGCTTGAAAAGATATATCGGGGCGATGTGGAAAGTGTTCGGGAAGAGTTGCCGTCGCTGCTCAGTCGATATCAGAATCATCCCGGTGTCTTGTATTTACAGGGAATGCTCACTACCGACGGACCAGAGGCAGTCAAAATTTTTCAAAGTGTAGTGGATAATTTTCCCGACAGTGAATGGGCCGACGATGCATTGTATCGGGTTTATCAGTATTATTATTCGGTAGGATTATACCGGACAGCCGAGCAAAAACTTAATCAGTTGAAACGTGATTATCCGCAATCGCGTTACGCATTCGGTCAGCAGCCGCGATTCGATATACAAGATGAGGATATCGAGGAACGGTTCGAGCGACCGGTGCAACCTGCACCCGAGCCGGAGAGACAGGAGACAAGACAACAGCCGGCAGCGCACTATCCGTTTGCACTCCAGGTCGGTGCATTCAGCACCTACGAGAATGCAATGCGGCAGCGTGATATGCTGCACGGTATAGATCAACCGGTTGAAATAACCACACGAATGCAGGGCGGGCAAACGCTGTATCTTGTTTGGGTAGGAGCATTTCAGACCCGCGATCAGGCAGTAGATTACGGTCAGAGTCTACGTCAGCAGTTTAATATTGATACGATGATTGTTAGCCGGTAACGTCGATTCGAAAATTATGCAACGTTATTCAATCGAAGAAATATGTGAACGGTTCGGTATTATCGCCGAATCGATGGAAATGCGCGAAGTGCTGGGTGTGGTACAGCATGTTGCCCCCTCGGATATTACCGTACTTATCACGGGGGAGAGCGGTACCGGGAAAGAAATCGTAGCAAAAACAATTCACGGGTTAAGCAAGCGGGCGGATAAGCCGATGGTATCGGTCAATTGCGGAGCGATTCCTGAAGGCATCATTGAAAGCGAGCTATTCGGACACGAGAAAGGCGCCTTTACCTCTGCGAGCGAACAACGCAAAGGATATTTCGAGATTGCCGATAGAGGGACGATTTTTTTAGATGAAATAGGAGAATTACCGCAACAAACCCAGGTTAAATTTCTCCGTGTGCTTGAAAACGGCGAGTTTATGCGGGTCGGATCCGGTGCACCAAAGCGCGTCGATGTTCGCATAATCGCTGCAACGAATAAAGACATTGAGGAGATGGTCGGCGCAAAACAATTCCGCGAGGATCTCTATTACCGGCTCCGTTCGGTTAATATTCGTATCCCGCCGCTCCGGGAACGGCGGGACGATGTCTTTCCCCTTGTCAAAAAATTCTCCGATGAATTTGTACGTGCGTCGAAGATGAGTTTCGGCGGCTTCACGTCCAATGCGATCAACGTGTTAATCGAATACGATTGGCCGGGAAACATACGGGAGCTTCGCAATGTGGTGGAAAGCTTAATCGTTCTTGAACCCGGACGTGAAATACACGCGGAGGAAGTACGCAGGTATCTTTCAAAAATGCATCGGCCCGAAGTGCGCTATCAATCTGATGATAACCGGTATTTACCGGTGCATCTTCATAAATCGAGCGAGCAGGCGGAACGTGAACTTATCTATCGTGCATTGCTCGAGATGCGAAAAGATATTCTTGAGTTGAAAAATTTTTTAATGAACCGTGAACCCCAACCGCAGCGCGTGCATTTATTGCCGCCGTCGGTACATAACAACAGCGGCAAAGACATGAAGGATGAGATGGTAGAAGAGCTGCCCTCGATAGAGGAGATGGAGAAATCATTGATCAATGAAGCGTTGCGCCGTACCGGAGGAAGAAGACGGGAAGCGGCGAAGGCATTACAAATAAGTGAACGAACATTATATAGAAAAATCAAGGAGTACGGTTTATGAGCTGGTTGAAGGGATTGTGCATTGTTTTGCTGTTACTGGGATTGTCCGGGTGTGCAGGTTGTCCGTATTCTTTTACCGGTGCATCAGTCCCGCCGCATATCAACACTATTGCAATACCGATGTTCGACGATCGAAGCGGGTTTGGCGATCCCCAGCTTCGTGAAGTGTTGACCTCGGAGGTAACGCGGCGTTTCGAGAGCGACGGTAATCTCCGCATCGCCGAGAGAAATGCAGCAGACTCAATTCTCGAGGGAATCATAACGAGTGTCAGAGATGAAATCTCGGTAGTCGAAGGGCGGGCAGACAGAGCGTCGGTCCGCCGGGTTACCATCTCGGTCCAGATTACCTGGCAGGATATAGTAGAACGCGAGATCGTGTTCGAAAACACAGTCAGTAATTGGGGAGAGTATGATGTGGGTGCCGGAGGACCTGCCCAGCGACAGGAGGGAATTAATGAAGCTGTCAGAAAACTTTCAGAAGATATATTGCTTGCGACAATTGCCCGTTGGTAATCCGTATAATATATAATACGCCGAAATAAATGGAATATATCAATATCGACGACGAAATCGAACGCTTGGAAGATAAACTGCTGGAGAATATTGAATCACCTGCCTTTGCTCGATTAGCATCGCTCTATATCGAAAAAGGTGAATATCTCCACGCGATTACACTTTGCGACCGTGGAACGGACAAATATCCGGAATATGCCACGGGGTTTTTATTGCGTGCTTTGGCGATGAAGAGTCTTGAAAAATATAAAGAGTCGATTGAGGATTATCGTAAGGTAAAGGAGCTATTGCCCCGTTGTCAAATGATAGATGACCGGATTAGTGAATTAGAGCAAAAGCTTAAGGAATCGGAATCGAGGATACCGAAAACAGCCGGGGATGAGACGAAGACGGATTCGATTGAAGAATTGGCCGAGCGATTGAAAGACTATAAACCCGCTCGTCCTGACAGTAATGAAATGAAGAAGGAGGTGACGGAGGAGAACAATATTGTCGATCAGGTGAGCGGTGAGCTATTAATAGTATCGGAAACACTTGCTACTATATTTCTCAAGCAAAAACAGTTTGACCGGGCGATAGAGGCATACAGGCAACTCATGGAGCGACATCCGGATAATAGAGATCAATATCTTGCTAAGATACAAGAAGCCGAAGAAGCCAAAAAAAAGGAGGGGTAATTATTCCGCCTTTTTCTCCGGGGAATGGAGATAATTGGTTAATAGTGTTAATTTGCGCTTTAAGTTTGCAGCTTTATTTTTGTGAACCAAACCCTTCGCAGCATATTTATCCATAAGAGCCGTTGTTTGTCTCAAGATAGGTTCCGCTTCTTCTTTAGTTTTTGCCGAGCGGACTTTTTTCACCATTGATTTCAATTGTGACATCTGAGACTTATTCCGTTCCCGGCGTTTTTGATTTTGCCTGTTTCGTTTAACCGCTGATTTGTGTTGCGCCATAGTGTTCCTTACGTACAAATTTATAGTATTGATAATTAATTGAAACTAATAATTTAGTACATTTTATTCACATAATCAAGACTGGAAATATATCTCGTGATAGGAAAAAGAAAAGTGGTGTTGGCCATCGATTGTAGCAAAACAGCCACTCATGTTTATGTTGCGAATACAGATAACATTGTCATCTCCGAACAAAAAATGGGTGCAATATGGAAAAAGCATATCGATGAACAAGAGATCGTGACGGAGATAAACCGCATAATAGTGGAGACAAGCAGAGAAAGCGGCTATGGGTTTGATAGAATTGCCTCAATAGTCATCGTTATGCCCGCAATCGACCGAATATTCGATGAAAACCTTATCGAACGGGGCTTAAAGGTTCAATGGAAGCGCCGGAAACACATCCCGGATGTTATACGCATTATTAGCGCGCCGATTCTGGCTCTGGAAATTTTCTATCCCCGTCAACCTGCAGTTTTTGCGTTTTGTGACTTCGGATCATTCGTCGCAGCCCGGAATTCCAAAAATCAATATATTCAGGCAGGTGGGTGGGGAACGGCAGTTCCCGATCCCGGGAGCATCGATGCAATTGTTTCAAGGGTACTTCGGTATATCGCAGAGGTCTATGATGAACGTGCTGTAAATAGTCCGTTTTTTAAAACTATAACAGGGAAATTATCAATAGATACACCCGCCAGGTTTTATAAATCATTATACAATAACACGATTAAAAAGAATCTCTTAATAGATACAATCTTTAAAACCGCAGAAGGCAGCGATATAGCAGCAATTTCGGTGCTCGATTCCGCTGCAGATGAATTTGTCGATATGATCAGGCACGTTGCAGCACAACTACCGGTGAGCAAGAGAATTCCGATTATGTTGCACGGAAGTATATTCGATGAGGGGAAAAAATACAAAACAATTATACGGCGCAAACTGAGCGCTATCTTACCTCATCTCGCCGTATCGTCAAATAAGTTTTCGGTTTCCGAATGTGCTTTGCAGTATGCGATTCAGATTGCTGGCAGCAGGAATAAGTAAATTTACGAGCTATGAGTAAGGATTCACTGTTTTGATTATGTTCCAAAAATTCGCTATTTTTATACCGGATTCATTACATAACATAGCCAATAAACCCCGCCAATATATAAAAAAAGGATATATTGATGAAAATACACGAATATCAAGCAAAGGATATACTTCGAAAATACAATGTTCCGGTTCCGGAAGGCGGCGTTGCATTTTCGGTTGAAGAAGCAGTCGAAGTTGCACAACGGATCGGCGGATCCGTCTGGGTGGTGAAAGCGCAAATTCATGCAGGTGGACGCGGCAAAGGGGGCGGCGTTAAAATTGCACGCAGTATCGAAGAGGTTGAAACGTACGCCCGTGAAATACTTGGCATGCGGCTCGTTACTCACCAAACGGGTTCCGAGGGCCGTATTGTAAAACGGTTACTTATTGAGCAGGGGATTAACATAGAGAGAGAATTATATTTCGGGATTACGCTCGATCGGGCTACATCGAAGAACGTTGTTATGGCCTCGATTGAAGGCGGCGTAGAAATTGAAAAGGTAGCGGAAGAGACACCTGAACTCATATTAAAAGAATTTGTCGATCCGCGTACCGGTTTTCAGGGTTTCCAGGCGCGTAAGCTTGCTTTCGGACTTGGTTTAACAGGCACACAATTTAAGAATGCCGTAAAGTTTTTTAATGCTTTATACAGTGCATACGAAGAAACCGATGCGTCGCTTGCAGAAATTAACCCGCTTGTCGTGACCGGTGAAGGCGATGTGCTGGCGCTCGATGCGAAGATGAATTTCGACGATAATGCCCTCTACCGGCATCCCGAAATTCATGACCTGCGCGATCTCGATGAAGAGGAACCGCTTGAGATTGAAGCATCAAAGTATAATCTGAATTATATAAAACTTGACGGAAATGTCGGTTGTATGGTAAACGGTGCAGGACTTGCAATGGCGACGATGGATATCATAAAATTGGCAGGAGGGGAACCGGCGAATTTCCTCGACGTCGGCGGCGGAGCGAGCGCCGAAACTGTTGAGAATGGTTTCCGCATTATCTTATCCGATCAAAATGTACGGGCGGTGTTGATAAATATTTTCGGCGGTATCGTTCGCTGCGACCGCGTGGCGACGGGCGTCGTGCAGGCGGCAAGGAATGTTCAGGTCGATATTCCGGTCGTCGTACGTCTTGCAGGAACAAACGCCGAGGAAGCGGGGGTTATATTGCGGGAATCCGGTTTACATTTTTTAGTAGCCGATACGCTGGAAGATGCGGCAAAGAAAGTGACCGAAGCGATAGCGGAACCCGTAATCGGTTAATCGTTAATAGTTATTGGTTAATCGTCATTCTGCGCAAACCGACGATTAACAAATAACCAATAACCATTAACTTAGCTATTAACATAAATGTTTCCTGTTTTTTTTAGATATAATAATTATATACATGCAATCCAATGCTATAGAAACGAAATACGAACCCGTCATCGGACTCGAAGTCCATGCACAGATGTTAACGGAATCGAAAGCGTTCTGTGCCTGCTCGACCGAATTCGGGCGTGAACCCAATCATAACGTTTGCCCGGTATGTCTCGGAATGCCGGGTGTGCTGCCGGTGCTTAATAAAAAATTGGTTGACTATATTGTGTTAATGGGACTGGCTACAAACTGTACTATTGCGCCACGTTCCGTCCTCGCCAGAAAAAATTACTTCTATCCCGATCTTCCCAAAGGATATCAGATATCGCAATATGAGGAACCGATCTGTCGGAACGGTTACGTTGAAATAGAACATAAGGATGGATCCCGGAAAAAGATCGGTATAACCCGTATTCATATGGAAGAAGATGCGGGCAAGTCTATCCACGACCGGGACGCCGAAACGCTCATTGATTTAAACCGGAGCGGCGTACCGTTAATTGAGATCGTAACCGAACCTGATATACGATCTGCCGAAGAAGCATATCTTTATCTTACAAAAATCAAGCAACTTGTTACCTATCTCGGTATTTGCGACGGTAACATGGAAGAAGGGAGTTTGCGCTGCGATGCGAATGTTTCAATCCGGCGAAAAGATCAGGATACATTCGGAACGAAAACGGAAGTAAAAAATATGAACTCGTTCCGCTATGTCGAAAAGGCATTGGATTACGAAATCAACAGGCAGATTGCTTTGTGTGAGAGCGGTGAGAAAGTAGTGCAGGAGACTGTGTTATGGGATGAAAATAAGGGGATCACAACGCCGATGAGATCGAAAGAAGAGGCACACGATTACCGGTACTTTCCCGATCCGGATCTCGTACCGGTTGTTGTTGATGAATCATGGAGTGAAAAAATACGTACCCGATTACCCGAGCTGCCTGCTGAGCGCAGGGACAGATTTGTTGCGGATTATAATTTACCGAAATACGACGCCGATGTATTGACTGTCTCCCGCGAGCTGGCAGATTATTACGAAGCGGCAGTACAGGTATTGAAAAGTAAAAACGATCGAAGTGCGAAAAATGTCAGTAACTGGGTAATGGGAGAAGTACTCCGTGTTGCAAACGAACGAGCGGTTTCTATGAGCGAATTTCCCATTCCACCGGCTCATATCGGTGAGCTTGTCAATCTTATCCAGGACGGAACGATAAGCGGTAAGATTGCAAAAGATGTATTTGAATTTATGCTTGAAGATCGGCAATCTCCGGCAGAGATAGTTAAAAAAAGAGGATTGAGGCAGGTGTCGGACATATCGGAGATCGAATCGATTGTCAGACAAACAATCGAAACGCATCCCGAACAAGTTACACAATATCAAGGAGGAAAGACAAAAGTGCTGGGATTCCTGGTGGGACAGGTAATGCGTGCGACAAAAGGAAAAGCGAATCCTCAGATTGTTAACGATATTATTAAAAAATTACTTGATGTAGTTTGATAAGGAGGTAGTGTGGAGTACAGAATCAGGAAAATTTTATGTCCGACGGACTTTTCAGTGTTTTCAAAAAATGCTCTTGAACATACCGTTGCACTTGCACAGCAGCACGACGCGGAATTAACGCTTTTGCATGTCGATGAATTCGATATTTCTCCTTTAGGGTTTTTTCATTTTGACGATGAGATTGTGAAGAGATACCGGGATTTAAAGGTTCGGTTTTTAAAGGAACAAATGGAATTATTTGCGGAGGAAAATATTCCCGGGAATATTCAATTCGAAACGCGTATTAGTCCAGGACGCGCATATAAAACAATAGTTGAAGAAGCGGAAGCAAACAACTTCGATCTTATTGTAATAGCGCGGCGGGGTACGACGAATTTATCCGATCATCTTGTCGGAAGTACCGCAGAACGTGTCGTACGTCTCGCACGGCGTCCGGTGTTGAGCGTACGTGGAAATAACTTGCCGTCGAAGGAAGGTATGAAATATATTTTATGCCCGACCGACTTTTCACCGTCGGCAAATGCGGCATTATCCTATGCGGTATCGATGGCTGAGAAATATAATAGCAAACTGTTTATTCAGCACATCAGCGAGATTGCGGGTGAACCCGATATAGAAGCGCTCGAAAGGAAAGCACCGAAATTGTCCGATATAAGCAAGAAGGCAAGTGAAATCGATATAGAGTTTATATACGACCGCGATATTGAACCGAACAACTCGATCATTCGATTTGCGGAGGACCGTGACATTGATCTTATTGTTATGTCGACCCACGGGCAAAAAGGTCTGCGCAGGGTATTTATCGGCAACAACGCCGCCGAGGTCGTACGTAAAGCAGAGTGTCCGGTCCTTACCGTAACTCATCCGATTCATAAGGTGGTGTTCTCGAAACTCGCAACAAGAGGTGAAGAGTATACCATTGAGTCTTAATAAGGTAAAGTGTTATATTTAATTATAGTAATCAATGAGATTATGACGATTGAGACATTTGTGTTTTTAACCGATCAGGAGGAAGATTATAAAAATTTTAAAAACGATGCAAAAAAGGTTTATGACAATATGCTCGATCATTTAAAAAAAGAAGGATATATCTGAACTATGACACAGAGAAAACAAATTATCGCAGGAAACTGGAAGATGAACGGTACGCTGTCGGAAACAGCGAATTTGATCAATGGATTGAAACAAAAAATCATAAGCAGTTCACTCAACCGTGAAGTAGTATTGTGTCCGCCATTTACATCGCTCATACTTGCGAATGAATTAATTAAAGATACGCCGTTTAAGCTCGGCGCACAGAATGTTCACTTCGAAGCAAAAGGAGCATACACCGGTGAAGTTTCTGCTGAAATGTTGAAGGAGGCCGGATGCAAATATGTTATAATCGGCCACTCCGAACGACGCGCCTATTTTCAGGAAGATGATGCGTTCATTAATAAAAAAGTAAAAAAAACCATCGCGACGGGATTAACCGTTATACTTTGTGTAGGTGAAACGCTTGAAGAACGCGAAAAGGGGATAACGAATCAAGTGGTGAAAGCGCAGTTAACCGGTTCATTGCAAAATGTAAGCGAAAAAGAACTGGAAAATATTATCATCGCTTATGAACCGGTATGGGCAATCGGAACAGGCAAAACCGCAACGCCCGAGCAGGCAAATGAAGTGCACGAGTATATCAGGGCGGTCATATCGGGAGGGTATTCTGCAGCTGCGGCAGAACGACTTATCATTCAATACGGCGGCAGTGTAAAGCCGGATAATGCGAAAGAGTTGCTGTCGATGCCGCATATCGACGGTGCGCTGGTCGGCGGGGCGAGCTTGAAAGCGGACGATTTTGCGGGGATTGTGTTGGCGTGAGAAAACGAAAAAATAAAATCTCCCGCGAAAATGGTGAGAAAAAAATCAAAAAACCTTTCGTGGGATTTTATTATTGTGGGAAGATAAAATTGACAATGACTTATCCAATTTGTATTTTTTAATAAAAAGTCGATTGTTATGTCCAAGCTAACACCAACACAAGCGGAAATACTTAAACTTTTTCAAAGCCATCGCTCGGAGAAAGAATTACAGGAGCTCAAAGAGGTTCTGAGCAAATACCTTGCGGAGAAGCTCGTGCATGAAGCTGATACAGAATTTCAAAAAAGAAATTATACCGTTAGTGATATTGAGAGGTGGAAAACTGAGCACCGACGTGTAAAGGAATCGTAAATGCGTGTCGTGTTGGATACGAATATCCTTGTTGTGTCGATTACCAGCAATTCCCCCTACCACGAAATTTTCACATCTCTCATTAATAAGCGATATGATCTTATAGTTTCAACCTCAATTGTTTTCGAATATCGTGAAGTTGTCCAAGAAAAATATGGTGAGAAAACAGCCGCATTATTGGTAGAGTTGTTAAATGAGCTATCTAACGTACATTCCGTGAACCCATCTTTCCAATGGGACTTCATTACAGTTGATAGAGATGATAATAAATTCGTCGATTGTGCAATTGCCGGGTATGCTGACTATATTGTTACTGAAGATAAACACTTTAACATTCTAAAAGAAATTGAATTTCCAAAAGTTTCTGTAATCGGCATAGAAGATTTTATGAGGATATTACAGAACGTGAGAATAAGGAATAAGTAACCTCTCCCACGAAAATGGGTATAACTGATGTTACGCAAGATAGAAAATTGATTAGTTTTATTGATTGAAAATCCTAAACTCTATCGAAAATCCGGCCTTCCACCATGGGTTCGATTCAGTTAAGGCGGAAATAATATC
The DNA here is from genome assembly GCA_003562775.1 of Ignavibacteriales bacterium. Lineage (GTDB taxonomy): Bacteria > Bacteroidota > Ignavibacteria > T3Sed10-11 > T3Sed10-11 > T3Sed10-11. The sequence continues at coordinate 10,765 of PWTU01000397.1, forward strand.
CTTTTTATTTTTCATGAAATTATGTTATGTGTAACTAACATATTTTAATAATTTATGTTAATTATAATACATAAATTATTTTCCCGGTTGCAATTGATTGGTGTGCAATGTTTTAGGTGCACGGTAATTTTGCGTGCCGGTGATTACAAAGAATAATACGCTCGATAATGCCGGATAGATCCGGTCGATGCCGCATATCGACGGCGCACTGGTCGGAGGGGCGAGCTTAAAAGCGGACGATTTTGCGGGGATTGTGTTGGCGTGAATTTGACATTATCCTGTGTACCTTATAATTGCAGTTACTCTGACTCCGGTGCTTCAGGAGCTAATGGATTTATAACTTTCAGAAAATCAAATTTGTCAAAATCATTAACATTGGCTGTGTAGAGTCCTGATATACCGTTGTCTTTAAGCGTCGCTGCAAGAGCTACATCGAAAACTTTTTTGCGAGTATTTTCAGAGCGAAGCAATTCAAGAAGAGTATCAATTTGTGTTTCTCGTTGATAAATTATCTTTATTCCTGTATTTATATAATCATTTACTACATCTATTGCCTTTGAAAGCGTAAGAGGGGTTTCCAGACTTTGATGAGTAATTACATTTACAAACTCTGTCAATACTTGCGATGGAAGGCATACGGTTCGATTTCCTTCTTCATCTCGATCATTTATCACTTTTTCCAAGAAACCTGCCGCCTTTTCGTTGAATTGGGAATCTTCATTATGAGAATAGACCAATAGATTGGTGTCGATCGCAAACACGCTTATATTCCTCTATCAGAATATAACTCTTCACGGTCTACATGTACCTCCTTGCCCAATTTGAACTTATGGACTTTAAAATGTTTGGAGTTTGATTCTCTATCTTTAGTTTTCTGTTTTATATCGCTTTTGAGAGTTTGCAGAATAAGTTCGATAATTTGTATGCGTTCTTCTAATGGTGACTGTTTAATTTTATTTACCGTTTTTTGATCGATCATATTATTAACACTCCTTGAGCATAGTGTCTTAACAGTAAAATCCTTGCACAAAAAGCAAAAAGTTTTTGACAAAATCCCCCTGCTAGCTATCGGGTTTGCCTTTTTGGCTACGCCTGTCCCCTGCTTTTTCGGGGGCTATGCCGCGTTAGGATTTTTAATGAATAAATATAGTTCAAAATTCTAAACAATGCAACCATCGGGGAGATACATCGACTCGGCCTATAAAAATTAAGTTAAGACTATCAGCCACGCCACTGTACTGGTGTAATCGAACATCGATTTACTGTCCTCACTCCCGTGTATTGACATTATCCTAAGCTCTTCATATCATTAAACTACATAATTATTAATTCTAAACTATTCTTCTTATTAAAGAAATTTGTTCACATAATATAAAGATTACTTACTTCAATGCAACTCCATATAATATATATTGATAATTCAACAAATTTCAACACCACTGTATCGTGTATGGCAAAATACCTCGTAAGATGGGCAATCGGAACAGGCAAAACCGCCACGCCCGAGCAGGCAAATGAAGTGCACGAGTATATCAGGGCGATTATATCGGGAGGGTATTCTGCTGCTGCGGCAGAACGACTTATCATTCAATACGGCGGCAGTGTAAAGCCGGATAATGCGAAAGAGTTGCTGTCGATGCCGCATATCGACGGCGCACTGGTCGGCGGGGCGAGCTTAAAAGCGGACGATTTTGCGGGGATTGTGTTGGCGTGAGAAGAACGGAGAAATAAGAATCTCTGCGAAATTGAAATCCCGCGAAAATGATGGGAAAAAATTCAAGAAATTTTTGTGGGATTTGGTGTTTAAATCGCATTCTCATACTTTTCCACTATTTAGAGTAGTCCCATTCCAAGCTAATCTTTACAAATTACGCCAACATTTCTATGTCAAATCATACCTATATATTTAGGGAATTTCTGAATTCGTTGTATCTATCTATATATAAGTGATATTTAGTAGGTAACATCTGACATTTATCCCCTCTTTGTGATGAAAGGCGGATGAGAAAGACTTATAATCAACGAAATTATCCAAATTTATGTCTATTATTGCGATAATTTCCGTATTTATGCCAAATCATTCTAACATAACCTCTAAGCGTATTGTGGACAAATTATGAGTGAAAGGAGGTGTACATTCCGCAAAATCCCATTTTTGGTGCATTTAAACAACAAATATTTAATTATGGAGGAATTTTATGGATAGGAAATATTTTCTCTTACCACTGCTGCTTGCGTTCATCCTTCCGGGATTGGTATTTGCGCAAACCGGTGCAGTGGAAGGAACGGTCGTTGACAGAGAAACCGGCGAACCTTTACCGGGTGCGAACGTTTTGATCGTCGGTACGCATCTCGGCGCTGCGACGACCATTGAAGGGACTTTTAGCATTGACCGGATTCCGGTCGGCACGCATACACTTGAAGCCCGTTTCCTTGGTTACCGCAGTGCAAGAATGACAGTTGATGTCGTAGCCGATGTTGTAACCGAGGTAACGTTCGAGATGGCTGAGAGTGCTCTCCGGTTTGACGATGTTGTAGTAACCGGGCAGGCGCGAGAAGCACGCCGACGGGAAGTCGCTGCAACGGTGACTTCAATCGACACGGCACCGTTAGCCGAAGCGCCTATTACAAGTATGTCGCAAATGCTACAAGCCCGGTCGCCCGGAATCCTTGTACAACAGGGGAGCGGCGCGTCCGGTATGGGCAGCCGAATCTCACTCCGCGGCGTCACGAGCTTGACGCAGGGCGTGCAGCCGGTGATATATGTCGATGGTGTGCGTATCGATAATTCAACTGCGACAGGAGTATCGTTGGGCGGCCAGGCGTGGACCGGCCTTGACGATATCAACTGGCAGGATGTTGAACGGATTGAGGTAATTAAAGGCGCTGCTGCCGCGACATTATACGGTACACAGGCGGCCGACGGTGTTATTCAGTTGTTTACAAAAGGCGGAACCCGAGAGACCCGGCCGGTATCGTGGACGTATCAAACACAGATCGGGACCGAGTCGGTAGATCCCGCACACCTCAGACCGATGTCTGTGTATGCAGACTGGTTCGTCGATGAGATTATGCGCCCCGGTTTTATAAACCAGCATCAGTTGTCTGCAACGGGATCCGTGGCGGGATTTAATTATTACACGTCGGTTACGTATCACGACAGGCAGGGGTTATATAAAACGAATGCCGTCGATTATTTCAGCGCCCGCGGAAACATTCAGTTTCTGCCGCGCGAAGATTTTGTTATAAGATTGAACCAGGCATATTCGGAACGTCAGGTTTGGGCGCCGCAGGATGGCAACAACATTTTCAGTTACCTTGGCAACGGTCTGTACGGCGGACCGCGCGGCGATTTCTTCCAGACCGATCTAACGGATGATTATGAATCTCTTCTGAAATCAATGCGGTATACCGGAAGTCTCAATGCAGAATATCAACCGCTGGAGTCGATAAATCTCAGAGCGACGGGCGGTTTGGAGATCGTCAACACCGATAACTGGGAGTTTATTGAATTCGGTTTGATGCCGATTTTCTACCCTGCCGGAAGGAAAGTGAATACGCGACGACATTCCACCCAGGCAACGCTCGAACTGGCAGCGGAATACAATACAAACATAACCGATGCAATTCGATCGGATCTTACCGTCGGATTCCAGGGGTTTAATCATAAAGTAAACTGGCTGCAGGGTATCGGTGAGGAGTTTCCGTTTATCGGACTCGAGACCATCGGCACCGCCGCGATAACAACGTCGAGCGAGAGCCGAACGGAGTCGCGCGAATACGGTCTTTTTGCGCAGGAACGATTAGGTTTTAACGATATGGTGTTCCTGACGCTCGGTATGCGTGCAGATCGCCACAGCGCGTTCGGCATCGATTTCGGATGGGGGCTTTATCCGAGTGCAGGCGTCTCCTATGTGATTTCCGATCACGATTTCTGGAGGGAAACCTTCGGTGAAACCGAAATGAGATTGAGAGCACAATACGGTCGTGCAGGACGTGCACCGGGTCTCTTCGATCATCTCAGAACCTGGGCTGCAATCTCCGCACGTGACGGTCAGCCGGCGGTCACGACTGCCAATATCGGGAATCCGGATCTCGGTCCCGAGGTATCGAACGAGTTTGAGTTCGGTTTTGACCTGTCGGTACTTCGCGACAGACTCAGCATGGAGGTAACGTATTATACTCAGAATACAACCGATGCGTTGTTAGCTGTCCGTTATCCACCGTCTGAAGGTGTCGTAGCAACTCAGCTCGAAAATGTAGCAGAGGTACAGAACGACGGTATCGAGCTGGCGATTCAGGGTAGAATAATTGAAATGCCGAATTTTAGCTGGGGTGCGGGAATAAATATGTCCTTCAATGAAAATGAAATCGTCAGTATGGCAGACGTACCGGAAGCGACAATTCACTGGGGACAGAGGAATCGTCCGGGATATCCCGTCGGTGCGTTTTTTGCCGACCGGCTTGAGTATGACGCCGAAGGAAACGTTATCCTCGTTGAAGACAGCGCCGATGACCCGAACTATATCGGCCCTGCATTCCCGACACGGCAGATACAGATTTCCAATAACATGACTCTGTTGAGGAGACTGAATGTCAACGTTCTGTTCGATCATGCAGGCGGGCACTATTCATATACTAATACAATGTTCTTTGCGGCATTGATCGGTGTTGCGCCCGACGATCCGGTGCTTGGAGAAGAGTACTGGGGTAAGCCCGTATGGCCCAGAGGACATGAAATTCATGTGGAACGTGAACGGTTGATTGAAGCTGGTCAGGATCCAAACGATATCTATAATTATGAAGATCCGTTATGGGCTGCCTGGGCTTTGGGTGTTCCTTTCCAGCGCGAAGATGGAACGTGGACCTCTATGCCTGAAGGTAACCAGGTTCTGAAAGGCGACTACTGGAGACTTCGTGAAGTGCAGGTTTCCTATACTTTACCGGAGCGATGGATCAGAGGATTTGGTCTCCGGAATGCATCGATATCATTCACGGGTCGTAATCTCTGGCGAGACGTCGATCCGATGGCAGCCGATACGGAAGTGAATTATGATACCGCGAACCAATATGCACAGCAGGAATTCCTCATTTCACCGCTACCGCGAACCTACATTTTCGGTTTGCGAGTTAATTTTTAAAAGTATTGAAATGAAGAATCTCTTATAAGTATCGAAAGGAATTGTTATGATTAGAAAAATTAAACAGCCAAAAGCATTGAGCCCACTGGCGGTGATAATTGCCTTAGTGTTTTTTGTCGCCTCCTGCGATCTCGATGTCCCGGCGCCTTCATTGGTGGAGGATTTCCAGCTTGATTCACCTGAAGGGGTGCCGGCTATGATAAACGGTATTCATGGTGATTTTGCAATGTCGACCGTCAATACCGGTGCATCGGGAGGCGTATATATTGCAAGTGCTATGCTTACGGATGAAGCTGTCCATGTCGGAAGCTGGACCGGTTTCAGAGGTGTGAGCAACGGAACCGTCAGGGACGATTATGTCGAAGCGCAGGCGTGGTGGTCCACTACCTCACGAGCGCGATGGGTAGCCGAAGACGGTTACAGACGTATCACTAATTTATACGACGAAGGTGTTATAGACAGCGAGGTTGCGGAGCCGGCCCTGGCGGAAGTTGCAATGATGGCGGGTTTTGCCAACCGCGTTATGGGAGATCATTTTGATTTTGCCGTAATCGACGGCGGTCCGCAAGAGGATGTTACTGCCTTCTATAATCGTGCGCTCAACCACTTCGATCAATCGCTTGGACACGGCATAGCCGATTTCGAATTAGCCGCGAAAGCGGGTAAGGCACAGGTATATATAATGCTCGGCGACTGGTCGAATGCAGTAGCGTATGCCGAACAAATCCCAACCGGATTTGTATACGAGCAGGTGCACTCGAATAATTCATCGCGTGAGCAAAACGATTTCGGGTGGTGGTTCCATGCACGCAACGAGATCAGCGTTTGGGGAACGCCATTTGAAGAGTGGGGGTACAGCGAACAATTTAACCCCGAGGGCGATCCCCGCGTGCAATTCGAACAACCGGCAGGATCGCCGACCGGAGGCGACGATAGGCGACCGTTCTACCGGCAGTTGAAATATAGCTCCCGCGCCGATAATATTGCTATAGTAAAAGGAACGGAAATGCGGCTCATTGAAGCAGAAGCCGAACTGCGGAACGGCAATATCGGCGGGATGGTTGGCAAGATCAATGAAGTTCGCAATTTCCATGGCATCGAAGAAATCGATCCCGAAACTGTCGAAACAAATGAAGAAGCGTGGGAACTTTTAATGCGGGAGAGCGGGCTTGAACTGTGGCTCGAAGGTCGTCGCTTACCTAACTTGCGCAGATGGTCGGAAGATCAACCGGGCCATGTCCCGATGGCTGTCGTTCGAACAGCCGGCGACGGCGGGCCGGAAACCGATCCGCGCGTGAATGTTGTCGAAAGCGTCACCCCGTACTTGAGCTTGATGGTGAGCAGAAATGAAAAAGACTCGAATCCGAATTTATAAGTTTGTAATGATATAAATCCGGATACCTATACATACCGCTCCGCACACAGTTGCGGGGCGGTATTTTAATGAAACCTATATCCGGCGCCGGAGCTGTGAATAATATGAATACTCAGAGAACACTCATTATATTACTTTTGTTTATAGCAATATATTTTGTACATTGCGATCTATCCGTGAATGACGATCCGCCGGATGAGCAGCAGGGCTGGTTTACATTTGATATTACCGGCGCATTTACCGAGAGTATATCAGGTGCTGCAATCTACGGTCAGTACTTGCATCCTGAAACCGGCGAGCGTGGGTTGGTGCTGCATTTTGTCTCGATAACGCCGGCCGCCCAACTCAATGGCAAACTAAATGTGTTGGAAACGGGTGTTGTATACGATATAATTCAATTCGAAGATGAAGATACGGATTTTATGACGTATACCGATGATGGTGAATTTATCGGGGCATTTTTCAACCACGTGCAAGCCGATTACTCCGACCGTTTTTATTCAAGAACAGGGGACGTTTATTTCGAGGAATTCGATGATGACATATTAAAGGGGTGGTTTAGTTTTATTGCAACCGGGTATTATGAAGAAGAACCGGAAGATACGGTCGAGTTGTTTATATCGGGTAATTTTGAAGCGATTGACGGTGAGATTGAAATCGATTAGGTATTGATTGTAATATGTTTAATTTTTTTGTAGTCTCAAGACTATGCCGGCCTCCAAAAAATCTTCGTTCATTACTTTTTTCCCCGGGGGAGCGGATTTTTTTAAAAAACTTCGCTGGCCTGATGAGAAAAGACAATGCATCCGGTGTAACAGCCGCACAATATATATACTCGGGACCGGACGTCTACGGTGTAAAGAATGCGGATTAACGTTCGGCGATTTTACCGGAACATACCTCGGTCAATTAAATATACCGATCACCGATATTGCACATCTTTTATATCTTTTCTCACTCGGCATACCGGTATATTGCTGCCGTGATTACCTCACTATATCGATAAAAACTGCATATAAGGCATATACACTTTTTAGAAGAGCAATATACGATCATTCGGCTCAGTCGTTCTTCGATGCGCTCGATGCAAAACCCGAACTCAAAGAATCGTTACAATCTTATTTTTCTCTGGATTTTAATAAACCGTGGGGAAGCGGGAAAAAATATGCATTATTCGGCGTCATCGCGATCAACGGGATCGTTTACACGTTTCCCGTCACCGATGAAGAACGGACCGGGTTGAATATACATAAAAAATATGTTCAAAGTATCTCGACTTTATTGTGCACCGTCCGGAATTTTTGTGTTGTGGAAATTCCGGTAAGTGGTTCATATCTCGCGATTCCGGGTGTGATGGAACACAAAAAATATCATAAATTAACGACAAAAGTTCAAAGGTTCTGGAAATATTTTAACGACCAGTTGCGAAATTATCAGGGCATAGGCATATCTCATTATCATCTCTACATAAAAGACATTGCATACCGTTTTAACAACCGCGGAAAGAATTTATTTTACCCGTTGGCGAGAATGCTCACTCGACCCGTTAAGCGAAAATAAAAGTATTTCGGGTCTTTTTTTATATAGCAATAAAAGCACGATTGGTTTTCGGTGTATTGTGTGGGGGGATTTAGAATAAATTTCTGCCGGTATAGGGGATTTTAGCATTTCACGTATCTATATAGTATAGCTTGCTTAAGCAAAAATTAACAAAAAGTACTAAAATTAAGCATAATTATATTTGCAAGTTTGCAAAAAAAGTCTAAATACTTAACAAATAACCCATCGTTCAATCACAAAAAATCACATATAAAGTGAGGTTATATATGTTCAAAATAATACTATACACTATAGGTGTATTTTTGTTATTGACCCAGTTTGCGTTTGCACAGCCGGGCGCAATTAGTGGTTTAATAACTGACGCTGAAACCGGGCAACCGCTTCCCGGTGCGCATATTTTTCTTCCCGAAGTCAACAGAGGCGACGTCTCAGACAGAGAAGGCAATTATACGATTGCCAATGTACCTGCAGGCACATACGCAGTGAGAATATCCTTTGTCGGTTATCAAACCCAAACGCTAACCGTTGAGGTTGGCGCCGGTATAACCGCTGATCTCGATGTGGAGATGCGTGTCGCGGCGATCCGGTTCGATGAGATGGTGGTGACCGGCTATGCGACGACTCCGAAGCGTGAATTGACCGCGGCGATTACGACAATTCAGGCGCGCGAGATTCAGGACATACCGCTTCAGAACGTTGAAGGACTTCTGCAGGGCCGCGCCGCAGGTGTGCAGGTGCAATCGGTTTCGGGTAACCCGGGCGGCGCGTTTCGCGTTCAGGTGCGCGGTCAGGGCTCGATAAACGCTGCATCGGAACCTCTGTACATTGTCGACGGTGTCCAGATATCGCAAAGTCAGTTGTCGATATATGCAAGCCAGTCGCCGTTAAACTCGATCAATCCAAGCGATATCGAGTCGATAGAGGTATTGAAAGATCAAGCGGCGGCGGCAATTTATGGTTCGCAAGCGGCTGCCGGTGTGGTTATGATTACTACGAAACGCGGGCTCGAAGGGAGAACTCAGATATCGGCTCGTGTTGAACGGGGCGGAAGAATCCCTTTGAAGACTGTAGACTATTTAAACACCGATCAGTATTTGGATTATATGGCGGATGCACGGGTTAACCTTGGTCAATTCCCGTCGCACGAAGCGGCCCGTGAGTGGCAGGAGAACTGGTTCCGAAGTTTCTTCGGAACACCTGTCTGGACATCGGAAGATATGGCTTTGCCTTTTGCCGAGCGCCCTGTGGGTCCGTTGGCAAATACAAACTGGTATGAAGATGTTATTACCCATACCGGGGCGACGCAGAAATATTCAATCTCGGCTTCCGGCGGCGATCAAACTACCCGGTTCTATATTTCGGCAGGGTATGAAGACACCGAATCGCATTTGATGCCGGATAAATTTGAGCGGCTCAATCTGCGGACGAATTTCGATCACCGGATCTCCA
>PWTU01000123.1 GCA_003562775.1 Ignavibacteriales bacterium
CATCGAGAGGCAGCCTCACTTGAGGATGCAATTTCGACGGCAATAACAAACGTTCGCCGTTCCGGCTTGGAAGTGGCGCGAGTAGAAATCGACGCAGCGGCAGTTGAACCGACACTATAAACTAATAATTTAGCATCATTAAACTATTTGTAACATCAACTCAATTCATCTTCTTGATTATCGGCGGAAAACCTTTCTATTTAGACCCCATGTACCCGGTTCTTATGGCAGGGGGTGCGGTTTTTTTTTTGAATCTCTTATGGAGACGGAAAAACGAATTGCAGCAGAAATCGCTATTGCCGTCGGGGTGTCTCCGTCACTGCTTGAACATCTATATGAACAAATACAACTAAAGACGCAGGTAACTCACGAATTTGCAGTATCAGAGGAACAGAATGTTTCAATCTATGTATGTAGACGGCCGAAGGTGGAATTACGGGCGATCTGGCCGGATCTCAAGCGGCCGTAGCTTTTATAAACAATGGGACGAATTTTAATTGGAGATTAATCGATTGCCGCCGCCTGCCTTTTGGCAACAAAGGCTCACACTACAGAACTAATTTCCTGGGGGAAACCATCTATTGAGGGTTTGAACTCTTCCGGAATTATCCAAAATTGTTGCGATTTTTACTGATTTTGTCTATCATATCTATTGTGGAAATTAAACGGGTAGTCATCGATACAAACGTATTGTTAACAGCACTGAGTTCAAGGAAAGGCGCTTCGTATAAGCTGTTAAAGTTGACCAACAGCGGAAAGTTTCAACTGAATGTATCAGTTGCATTAATGCTCGAATATGAGTATGTACTTAAACGTGAAGCGGAAAAATTAGGGTTGACATATAAAGACATAGAAGATTTTTTGGATTATCTGGCTTCAATTGCTATACGTCGAAAAATATTTTTTTTATGGCGGCCTCAATTAAAAGATACTAAAGATGATTTTATATTGGAACTTGCAGTCGCTGGGAGATGTGATTACATTATAACATACAATAAGAAGCATTTTAAAAGTATAGAACGCTTTGGTGTTAAGGTGGTAACATCAAAGGAATTTTTAAAAATTATCAGAGAATTACCATGAGTAAAATCCAAATAAATATTCCACAATCGCTATATAATCAGTTAAATGAAATTGCAGAGAAAGAGGGCGTTTCGATAGATCAATTTGTTGCCACAGCAGTAGCGGAAAAATTATCGGCTTTGATGACCGAAGATTACCTTGGAGAACGTGCACGTCGTGGGCGCAGAGAAGAGTTTGAACGTGTGATGGCAAAGGTGTCCGAGAAAGAGCCGCCGAAATATGACAAATTATAAAAAATGTCCTTTCACAGAACTAATATCCCACAGAAAACATACGTACAAAAAATCTGTGGGATTTCTTTTTTGTTTTAAAAATAAATTGGTGTTTTTTGTGTTTTGGTGGCGAAAATAATTAATGGTGTGGCTTTAACCTATGAATAAATACGGTCGTAATCGCGTTGTTATTGAAAATGTGTATCCTGAAATTGACTGCGGTCAATATCCGATTAAAAGAGTTGTGGGTGAAACGGTAGTTGTGGAAGCGGATGTATTTGGCGACGGGCATGATTCCGTTTCGGCTTCGTTGTTGTACAAAAAAGCGGGAGACCGGAAATGGAACGAATCGCCGATGGAGTTCATTAAAAATGATCGCCGGCGGGGAGAGTTTATCGTTGAAGAACTTTCCGACTATGTGTATTGTATAGAGGGATGGATAGATCATTTTAAAACATGGCTCGGTGATATTAAAAAGAAATACGATGCCGGACAGGATATTTCGGTGGATTTACTGATTGGAGCAAAAGAAGTCGAGCTGGCTATGAACAAGGCAAAAGGGGGGGACCGGAAGAAATTACAAGAGTACTACGAGATTGTAAGCAACACCGAGGATCCAGACGCAGCGGTAGCGCTCGCAAATGAACCGGAATTCGTCAATCTGGTATACCGGTATCCGGATCGTTCTCTATCATCAAGATATGCTAAAGAGCTGGCGGTTCAAGTTGACCGCAAGAAAGCATTGTTCAGCTCCTGGTATGAACGCTTTCCGCGCTCCTGTGCTCCCGAAACCGGAAAGCATGGTACGTTCAAAGATCTTGAGGCACTTCTCCCTGAAATATCCCGGATGGGATTCGATGTCCTCTATCTGCCGCCAATTCACCCAATCGGGAAGATCAACCGAAAAGGAAAAAACAATTCCGTCGTATGTGAACCCGGCGATCCGGGAAGCCCCTGGGCTATTGGTTCGGACGAAGGGGGACATAAATCGATACATCCTGAACTTGGCTCAATGGACGATTTTTTAAGTCTCGTTAAAAAGACACAAGAACATGGATTGGAGATAGCCCTCGATCTCGCATATCAATGTACCCCCGACCATCCATACGTTAAAGAACATCCGGAATGGTTTAAAAACCGGCCGGATGGAAGCATCCAATACGCTGAGAATCCACCCAAGAAATATCAGGATATTTATCCGCTCAATTTTGAAACGGAACAGTGGAAAGAGTTATGGGAAGAATTAAAAAGTATTGTTGAGTTCTGGATAGATAAGGGGGTTAAGATCTTCCGAGTCGATAATCCGCATACAAAAACATTTGCATTCTGGGAGTGGATGATCGGGGACATGCGCGATAAATATCCCGAGGCAATATTTTTATCGGAAGCATTTACGCGTCCGAAGGTAATGTATAAGCTTGCGAAAATCGGTTTTAATCAGTCATATACATATTTCACGTGGCGTAATACGAAGCAGGAGTTCATTGATTACCTTACCGAACTCACAAAATCCGAAGTGCGCGAGTATTTTCGGCCGAATTTCTGGCCGAATACACCCGATATCCTTCCGCAACATCTGCAATTCGACGGCAGGCAGGAATTTATGAAACGTCTCGTGCTTGCCGCAACGCTCTCATCGAATTATGGTATATACGGACCGGCATTCGAACTTTGCATCCAGGAAGCAGTGCCGGGTAAAGAGGAATACTATTACTCGGAAAAATACGAGATAAAACATTGGGATTGGGATGCTCCCGGGAATCTGAAAGATTTCATCACGAGAATAAATAAGATCAGAAAAGATAATCCGGCGCTCCAATTCACCAATAATCTCGATTTTTGTGAAATTGAGAACGATTTGATGCTTTCTTACGTTAAAACTACAAATGGATTGTCAAACATTATTCTTGTTGTGGTAAATATGGATCCCCACCATACTCAATCCGGTTTTGTACAGATGCCGCTTGAGAAACTCGGAATCGACCCCGATCAACCGTTTATGGTTCACGATCTTATCGGCGATTCGAAATATATATGGAAAGGTGAAACCAATTATGTCGAGTTGAATCCGCACATTGTTCCTGCACATATATTCCGTGTGCACGGCAGATTGAAAAAAGAAACCGATTTCGATTATTTTATGTGATTTACAAGTCACAAAGACACCAAGATACAACTAAAAAATCTTTGTGCCTTTGTGTCTTGGTAGCATATGAAATATTTAAATAGTCAAACATTATGAAAAATATACAGTTGACGCCTGAACCATTATGGTTCAAAGATGCGATTATATATGAACTGCACGTCAAGGCGTTCCAGGACAGCGATGGAGACGGCATCGGTGATTTTAAGGGATTAACGCAACGGCTTGATTATCTTGAGGATCTTGGCGTTACCGCGATCTGGTTGCTTCCGTTTTATCCTTCGCCGCTTCGGGATGACGGCTACGACATTGCAGATTACTACAATATTCACCCCGATTACGGAACTATGCGAGATTTTAAGACATTTTTGCGCGAGGCGCATAAACGGGGTCTGCGCGTCATCACCGAGCTTGTTATTAATCATACCTCGGATCAGCACGAATGGTTTCAAAAATCGCGGAGAGCAAAACCGGGGTCTCCCTGGAGGGATTTCTATGTCTGGAGCGATACACCGGAAAAATTCCGGGATGCACGTATTATCTTTAAAGATTTCGAATCTTCGAACTGGGCATGGGATCCGGTCGCTCATTCATATTATTGGCATAGATTTTACTCTCATCAACCCGACTTAAATTTCGATAATCCAAGGGTTCAGGAAGCAATTTTTAAAGTGATGGATTACTGGTTGGAGATGGGGGTTGACGGACTGCGTCTCGATGCAATCCCGTATCTTTTTGAACGGGAAGGGAGTAATTGCGAAAATCTCCCGGAAACGTATGATTATTTGAGAAAGCTAAGAAAACATGTCGATGATAAATTTCAGGATAAAATGCTTCTTGCCGAGGCAAATCAATGGCCTGAAGATGCGGTGGCATATTTCGGAAACGGAGATATATGCCATATGGCATTTCATTTCCCGCTTATGCCGCGGATGTTTATGGCAATTCGGCTCGAAGACCGGTTCCCGATTATTGATATACTCGATCAAACTCCGGAAATCCCCGAAAATTGCCAATGGGCGTTGTTTCTTCGTAATCATGACGAGTTGACATTGGAAATGGTAACTGATGAAGAGCGCGACTATATGTACCGTGTTTATGCCAAAGACACGAGCGCGCGAATAAATCTCGGCATCCGGCGCCGGCTTGCTCCGCTTCTGGAAAATAACCGGCGGAAAATCGAACTTATGAACGTGCTTCTTTTCTCTATGCCCGGAACACCGGTCATTTATTACGGCGATGAGATCGGTATGGGGGATAATTACTATCTCGGCGACCGTAACGGAGTTCGTACGCCGATGCAGTGGTCACCCGACAGGAACGGAGGTTTTTCGAAAACGAATCCTCAACAATTGTTTTTGCCGGTAATCATCGACCCCGATTATCACTATGAGGCGATAAATGTCGAGACGAACGAACGGAGCCAATCGTCGCTTCTCTGGTGGATGAAGCGGTTTATCAGTATGAGAAAAATGTATAAAGTGTTCGGGCGGGGTACAATAGAATTTCTAATGCCGGATAATCCGAAGATACTTGCGTTTATCCGGAGCTTTGAAGATGAGCATATTCTTGTAGTGGTCAATATGTCGAGACATTCGCAGCACGTCGAACTCGAGCTGCCGCAGTTCGAAGGATACGTACCCGAAGAAGTGTTCAGCCGGAATCAGTTTCCTCCAATCAGAGATTCCGGGTACGGTCTCACGTTATCATCCCACGGCTATTTCTGGTTTGCGCTGCATAAAGAACCCGAGGCGATCGATATGTCGGGAGACGACGGCATCGCCGAATTCACCGCACCGAAACGGTGGGATTCGATCACAGACGGCCGTACACGGTCCAGGTTTGCACGAAACATGCTTCCGCCGTATCTGCAGAAGTCCCGATGGTTTGGAGGGAAAGCCCGGAAAATGCAGCAGGTCGATATCATCGAAGCGGTGCAATTAGGCCGCAAAGGATCGCCGACTTCACTGCTGCTTCTTGTGGAAGTTCAATACACGGAGGGGCTGCCTGAGATTTATACATTACCGGTATCATTTTCCTCGAACGATGAAGAAGTAAATCAAATAGTGACGGAGCATCCGCAAAGCGTAATCTGTCGCCTCAACACATCGTCGGGAGAGGGGATACTTTTCGATGCGGCATATACTGAATCCTTCCGGATGAATCTTTTATCCATGATAACCCGGAAGAATAAATTCAAAGGATTCAAAGGTGAGTTAACGGCATATCCCGGAAGATTGTTTAACAGACATATTCCCCGAACTGAAATCCCCGAAGAATCGCAGGTACTTCGTGCCGATCAAAGCAATACGGCAATACTTTATGGAGATAAGCTATTTCTTAAATTTTACAGGCAGTTAGATGAAGGAGTCAATCCGGATCTTGAACTATCAAGGTTTTTAACCGAGCGTACGCCGTTTGAGTCTGCACCTCCGTTTCTTGGTGCACTTGAATACAAACGGGGAAAGGCAGATCCAATTGTAATAGGAACTCTGTTTGGGTATGTCCAAAATGAGGGGGATGCATGGCAGTACACGATGGATACATTGAGCCGGTATATAGAGCGGGTTCTTGAAAGCAGCGGAAAGATCGAGGAAATACCGCAAGTTCCTGCCACATTAACAAATATAAATATTGAAAACCTGCCGCCAGTTCTTGACGAGATGGTCGGCGGAATATATCCCGAGCGTGCCGCGATTCTCGGAGAACGAACCGGTCAGATGCACAATGCGTTTTCTACTGAATATGATGACAAAGATTTTGCTCCCGAGGAATTCTCGTTACTTTACCAACGCTCTGTCTTCCAATCGTTACAGAGTCATACGCGCCGTGTTTTCCAGATGGCACGCAAGAATCTGAAAAAACTGCCGGATGATTTACAGGAAAAAGCTGAAAGCATTTTGAATAAAGAGAAAAGAATAACATCGAAGTTCAGAGAAATTTATAAGAAAAAACTTAACGCAAAGAAAATCCGCATTCATGGAGATTATCACCTCGGTCAGGTTTTGTATACCGGTAAGGACTTTGTGATAATCGATTTTGAAGGAGAACCGGCACGCTCATTAAGTGAACGGCGATTAAAACGATCTCCGGTTGTCGATGTGGCGGGAATGATACGGTCGTTCCATTACGCCGCTCATGTGGGATTATTTAATCATCTTTCGGTCCGTCCCGAAGATGCCGAAACGCTCGAGCCCTGGATAGAGCTATGGTTTAGGGTTGTAGCAAGTGCCTTTTTAAAATCGTATCTTAATACGACGAGAAATTCGGGTTTTAATCCGGAGAATGTCGCTGACTTTGAGATATTGCTCCGTTCGTATACGCTTGAAAAGGCGATTTATGAATTAGGGTATGAAATGAAATACCGGCCCGATTGGGTAAAAATCCCTATTAAGGGAATTATGGATTTATTGGAGGAATAAGATATGTCGAGAAAGAAAGACCCTAACAAAGAAGTAAAAACGACTAAAAAGAAAACAACAGGAAGAAAGCCAACAACTAAAAAAGATATGAACCAGAATACGGTGCAAAATCATTTTTCGTTGATTACCGATCACGATATTTACTTATACAAAGAAGCGAGTCATTATAAATTATATGACAAACTCGGTTCGCACATTGTTACCCACGAAGGGGTGGAAGGGACATTTTTTGCCGTCTGGGCGCCGAATGCGGAATCCGTTTCGATTATCGGAGATTTTAACGGGTGGAACCCAAACTCACATCATCTAAAAGCGCGTGAGGATGAATCTGGTATATGGGAAGGATTCATTCCCGGATTGAAAAAGGGGACCATTTATAAATACAATATCAATTCCCGGTTCAATATGTACCGTACGATGCGCAGCGATCCGTATGCGGTGCATTGTGAGACTCCCCCCAAAACGGGATCGATCATCTGGGATCTTGAATATTCATGGAACGACGACGAATGGATGCGAAACCGTCATCGAAATAACTCGCTCGAATCTCCCATTTCGATTTACGAAGTTCATCTTGGATCGTGGATGCGGATTCCCGAAGACGGAAACCGCTCATTAAGTTATCGCGAGCTCGCTCCGAAACTCGCCGGATACGTCAAAGAACTTGGTTTCACACATGTCGAGTTCATGCCGGTAATGGAACATCCCTTCGGCGGTTCATGGGGGTATCAGATAACCGGCTACTTTGCACCGACGAGCAGGTTCGGAACGCCGCAGGATTTTATGTATCTGGTGGATTATTTGCATCAGAACGGTATCGGGGTAATACTCGATTGGGTACCGTCGCATTTCCCGAGTGACGAGCACGGACTCACTTATTTCGACGGAACGCATTTGTATGAGCATCAGGATCCTCGGAAAGGGTTTCATCCCGACTGGAACAGTTACATATTTAATTACGATCGTAATGAGGTACGCTCATTTCTGATCAGCAGTGCTTTGTACTGGCTCGATAAGTATCATATCGACGGACTCCGCGTCGATGCCGTTGCGTCGATGCTGTATTTAAACTACTCCCGCGAAGAGGGGGAGTGGATACCCAATGAATACGGCGGTAATGAAAATCTCGGTGCAATCTCGTTACTGAAACGTTTCAACGAAGTCGTATATGAAAATTATCCCGACACACAGACAATTGCGGAAGAATCGACTGCATGGCCGATGGTGTCAAGGCCTGTGTACGTGGGAGGACTCGGATTCGGCATGAAATGGAATATGGGATGGATGCACGATACGCTGGATTATTTTTCGAAGGATCCTATTCATCGTAAATTTCAACATCATTCTTTGACTTTTAGTTTGATTTACGCATTTAATGAAAATTTCATGCTTCCTATCTCACACGATGAGG
Source organism: Ignavibacteriales bacterium (assembly GCA_003562775.1). Lineage (GTDB taxonomy): Bacteria > Bacteroidota > Ignavibacteria > T3Sed10-11 > T3Sed10-11 > T3Sed10-11. The sequence goes on from PWTU01000123.1 coordinate 8,272, forward strand.
TGGTTCACGGGAAAGGAGCGTTGTTGCGAAAAATGCCGGGCGACGAATGGCAGAAGTTTGCAAATCTACGGACGCTGCTCGCATACATGTATGCCCATCCCGGGAAAAAATTACTTTTCATGGGATCCGAAATCGGGCAATGGGATGAATGGCAGCATGACTCGAGTATCGACTGGCATCTGCTTCAGTATTTTCCGCACCAGGGCGTCAAACAAATGATGAAAGATCTAAATGCTTTGTACAAATCCGAACCGTGTCTCCATGAGATCGATTTCGAACCGCAGGGGTTTGAATGGGTCGATCTTACCGACTGGGAAAACAGCATCGTAAGTTTTATACGTAAGGGTAAAACCACGAACGATATGATCTTCGTCGTGTGCAACCTGACACCGGTCTACCGGGAAAATTACCGGCTCGGTGTACCGCGAGCGGGGTACTGGCAGGAAATTTTTAACAGCGATTCGTCGTATTACGGCGGCAGCGACAAAGGAAATAACGGCGGACTCGATACAACGCCCGTTCCGGCTCATGGCCATTATCAGTCCCTCAATCTCGTATTACCACCCCTGTCTGTATCGATGTTTAAAATAAAGGGCGAATAGTTATGGAACCTGGGGTTGTGTACCGGGGAGACGGACGCTGTACCTTTACGGTGTGGGCGCCGCGTGTTGAAATCGTAGAAGTGAGGATTTTTACTCCCGAAGAAAAAACAATACCTATGCACCGCACCGGCCGGGGATACTGGAGAGCCGACGTTGAGAATGTATATCCCGGTGCTACATATATGTATGTTCTCGACCGCGATACGCTTCGTCCCGATCCCGCTTCACACTTTCAACCCGAAGGAGTGCATAAGCCGTCGCAGGTTATCGATCACTCAACCTTTTCATGGGAAGACGATGCCTGGCGTGGACGTGATATTTCCGAATTTGTTATTTATGAACTTCATGTCGGGACGTTTACACCCGGGGGAACGTTCAGGGCGATCAATCCGAATCTCGACGAACTGATCGACCTCGGGATCACTGCAATTGAACTGATGCCTGTCTCGCAATTTCCGGGCGCCCGCAACTGGGGATACGATGGTGTGTATCCGTATGCTGTGCAAAACTCGTATGGGACTCCCGACGACTTAAAACAATTAATTAATGAATGTCATAAAAGAGGATTGGCCGTAATCCTCGATGTAGTATACAATCACCTCGGTCCGGAAGGAAACTATCTGCGCGACTTCGGAATATATTTTACCGGAAAATACTCCACGCCCTGGGGAGAAGCCATAAACTTCGACGATGAACACAGCGACGAAGTAAAGAAATATTTTATCGATAATGCCATTTATTGGTTCGAGAAATTTCACTTCGATGCGCTCCGGCTGGATGCAGTTCATGCAATATACGATATGAGTGCGAAACATGTTCTCCAGTGTCTCGCCGAACGGACCGAAGCGTGCTCGAGAAAACATAAGAGGAAATTCTATCTCATAGCCGAAAGCGACCTAAACGATACTCGCATTATCAAGCCAATCGAGCTCGGCGGCTACGGACTCGATGCTCAGTGGAGCGATGATTTTCATCACTCGGTACACGCGTTATTTACCGGTGAAAAATCCGGGTACTACAAAGATTTCGGAGGTGTGGATCATCTTGCGAAAGCGTTGCATGAGGGGTTCGTGTATGACGGAAAATATTCGGAATTCCGTCTCCGGTCTCACGGAAACTCTTCCCGTGAGCGGCCGGCAGAGCAATTTGTAATCTGTACGCAAAATCATGATCAGGTTGGAAACAGAATGATGGGTGAACGTCTTACGACGCTTGTTACGTTCGATAAATTAAAACTCATAGCCGGATTGATGCTGACGTCCCCGTACATCCCCCTTATCTTTATGGGTGAAGAGTACGGAGAAGATAATCCTTTTCTGTATTTTGTAAGTCATTCCGATCCCGATCTTGTCGAAGCGGTGCGAAAGGGGAGGCGTGAGGAATTCAGTGAATTTCACGCACGGGGTGAAGCCCCCGATCCGCAGGACGAAAAGACATTCGAGCGGTCAAGACTCGATCATGCGAAAAAAAATCATGGACATCATAAGATTCTGTTAAATTTTTATAAAAAATTGCTTACATTACGGCGTGAGATTCCAGCTCTCAGCATATTAAACAAAGATAATCTCGATGTATTCGGCTTTGAGAATGACCGGGTGCTCGTCATACACCGCTGGAAACAGGAAGATCAAACATTAATTGTATTTAATACGAAGAGGGAACCGGTAACCGTAAAGACGATGGCGAACCGGAATAAATGGCGGATATTTATTAACTCTGCCGCGAGAGAATGGGGCGGAGAAAGTAAAACTACAGATGACATCATCCACCCTGAAGATGATCTTACGGTTGATGGTTTTAGTTTTGTTTTGCTAAGGAGCGTGAACAATCTATGAATAAACGATTTCAGGTACTTGGCACCGGTATTTTTTTCGTGATCATGCTGTTGTTCTATACGACAACCGGTCGGGTCGAATCGGCAGTCGAACTGGAACATATATTACCTGCCTTAACGGGTGGATTTGGGGAAGAAAGCTGTTATTCCTGCCATTTTGACGGGCCATTGAACTCACCTCGTGGTAAAGTAACCATGCAGAATCTACCCGAACGATTCGAGAGTGAAAAAGAATATGAGCTATCGGTCGTTATAGAGTACCCTGTAATGTCGAATGCAGGTTTTCAATTGGCAGCACGTAATGCAAACGGAATACAAGCCGGCAGTTTTATAACAACTGAACAACGGGTTACGGTAACCGAACATCGGAACGTACAATACGTCCATCATACGTATGATGGTACATCACTGGTATCTGAAGATATAAATATCTGGCATCTTCTCTGGAAAGCACCCGCTTCTGAAAAAGCGGATACTGTTTATTTTCATGTAGCCGCGGTAGCAGGCAACGGGGACCAAACCCGGCACGGCGACAATGTGTTTGAAAAAATTATAGTAGTAAATTCGAAATAGCATTAATGAATAAATATATTTGTATCCACGGTCATTTTTATCAACCGCCGCGTGAGAATGCCTGGCTCGAGTACGTCGAGCAGCAGGACTCCGCGTATCCGTTCCACGACTGGAATGACCGAATCACGACCGAATGCTACGCACCGAATATGGCATCGCGGATATTATCGGACGACGGTCAGATAATAAATATCGTCAACAATTATTCCCAGATAAGTTTTAATTTCGGTCCGACGTTATTATCCTGGCTTGAGGTGCACAGACCCGAAGTGTACAGCGCGATCATCGAAGCAGATAAATTGAGTATGGAGCGGTATTCGGGACACGGCTCGGCATTGGCGCAGGTTTACAATCATATGATAATGCCGCTTGCTAATTTACGGGATAAGGTGACGCAGGTCAGATGGGGTATCCGTGATTTTGAGAAACGGTTTGGACGGTATCCCGAAGGGATGTGGCTCCCGGAAACTGCCGTCGATACCGAGACACTTGATGTACTCGCGGCAGAAGGAATTAAATTCACGATACTTGCTCCTCACCAGGCACAGCGTGTCCGGAAGATCGGTCGGGGCGGACGCTGGCAGGATGTATCCGGGGGACGGATCGATCCGACAATGCCGTATCTGTGCAAACTCCCATCGGGCAAAACGATAAATCTATTTTTTTATGACGGACCGATTTCACAGGATATTGCATTCGGTGGACTTCTCTATAACGGGGAAAATTTCGCAAACCGATTGATCTCGAGCATCAATGATACGGACCAGCCGCAACTTGTACATATTGCGACAGATGGTGAAACATACGGTCATCATCATCGTCATGGTGAGATGGCGCTCACATATTGTCTGTATTATATTCAGGAGCGCGACGATGTTACCACAATTATTTATCCGGCATATTTAAGTAAATTTCCACCGATGTATGAAGTGGAAATAGTGGAAAATTCATCGTGGAGTTGTATCCACGGCATCGGCAGATGGAAAGAAAACTGCGGATGTCACTCGGGCATGCACCAGGGCTGGCATCAGGAATGGAGAAAACCGCTGCGGGATTCGCTCGACTGGCTGCGCGATGCGATGATACCGTATTACGAACATCGAATGGCTCAATATGTTGAAGATCCATGGAACATCCGCGATAAATACATCGATGTAATACTCGATCGCTCCCGCGAAAATATCGACGAATATTTAACTCGCAACATACAAAAAGAACTTTCGATAGAAGATAAACAACAAATATTAAGTCTGCTGGAACTGCAGCGAAACGCGATGTTAATGTACACGAGTTGCGGCTGGTTCTTCGACGAAATTTCCGGTATTGAAACAACCCAGGTTATGCAATACGCAGCCCGGGTGATGCAGATTGCCGAATACAAGGGTGAAAAAAACCTTGAAAACGAATTTCTCCGGCGGATTGAACTTGCACCAAGCAATGTTTTTCAGGACGGAAGAGAAATATTTTTAAAATTTGTAAAACCTTCGCAAGTCGATCTTCTTCGTGTCGGTGCACATTATGCGGTCACTTCACTATTTGAACGGTATCCTTCTTCTGCATCGATTTATTGTTACACGGCAGACAGTCTGGCATCAGAAAGACATGAAGCGGGGAAACTAAAGCTCGCATTAGGAAAAGCTACGATAACTTCGGAACTGACACTGAACGACAAAACGATCGAATATGCGGCCGTGCATCTGGGCGATTATAATATATTCGGCGGTGTGCTGGAGTATAAGGAGAACGGACTATTCGATATAATGTGCAGGGAAATGAAAGAAGCATTTGAAAAAGCGGATGTACCTTCGGTGATTCGGTTAATGGAAAAGTATTTCGGCGACCACTCCTATTCATTACGCCATTTATTTAAAGACGATCAACGGGTGATTATTGAGAAAAGTCAGTTGTTAACACAACCGCTGCAGACCGCCGAATCGTTTTACAAACAAATCTATGAAAATAACTACTCTACCCTTACGTATATTCGGGAATTAAATATACCGGTGCCGAAACCGCTCGCGATGGCAATTGAATATACGATCAACACCGAAATTCAACAGGTGTTTGACAACACAGAGCTCGATCTTCAAAAACTGGAAAATCTTATTAAAGAAACAAATAAATGGAAGGTGGATCTTGATCTTTCTATGATCGGATATAAGGTGAGCGGGTGGGTGAACACCTCAATGTCGATTCTCCAGGAAAACACCGAAGACGTTGAATTGCTCGATCTCATCGAGAGCGTGGTCGGTATGCTCCGAAGTCTCAACGGCAGTTGGGATTTTTGGGAAGCTCAAAATGTGTATTACCGGATCGGGAAATCAACCTGTCAGAAAATGAATAATGAAATGGAAGCGGGAAACGATATAGCAAAACGATGGATAGAATTGTACAATACACTCGGCGATCATCTGGGAGTTAAATTAAAATGTTGAAACCGGTTCGCGCAACATACCGGATTCAGTTCAATCCGGGTTTCGGATTTAATGATGCTTCGAAGATCGTGGATTATCTTACGTCGCTGGGCATATCACATGTCTACGCCTCGCCCGTCTTTAAAGCGCGCAAGGGAAGCGAGCACGGGTACGACATAGTTGACCCGGCAAGGCTCAACCCGGAACTCGGGGCGGATAAGCAGTTCAATTTACTCATCGATACTCTGCATCGGAACGAGATCGGATGGATACAGGATGTCGTTCCGAACCATATGGCATTCGATGCCAATAACAGGATGCTGATGGATGTGCTGGAAAACGGTCGATCATCACAATATTTCCATTATTTCGATCTCGTCTGGAATCATCCCGATGAAAGCATGCGAGGCCGCATCCTGGCGCCGTTTCTCGGAAAGCCGTATGGTGAAGCACTCGAAAGCGGAGAGATCTTTCTGGCGTATGATACCGAGGGATTCAGCGTCAATTATTATGAACACCGATATCCGTTACGGATTGAATCATACCCGTTTTTGCTCGATCATAACATCGACAACTTGAAAAAACAAATGGGTGAAGAGTACCCGGATTATGTAAAATATCTCGGATTGTTATATGTCGTTAAAAACCTGCCTGCTGCATCCGAACCGGAGCACCGTATTAATCAGATCAATTTCGTAAAAAAAATGATCTGGGAATTATACTCCACGAACCCGCTTATAAAAAAACATATCGACGCTACGACACAGGAATTTAACGGAAGGAAAGACGACCCGAAATCATTTACCCTGCTCGATTCAATATTGGCACAGCAAAATTTCCGCTTATCGTTTTGGCGGGTTGCAAACCAGGAGTTAAATTATAAAAGGTTTTTTAATATAAACGAGCTTATATCGATACGGGTGCAGGATGAAGACGTTTTTAAAAAGACACACTCATTGATAACCGGGTGGATAAAAGAGGGGAAAATAGACGGATTGCGTATAGATCATATCGACGGTCTGTACGATCCGGGAGAATATTTACATCGGTTACGATCGCTTTCCGACGAACTGTATATTGTCGTCGAGAAGATTATGGAGTATGACGAACATTTACCGGAAAGCTGGCCCGTGCAGGGTACGTCCGGTTACGATTTCTTGAATCACGTCAACGGATTGTACTGTCATAAAAAACGACAAAAGGAATTCACAAAACTCTATTTCGATTTTATCGGTCGTGAGATTAACTTCTCACAATTGTTGTATGATAAGAAAAAACTTATTATCGAGCGACAGCTCACGGGCGATCTCGATAATCTCGCACATTTACTCAAACGTATTGCCAATAAATACCGTCACGGACGGGATATAACACTCAATGGCTTGCGGAACGGTATGGTCGAAATACTTGCGTATTTTCCAGTATACCGTACATACATCAGCAGTTGGGAAGTTGACGAAGAGGATCAGAGAATTATTCAGGAGACGGTACAGAAAGCCAAATCCGGAAAACCCGCGTATGAGTCTGAAATAAAATTAATCGAAAAATTCCTCCTGCTTGATTTCTTCGAGGAACTGACTGAAGAAGAACGACACGATTGTATCGACTTTGTGATGAAATTTCAGCGGCTAACCGGCCCGTTAATGGCAAAGGGATTTGAAGATACGTGTTTGTATATTTTCAACCGTTTGATCTCACTCAATGAAGTGGGAGGCGATCCGGCGTCGTTCGGGACCTCCCTGCATCAGTTTCATGATTTCTGTATTACGCGGGTAGACCGTTCACCGCACGCGATGAATGCATCATCGACACATGATACAAAGCGGGGGGAGGATGTACGTGCACGTATTAACGTGCTCTCGGAAATACCCCGGGAATGGAAACGCCACCTGAAACGATGGGGTACGGTGAATAAAAAATTCAAAAAGATAATCCATGATAAACCGGCCCCCGACAGCAACGAAGAGTATACGTTGTATCAGACTCTTATCGGTATGTATCCGTTTGATGAAAAGGAGCGTCAGGATGTTGGCTCACGATTGGAAAAGTATGTGGAAAAAATGCTTCGCGAGGCAAAGGTGCATTCGTTCTGGTCGGATCCCGATATGGAATACGAACAGGCGGTAAAAGAGTTCGTACATGACATTCTTTCATCTTCGGAACATAATCTGTTTCTGCAGGAGTTTATGCCTTTTGTGGAACGGATTGCGCATTACGGCATTATCAATTCGTTGTCGCAGACATTAATCAAAATGACGGCACCGGGAGTTCCGGATTTCTATCAGGGAACGGAATTGTGGGATTTCAGTCTGGTCGATCCCGATAACCGGAGGCCTGTCGATTTTGATTTGCGGAAGCGATATCTCGAAGAGGTTATAAATCGGAGTAACAGGGAGGATGTGTTCGATTATTTATCGATTTTGCGGGATAACGCAAGAGACGGCAGGATTAAAATGTTGCTGACATATAAAACGCTTGCCGCGCGTAAAGAGAATCCCGATGTATTTCTTGACGGGGAATATACACAACTCCGTGTGACAGGAAAGTATCGTAATCATATAATCGCTTTTTCGCGGGAGAGTGAAAGTACACGGGCTGTCACCATAGCGCCGCGGTGGCCGACAATACTGGTGAATGAAAATACATTCCCGATCGGACGTAATGTGTGGGGGGATACATCCGTGTACTTACCGTCCCCTGGCCGCAGGGCATGGGGGAATGCTCTGACGGGTGAAACAATTTCAAAAGGGGGACGCGTATTCGTGGGAGATATATTAACAAACTATCCGGTTGCACTTCTTATAAGCAAGGATTAAAAAGAGTATGAAAGTACGCAGCAGCGGCATTTTATTACATATCACATCCTTACCTTCGCCATACGGCATTGGTGATCTCGGACCGTCGGCATATTCGTTTGTGGATTTTCTAAAGCGTACCGATCAGAGTATGTGGCAGTTGCTTCCGCTTAATCCCACGAATATGGCGCACGCAAATTCACCTTATAGCAGCAATTCCGCCTATGCCGGAAATCCGATACTCATAAATCCGGACATGCTTGTCGAATCGGGATTTTTGAAAAGGAAGGATTTAAAGAATAACGAAACATTCAAAGAAAATCGCGTCGATTATCATCATGTAACATCGTTTAAGTATGGATTACTTAACTCGGCATTCGAACAGTTTTCATCAAAAACGAGAAAACCGGCAGAATATGAAAAATTCTGTTCAGAGGAATCATACTGGCTCAATGATTACGCTTTATTTGTTGCACTGAAACAAAAATTCAACGGTGCAGTATGGGGTGATTGGCCATGGGAATTACGTGACCGGCAGAAGCATGCGCTCGATACGGTAAACAGCGAGTTGGAACTTGAAGTAACGAGGCAGAGGTTTTATCAATTTCTGTTTTTTAATCAGTGGAACAAACTGAAAACATATACGAACGATCATAACATTACATTGTTTGGGGATATCCCGATTTATGTGAACTACGACAGCGCGGATGTATGGACAAATCCCGAAATATTTAAACTAAACGAACATAAGAAACCTTTCGCGGTAGCGGGAGTGCCGCCGGATCTTTTCAGCTCAACCGGGCAATTATGGGGTAATCCGGTTTTTAACTGGGATAAGCTCTTAGAAACAGAATTCCACTGGTGGTCGCAGCGCATTAGACACAATCTCAAGCAATTCAATCTGCTCCGCATCGATCATTTCAGAGGTTTAGTATCGTACTGGGAAGTGGGAGCACACGAAAAAACAGCGGTGAATGGAAGGTGGGTAGATGTACCCGTCACTGAATTTATGAATACCATCAGTAAAACATTTCCGAGTTTACCGCTCGTTGCCGAGGATCTGGGGATTATCACTCCGGATGTACGTGAAGTAATGTCGAAATATGCAATTCCTGGGATGAAAGTGCTCTTATTTGCTTTCTTCGAAAAGATGGAAAAGGGGCCCTACATACCTCATAATCACGTGAAGGAATGTATCGTATATACCGGTACACATGATAATAATACCGTTAGAGGATGGTTTGAGAAGGAAGCAAGCGAGGCAGATAGGCAGCGCCTGTTCGATTATACCGGTAAAACAATATCCCCTGATGAGATTTCGTGGGAATTTATCCGCATGGCAATGATGTCCATTGCAAACACCATAATTATCCCTTTACAGGATGTCTTATCGCTTGGCAATGAGGCAAGAATGAACAGGCCGGCAACATCCAACGGAAACTGGGAATGGCGTTTTACCGATAAGGAAATTACGACAGAAGTTGAAAGCAGATTAAAACATATGACAAATATTTATGGAAGAGCATAGAAATTAGTTTATGCACATACCTATAATTTATTATGCTTTAATATGTTATCGCTATTTATTTAATCTAATTTATATATAGTAGTTTGCCCTTTGCGGTGACGTTTTGTGTAGCAATCCTACGGTGTACCACCTAACCCACTCCGATACGGTACACCGTCTGTAATCCACTCCGGTGCCGGAATTCCCCGCAGATAATGATCGAAATATTCTTTCATCTTTACAGCATAATCGAGCCGGTTTGCAAATTTCCGGAGATGATGCGGTTCATCGTGATACTGCAGGAAAACCGCATCTTTCTCGAGTCTTCGCATTGCCAGGTATAATTCAATCCCTTGCTCCCACGGTACTGCTTCGTCCTTATCGCCGAATTGGATTAATAACGGTGTATTAATTCTCTCGGCGAAGAATACGGGTGAATTTTCAATATATGGTTTTCGATTTTCGTACATATTTACTCCGAGGCGGCTCTGTGTTTGTTCATACTGGAATTGCCGCGCCAGCCCGGTACCCCAGCGGATGCCGCTATATGCACTCGTCATATTTGAAACGGGAGCACCGGCAACTGCTGCTGCGAAAATATCCGTCTGCGTTACCACGTGGGCCGTCAGATATCCGGACCAAGAGTGACCGTGAAGTCCAATCGCATCCGGATCGGCAACACCCATCCCGATCAACTTCTGCACACCTGGGACGAGATTTTTGGTAGCCGAATAACCCGGAAGCGGCACGTCGAACCAAACATCCGGTAAGAATACCGCATATCCGTCGCTTGCATATTGGGCAAAAACGGGACGATGGTTGGTGTAGGGATGGTTGAAATCGTGAAGCCGTTGCGAGAAACGCTCATAGTAATACACTAAAACGGGATATTGTTTTTCAGGATCATAGTTACCCGGATAGATCAGAACTCCCTGTACTTCTTTTCCATCCACGTTCAGCCAGCTAATTAATTCAGCATGTCCCCATGCAAAACGGTCGGTCAGATCGTCGTGCAGGTGAGTAACTTTTCTCACATTGCGAAACAGATTGTTTTGACTTATCCATAAGTTCGGGAATTTATCATATCGCTCGACCGTGAACAATATCCGGTCGCTGTGTTCTGCTTTGGCAACAAACGAATACTTCACCTCATCTTCAAGCAACCGTGTAACGTCCTGACGACCGATTCTTCCGCGATAAAATCCGAAGTTTTTATTCCGGTCGTGATACATTTCCAATAACAATTCTTCGTTCGCAGCAAAAGTCTCCCGTTCGGGGTCGAGATCGCGGATACGGAATATTCTTTCCTCATCCCGGCCGTCTGTTAATTTAATGGCGTTACCGGATCGTGTGTCAAATTGCCAGATGTCATATTTATCATAAATCAATACTGCATCGTCGCCGTCCGTCCACCCGGCGATACCGTACGGCCATGAAGGCATCGGTCGGTCGTTATCTTCGTTTTCAAAAGGGACATCAATATCCGATGTGAGGTTCTTTATACTCCCGTCTACGGTGTTATATAAGTACCAGTTTTCGCCGTTGAAATATGCTACGAATCTTCCGCCGGGAGACAGGGTAGGAGTAAAGCGCATTTTTTTGAGCAGCAGAGTCTGTTCGCCGGTATTCAGATCGACGAGATAGACATCGTTATATGTGCCGTCCCAGGTGATAAGTTTACGGTACGGAAGTATGGATGTTCCGAGCACAACGTCTGGGTTATGAGTATCAGCGATTTCGGGAAGATTTTCTGTTGCAAGTTGGACCGATCGTTCTTCGTCAAAGTGATAGACAGCTTTATAGAGGTGTTTTTTACGTTGATTCCAGGTTTGCTTTTCATTGGTTTTAATTAAAGGATCGTCCCAGTGCCATACATCGGAACCGACATCTTTTAATATAAGATCGAGATCGTAAAGATTTTCAGCCGTAAGAGAATCCTTCTCTTCCTCCTTTTCATCGAGGCGAACCATCTCATCGAGCATTAGTCCGTAGAATAAGCGCCGACCGTCGTCGGTAAATTTCAGTTCGTTATTTGTACGCAGGCGGTAGCCGTCGGGAACCTGGTCGGCACTCACAACGGTTTCGGTATGATCATCCTCTGCTTCCCATATAATAACTGAAGCATCCTGGGTTCGATAGTTATGTGCCGTATCAAGTACCGTTGCCGTGAATGCAATGCGTGACCGGGAATTATCCCATTTCAGATTGTTGTAATATGCATTATCGAAGCCGAGGATTTTGTTCTCTTCGTTTATTTCCCGGC
>PWTU01000421.1 GCA_003562775.1 Ignavibacteriales bacterium
AAGTCGCTCTCACTCTTCGGTTTTACAAATGCCATGCGATAGGCAAGAAAGATCAATACTCCTATAAAAATCCACCATACCGTCGTTTCATCCACAAACCTGAGAAGGTATACTCCCAACGGTGCCACGGCAGTTGTAATCAGAAGCAACGGTATTGCCGTTTTGTAATCCACCATCTTCTTTTGCATAAATTTCACCGCAGCGGCAATCGACGTTAACCCGTTCAATAATAATGCCCACGGCATTATCACGTGGATCAATTCAAATCCGAACAACCCGAGCACGGGAATAGCAATAAACGCTACCCCGAGTCCGAGCATGCCGGAGATGAAGGACAATACGAAAATAAGAACTACAATGAGAAGTTCTACCATGTTAAAGTCGATTAATACTCATTTCCTGAAAATGAATGGCTGATAGAATGATTGGTTGATAGATTCAATACCAACCTTAATCATTCCATTTAATATCTATCATTCCACCGGTTGGAGTATTTGCTTGGCTTCTTTTATTGAGGGTACCCTTCCGGCCATTACGATCTTCCCGTCGATAAGAACTGCCGGCGTAATGCGTACACCCAATTTTACCATATCCTGTATATCATATAGATGAGAAATATCTGCATTAATATTGAGTTCCTGTGCTGCATTGATCATTACTTTTTCTGTTTGCTGACAACGTGCACAACCGGGTCCTGCTACTTGGATTTTCATTATTTGCCTCCTTTGTATTTTAAAAGGGAACACTGATGACACAGATTAAACCGATAATCACAGATTAAATCAGTGTAATTCTGTTAGATCAGTGTTATCCGTGTTCTATTTACGTTGTTACAGTATAAAATTACCAAAGAACCATCCGACTAATGTTCCGAGTACAATTATTGTCGGTACGTATACGAGCGCCTTCTTGATGCCGAAAATTCGTGCAATCGCTAACCAGTTCGGTAAACTAATACCGGGTCCGACCAGCAGCAACGTAAGCGCCGGACCTACACCCATTCCGAGTCCCATCAACGTATCGACAAACGGCGCCTCGGTCATTGTTGCAAAGTAACTCACCGCGCCGATGAGCGTTGCAAGGAACGATGCCAGCATGCTGTTGCCGCCGAGCCAGTCCTGAACCCATTGCTCCGGAAGAATCGCTCCGATTATTCCCACCAGAAAAACACCGGCCAGCAGAAGCGGGAAAATAACTTTTACAAACCACCAGGTTTACCGCAGCCATGTCTCGATCAGATCGCGGGCGATGAATTTCAAGGCATAACCGATAACCAGCAGCGTACCTGCTCCCCATACATATATTTTATGAAGATAAGGTCCCTCCTGTACGAGATAATTTGGTGCGAGCAGACTGAGAAGTATTAATCCTATCAAACCGAGATTTTTTCCCGCAATGATCTTCTTATTTTCGCCGACGACCCGTGCGGCGTCATCCTGCATTGCCGGTGTTGCGCTTCGTTCGTGTGCAAATGCAGCCCGCATCACAAAACCGACTACAAACGCCACGAGCAATGCGGCAATGATTCTGACAATAACCATCTCGGCGCCGAGAATACTGCCGGTATACACAAGTGCAAGAACGTTCGCCGCAGGTGCTACCCATAAAATGATAAATGCAACCCCTATCCCGGCACCTGCAAAATACAGTCCGCTTGCGACGGGAATAACCGTACACGAACATGCGGCGACGAGAAAACTTGCGGCAGCAGCCAATGCAAATGCTTTCAATAGATTCGCACGTTCACCGAGATGATCGAGTATTGCTTCACGATTTACGAATGTGACCATCGCGCCTGCAAGCAAGAACGCGGGAACGAGGCATGTTAATGTGTGAGCGAGGATGTAGTCTTCGAGAGAGAGCCATCCTGCGTACAATAAATCCAATATCATATAGAACATCCCTTTTTCTTATTATGTAGAGAGCTTTCTCAGTTATGAGAATATGAGCAAATACTCATATAGATTGATAAAAAAATATAATACCCGACTATGCAAACACTTCAGTTTGTTTTTCCAATTTTGCTTTAGCGATGTCTGCAGCTATATCAAGCAGTTTATATATGCGTTTGTCGGCGATCTCATAGTTGGTGCGCAAGCCCTCTTTCCAAGACCGCAAAATACCGCTATTTACGAGGATTTTGAGGTGTCTGGACAGGTTCGATTGCTCCAATCCCAACGCCGGCGCGAGCTCACAATTGCAGGCGATACCGTACCGTATTTTTTCCAGGATACGTATCCGGTTCGGATGTGCTACCGCAGATAAAATTTCAGCCTGAAAGTCGGCTGTTGTGTTCATGATCTCCTCCTATATGAGTAATCGATCATATATACAGCAAAAATTGTTCCAAATTAGCATCCTCTTAAAATCACGCGCTTTACATTACTAAGCAAAAGGTATGGTAGGGGTTGTTATGCCAAAGGAGGCAGAAACGCAGAAAAGGATTCAGGTTTGTTTAATATTTTTTATAATTTCACTGACAATCGACTCGGTATTGTGAAACTCAATGTCGAAAACGTGGCGATTCATGGCTCCAAAATACATACACACTTTATCAACAAGTCCCTTACGAACTACCCACAGCATCGGTTTTTCTGAGTTGTTAAAAATTTGCTCGATTGTTTCAGCCCAGCATTCTCCTTTCAGCTCAAACGGACCGACTTCATCGATAATAATGAGATCGGCATCCTTTATTGTGTCAGGTGAAAGTGCCTGCTTTCCGAGATTGAGTCCGTTATCAAAAAATTCAAACAATTGTGGTGAGGAGGGAATTGATTCGGAACGACGTTTACAGAGAAGAGTTTTCTTGCCTGTTCGTATATCCTGAACATAAAATCCAGTTTTCCGACCGTTTTGTATTATTGCCGGCGCACTGATACCTGCAATTCGTAACTCTTTATCCTGCAATCCGTTGATTACTCCCTCAAGAATCGTACTCTTACCACTGTTACGTTTACCGCTTAGAATATAAATCGTATTCACTCGTTTTTGATGTTGACGTACTACCGACAACCAATCTTCGAGCTCATTTATTATGCCTGTCAGAACGCGCACCGGATTACGCCATTGCGTCCCCTTTGGCAGTGCGGCGATCATATGCGGTGCTACACTGAATACAACCTGCATTATATTGGTAAAGCGGTGGAGCCCGAGACGGGAAGCCGACTGCAGCAGATGAGGATTTCCCAGTTCTCTGCTCAGCGCACTGAATCCGATAACGATGAACAATGCCCGCATACTCATCTCCACACCGATTTGAAAACCTTCCGCAGAAATAAGAGCGGAGTTATTTTTTTCGCCGAGAAATATGCCTGTGAGTGCTGTTAAGATAATTAATCCAATCCAAAAGCCAGGCCTATATATGATTGGTGCAAGAATACTACGCTCCGTGAAGAATATGATTCCCGCATATAAAAATAGTGCACTTATTCCCAATGTAAACGGATTGCTGTATACGAGATATAAAGCGGCGCCGATTGATAACAGATGAAAAAGGATTTTAACCGATGAATAACTACTATTGCTTTTAGATGCAGAAGCAATCGGGAAATGCTCAATAGATCGGTTCGAATCGATTTGGATTGTATTTTTATATTGAACCGATTTTCGTCCGATATACATCCCGACTACACTTGCCGCACAACCAAAAATAAAAAAGAGTAAGAAAGCAGCAATGAGCGGTATCCAAAATCCTGATACTGGCAGATGAAAATAGCCAAAAAAAGTATCCACAATACTCTCATACAATTCAATAAGTGTGCGGCCGAAGACCACAAGCGCGTAAAGAATACGCAGTACGAGATTCCACATCATCGCGCACCCTCCGCCGACCAGGTAACCGACTATATTGCTGCCGAATATCGAAATACTACCATATACCAAAAATGCCTGCATAGTGATACCGAGTATCGGACCGATGATGACCGGACTTGGCGAGAGTAGTTTGAGTGCAGCGCAGATTAAACCGGCGCGCCAGATAATACCCCGCTCCCGCCAAATGTGGTGTGAGGCGATCAGGAGTATAATGCCGATTGCGGTAAGGATATTGCCGGCAATTTCGGGGATTCGCAGGTTATGAAGAAAGCTGCCTAATACGATTTCCGATGCTCCCCACAATCCGCCTATTACTGCGGCTTTCAGCCATATATCATGAATATTCTTATTCATCGGCACACGTGTTAATCAAAGACCTGTACTCATCTTCGGTATTGATATTAATAATCCTATTCCGGAAAGCTGACAGATCGATAAGTTTATAATCAACTCCTGTTATAAAATCAAACACCTTTTTTCGATCCGACTTTAAATAATTCTCAAGATTCGGGAGAATTGTTTTCGGAAAGACGCCAAGGAGCGGATGTAAGTTTTGATCGACAACTGTTACGTTTATAATATGCGGTGTTGATTCCGAAAGAATAGAATTTAGTACAGCCGAATCGATGACCGGCATGTCGCATGGAACGCACAGAATGTGATTGTTGTGACTCACCGTGAGAGCTTCATATATACCGGCAAGGGGCCCGTGATCCACAAATGAATCTTTTATTTTCCGGAAAGGAAGGGAATCATATTCATCGAATTCATTAACGCTGATGAGTATTCCGGAAACAGCGGTGTCTTTCAATGCGTCGAGCAGTCGATCTATAAAAAATTTACCACGGTATGAAAGGAAGGATTTATCCTTCCCCATTCTTTTACTTTTCCCTCCGGCAAGTATAATCCCCGTCACATCGTTTGCTGCCAGCATATCGAATCATTTTTCTTGCAGAATATCATCCGCCCAGCTCATTGCCGCCATCGTGGGTGGAAATCCAATCGTCGGCAAAGCGAGTAAAATTGTATGGTAGATCTCCTCCTTCGTCACACCTGCTTCAAGAGCTTTGCGAACATGCGAATGAAGTGCACCCTCAAGCTGTGCACCTGTGGATAATCCAATCTTAATGAGGGCGCGAGTCTTTTCGTCCAGGGGACCCATTGTATGGACAGATTCGCCGAGCTTTTCATACGCATTAAATATATCCGGAAACCTTTTCTTAAATTCCTCGAAATATTTTGGAAGTTGTGACATGTCCGTACCTATTATTCTTTTAAAAGATTTGTATAATCGGGAATTTCCTGCAGACACATTGGACGTCCACAGTAAAAATCGTTAGCTGAACTAAAATACATACCGTACCGAAAACAATACCTGTATTGATTCAGAATTTTCGGCTTCCTTGTATGTGCCGGCAAAGTGGGTCACTTCAACGCCGTAGTGCACTCCCTTTCCGAGTTTATGTATCAGACCTATAAAGGCTGCACCGGTATTTTCCAAAGCCCCGACGGCGAGGTGATCTTCTTCGGTCAAATCTTCTCTTGCATAGCCGAAATAGAAATCAACATTTTCACCCGAATACAGCAACTCTAACCACCCTGCGATTGTGCCCATACCTTTGTGTTCATCATCAACAGCATCATAGAAAAATCCGGATCTGCTCAGGAAAGGTTTGAGGTTCTGACCGTGCGTAACCTCTCCCAAAAGAGTGAATCTTTCCGTAAAAGGAATTCTTGCATCAAGCGATACACCCCATATTGGAACGCTGTCTTCAATAATGTCTTCCCGGCCATAGGTGGTTGATATTCCAACATTACCCCTATTACTTAACTTGTAAACATACCTTGCACTTAGCAGCGGAATGCCGCTCTTTATTGCTTCGTCTGTAGTGGGATCGCTCGCGGATATTGCCAATTCTCCTCTTTCCCAGAATCTTGTGTAACGAAGCTGCGCCCTTCTAAAACCTATATTACCTGTCTGCCAGTAAAAACCGTTGGTTATGAGTGTGTACGGAAGACCGGCGGCAAAGATGTCCCAGTGCTGTCCGGCAATTATTGAATAATCTTTTCCTCTGAGTTCAAGATAAGCAAGGCGTGTCCTGAATCTCATTTGATTTCTTGCAGCAGGGTCAAAGAGATCCCACTCAAAGACACCTCTGATGATCGTGCCATCATATACTTCCGGTCCATCCCATCGCAAACCGAAGCGGCTGTGCATCGCAGAAAAGTTGGTTGTCGACTCGTCATTTTCAACGGTATGAGGAAGCGGATATCGCGGAGCGTTATACGAATTCATCATAAAGCTTTGAAAGGCGGCATCAAATTGAAAAAAACCGTAAAAATTGAGATTCATTGAATCGTCTTTTACAAGGTTGATTTGAGCGGTTACAGGAAGAACCATCATCAGCATGGCAAGACACGACGTTGCAAAAGTAAATTTTTTCATTTTGATCCTTATGTGATGTCACCTATGTTTTCATTTGATTCTTGACAACATCATTTGTTAAGCAACCTCTTTGGCCATATCTTTTTTAATTCCGTTGCGGGCTAATACTTCCTGCACCGTCTTTGCATTTATCGGAATGCCCTTTTTTGCAAGATCTTTTAGATGATGATGGAAGAGTGACATGTCGACTTTCGATTTTGGTTTTGCGGGAAGATCGTAAAATAGCAATCCCTCGGGCATAATGAAAAGAGTCCTCAGTCCGCCGCTCTCACTTTCTCCATAAAGATGAGGAGTAAAACCTTCCGTCTTCAAATATGAAATTCTCTCATTGGCCTTTGCCAACAATGCGGATAAATTTCCATAGGTTATAGCTTCTCCGGGACATGTCTGTGCGCATGCAGGCTTCATTCCTTCTTCAATCCGTGCAATACAACCATCGCATTTTGTCGAAACTCCCTTATTTGCATCAACGTGCGGAACTCCAAACGGACAGGCTTCTTCACACACACCGCAGCCAATGCACCTTTCTTCGTTGACATATACGAACCCCGTATCCTGATCTCTAACCATTGCCTTCGGTTCGGTAGGACAGATCTCGATACAAACAGCTTCAGTGCAGTGCATACAGGTATGAGCACGAAAACGCCATGTTAATCCATCTTCCGTTTGTTTTTCATAAAATTTCACCAAAACCCTTGTATCAGATGAAAGAGATGCCGGATTCTGGTATCCACCCTTAGCGGCGAAAAACGTTGTTTTTTCACCGGGAAGTCCATTCCATTGTTTGCAGGCAACCTGGCAACCACGACAACCCATGCATTTTGAAATGTCGATTAGTCTCGCTTTTTGTCGAGTAGACATTTGGATTTCTCCTATATTGTAACGAAAAATAGTTTACACCTTTTTAAGATTACACAAGAAAGTTTTATACTCGGGAATATGCGTGTTCGCATCGCCTACGTTGGGTGTTAAAGTATTCCCTATATCACCCGTTGCGAGACCCTCATAACCATAGTGCCACGGAAGTCCCAATTGATGAACCAATTTACCCGTAACAAGCAGCGGCTTAAAACGTTTTGTCACAACGGCGTATACTTCTATGGAACCTCTTGCAGAATTAACTATCACCCTGTCTCCGTTCGCAATCCCTTTTTCCTTTGCAAGTTCCTCGCTTATTTCAACGAACATATCGGGCATTAACTCCACTAACCATGGTAAATTGCGCGTCATTGCTCCTGCCTGCCAGTGTTCGGAAACTCTAAAGGTTGTTGCAACTATGGGAAACTTCTCGCGACTGCCTAATCTATCAATAAATTCATCCTGAGTGACTTTTGCTATTGGATTAAATTGTTGTGATGACATAATGTTGTTTACAGGGCTTTCGAGCGGTTCATAATGCTCGGGGAAAGGACCGTCGGCAAGACCGGTCGCATAGAAACAACCTACCCCCTCGGGTCTCATTATGAAAGCGTATTTTTCATCATTAGCCCACGCTCCGTCCGGGACATCTCCGATCCATTTCTTTTCTTCGGCAATCCACTTTACCACCCATCTTTGAGGATCATAAGGATTTCCGTTTTCGTCACAGGAAGCACGATTATATAAAATCCGCCTGTTCACAGGCCAACACCATGCCCAATTGGGGTAGAGTCCAATCTTGTTGGGTGCATCCTCGTCATTTCGCCGTGCCATCATGTTGCCCTGATCGGTGTACGATCCCGAATAGAGCCAGTTTCCGCACGCCGTCGATCCATCGTCCATTAGGAGAGCAAACGAGGGAACCTGCTGCCCTTTTTGAAATTTTCCTCTTTCTTTTAAATCTGCGTCTGCAACAAAATAACCGTTTACTTCTTTAGCCACTTTGTGAACATCCGGTTCTCTTTCTCCGTAGTTCCAGTTGAGAGTCAGAATCGGATCGGGGAAAGCTCCCCCTTCATTCTTATAGAGTTCACGGATGTTCTTAAACAACCTATCCATAATCCAGAGATCAGGTTTTGATTTACCGACGGGTTCCACCGCCTTATAACGCCATTGCGCCCATCGACCCGAATTGGTGATCGATCCCTCTTTTTCTACGGAAGACGCAGCCGGAAGAACGAAGACTTCTGTTTTTATCCGGGAGGGATTTACCCCGGGTCTTTTCCAGAAGGTAGAAGTTTCAGTCTGCCACAGGTCGACTGAAACCATCCAGTCTAAGTTTTCCAGTGCAGCTAATGTTTTAGTGCTGTTCGATCCTCCGACGACCGGGTTTTGACCGAAGAGAAAGAGGCCCTTTATATTCCCCTCATACATTGCATGAAATAATTTTATAAAGGAGCGATCCCCCTCATTTTTCGGGAGGTAATCGTAACAAAAATCATTCTCTTTTTGCGCCTCTTCTCCCCACCAGGCTTTCAGTTGACTCACAACATATTTTGGTGTATGAGCCCACCAGTTTGCGCTTCTTGGATCGTTTGATGTAGGGGTGATCTTTTGCAGGTACACATTGAATGTGGGATGTTCTTTTGCATCCGGAATTCTGAGATATCCGGGAAGGAGATGAAAAAGAAGTGCAGAATCGGTTGAACCCTGCACATTTGCCACACCTCGTAACGCATTGATACCGCCGCCGGCCATCCCGATATTTCCCATGAGAAGCTGCAGGATGCCATACGTCCGTATGTTTTGCGTCCCGTAACTGTGCTGGGTTGATCCCATCGCATAAAGCCATGTGGCGACCTTGTCGGGTGCGGATGTTGAACCAAACACTCTACAGATTTTCAGGTAGACATCCTCGGGTGTACCCGTGATTGAACATACTGTTTTGGCATCATAACGGGAGTAGTGTTTTTTCATTAATTGATATACGCACCTTGGATGCTGCAGGGTTTCGTCTTTTTTGGGAATACCTGCCTCGTCCAGTTCATATCCCCATTGAGCAGCGTCGTATTTCTTATGTATGGGGTCGAATCCACTGAAAAGCCCGTCTTTAAATTCGTAGCTCTCTTTGATTATAAACGATGCGTTGGTGTGAGTGAGTACATAGTCTTTGTTGACAAAGTCGTTTTGAAGTGCATACTGTATCATTCCGTTCACGAACGCGATATCCGTTCCCGACCTGAACGGAGCATAAATATCGGCGATGGATGAGCTGCGAGTATAACGTGGATCGGCGGAAATAACAATGGCGCCGCGATCTTTCGCCCTGTTAATCCATTTTGACGTGATCGGATGGTTTTCCGTTACGTTGCTCCCCATTATCATAATGACATCGGCATTTACGACATCGATGTAGTGGTTGGTCATAGCACCTCTGCCGAATGAAGCGGCGAGACTCGCAACCGAAGAAGAATGGCATAACCGTGCCTGATGCTCTAAGTAAGTAACCCCCATAGAGCGCATCATTTTCGATAAAAGATAGCATTCCTCGTTGTTCAACGCTGCACCGCCCAGAGAGGCAATTCCTTCGGTGCGGTTGATTGTTGTTCCGTTATTATCTTTGGAAACAAAAGACAAATCACGGGAAGCTTTTGCTCTTTTGGCAATCTCCGAAATTGCCCAATCCCAATCTTTTTCTTCCCATTTGTCCGACCCTTTAGCGCGATAAAGAACCTTATCAAGTCTTCGTTCGTTGACTGCCACCTGATAGAGAGCCGACCCTTTACTACACAGAGCGCCTTGATTGATCGGATGGTCGGGGTCCCCTTCGGTGTTGATCACTTTTCCTTCTCTTGTTGAGACGAGGATTCCGCAGCCGACAGAACAATAGGTGCAGATCGTCGTTGTCTCCTTCGCGTACTTGAGTTTAAAGTCCTTTTTTGCTTCCAGAATTTCTTCTGCGAATTTGGGATCAGGAAATCCAAGCAGCATTATACCAACCGTGAAACTTCCTGAGATCTTTAAAAATTCTTTTCTCGAAATTTTCATTGCTCGTATCCTTTTACTATTTTGTGAAAACCTTCATTTACAGCCAGCGGATCCAGATAAGAAGTTTTAATATCCTCTACCAGGAACAGTACTTTTTCGGAAGCTGATTTCTTTTCATCAATCGTTTTTAAATATGCATGACAACTCCGGCACACATCAACCCGGTATGGACTACCGTCTTCCAGGTAAAAAAAGTCCAAATTTTTTGTATCTTCTTCGGCGCAAAACGGACATTTTAATCTTTTGAAATTCCATTGACTATTACACCTCATACACCAGAGGAACCGTTTCCCCGTATCTTTCTCCAAACGTGACATACACGGAAACGATCCGCACAACGGACACCAATTCTTTTTCCACCGTGAGAGATCAAATGTTTTTCCGCTGAGTTCAATGGCTGCTTCAAAAATTGGCCGGTAGATACTCACAAAAAGGGAAATCAGCAAAAGAGGTTCTATGCCGAACTCCCGTTGTAATTTTGATAAATAATCTCCACGATTGACCAAAGCACTTTGGAGAAGCGAAAAACGTATCTCTCCCGATTGGACGGCAGGAATCAACGATTCAACTGGTTCGTTTTTTTCTTTACTAATTATTTTAAAAAATTCTGAAATACGGTTGGAAAGGAAGGAATCCCGGACCTTCAACCTTGTAAAATCTGCTATTAACTCTCCCCTTTCTATCCGGGATGGAATGTCATCGATAAAAACGTCTGAAATGTCAATCTCTTCTAAAGCAGATATTTTTGTCTCATAATCAAACTTTAGTAAATTTTCAATCTGCTCAGCTGCGCTTTGGTATAACCGATCATTTTTCAACTCAGCGATGCAGCTTTCTAAATCCTCCGGCAGGTATTCCTCAGTACTATTGTTTTTCACTGTTGAGAATCCCCGATGTTTGAGAGAAACGTATTAACTTCTCAAGTTGACCGTTTTACAACAAGCTATTATTTGACTGGAACACGCATTAGATGGTGGAGTATTTGTTTCTATAATTAAGATACACTGAGTAACTATTCATAATAATACCGTCAAAAACTATACCAATCATTTCTTAAATAAATAACCTGGTAGTTGTATTATTATCGATAATTTACTATTTATAATAATGATTTGTGTGTTTCATATTACATCACCTGATTCGTAATATTAAACACCTCCTTATCCTTGCACAACTATAATTAATTTTTTTGGGCATGCACACTCTCTATCGTTGAGATATTCTACAATAGAATATTATTATTATTTTTATCGGTATATTCAATTTTGGGAATCTCCCTTTTTAGACACGGCTCATAATTGAAGCCGGTGAAACAAGAAATTAACAAGGAAAGCTAATATTTATATAAGTTAAGTAATGGGGGGAACAAAAATTAACCCGAATAGGTAAAAAATGTTGTACTGTAATCCATCAACGAACTTTTTGAATTCACTCTTTATCTGGTCACGTACTTTCCTGTATACCGGTAATACCTCTTGATCGGTTCCCTGTGCCACGGCGGGGTCCTCAAACCCGATGTGGAGTTGTTTCTTTACATCCCCCGTAAATACGGGACACGTTTATTTTGCATTATCACACACGGTAATAACGTAATCGACGACTGAGAGATATCTCTAATTTGTAACCGGGTATCTCAACTGCTTTTTTACTTGACTTTCGTCTGGAATCTTTCTTATTTGTATTCATCTGAAAATACCTTTCATTTAATTGTTTGGTATTTTTGTAAGTTATCATAATATAACAAATGAGGAAGGCATTTTCAGTTTTTTTATATTCTTATCTGTTATTTTACAGTGATCTATGCGTTTCCGATTCATATATCCGTACGTTATGTCGGTGTCTTTCTTACAATCATCACACTTGATGACAAACCCATTATTTACCGTTATATATAAACCGGCGCAAATGCAGAATGGACAAATGTGATCACTTCTCTTCGAATCCAGCGGAACGGTCCGATGATTTGGATTGTACGCGAAAAACTGATTAGGAAATTATTTTTATTTCCATCGGAATATAAGTTTCATAAAACCCTCCAGAGAAGGAACATCGCAATGACAACAACAAGAATCAAAAAGGCATTACTATTTATAATTTTATTTTCTGCAGGTATCCTATCATCTCAACCCGATACTTTGCATCACGGATCTTTCACACTAGGTGAAATAGAGATTATAGGGATAGGGGTACATCGAAGTATGGTACCAGTCGATCGGTTACTCGAACCCGCGGTTAAAACAACCGGTCGGCAATCAGTAGCACATGCACTGATGCGATTACCTGGCATCCACTTCAATCATGTAGGCGAGCGGAATGAAGCGAGAGTCTATGTGCGCGGATTTGACGTGAAACGCGTTCCTATATATCTTGATGGTATACCGATTTACGTCCCGTATAATGGTTATCCTGATCTGGGTAGATTCTTGGTTAACGATATTTCGGCCATCGTTGTATCAAAGGGATATAGTTCGGTTTTGTACGGACCCAATACTATGGGCGGTGCGATTAATTTAGTATCGCGTAAACCGCAGGATCGATTTGAAGGGAATGCTGGTATATCATACGCTTCAGGAAATGCACGCCAGTTATTTTTTAATGCCGGCATCAGAAGAGAACAGTGGTATATCCAAACAGGGGGTATCTATTCAGCATCGGATTATTTCCGCACCTCGCAACGTGATGCAGTAGTTACTGGAATCAGACGAGACAATGCGTATGAGAACGATAATAAAGTGAGTTTCAAAGTTGGGTTTATTCCGAGTAATGACGGTGAATATACTATTGGATATGCTATTCAGAGAGCAGAAAAAGGAAATCCTGTCTATCTCGGAAGCCATCCTTCAGTTCGTGTCCAATATAGGCAATGGCCTACCTGGAACAAGGAAAGTATTTATTTTAACTCCTCTACAAGAGTGCTTGGTTCTCATCAGTTAAAAACACGATTGTATTATGATACTTTTGTAAATGCACTCTACAGTTACGATGATGATACATATTCGACAATGGAAACAGGACGTGCATTTCGAAGTTACCACGACGATTATACTTATGGTGGATCGGTAGAAATGACATTAGAACCCGGTCTCTTCGGAACAATACGTACTGCTCTGCATTATAAGCGGGATATACATAGAGATCAACATGATGATGAGCCACAGCTTCGATTCGATGATAATATAGTCTCAGCTGCCGTCGAAATTCAGCTTCCACTGTCGGATAATTTTTTTATGATTGGTGGAGCAAGTATCGATCGCATACAATCATTCAGGGCGGAGTATTATGATGAGTCAGCAAATGAGATTAAACGATTTCCGAATAATGCAACCATCGCTTTTAATCCCCAGTTGGGTGCAGTTTTTACAATAAATAATACTAACAAACTTCATGCAACTATTGCCCGGAAAAGTCGTCTACCTACAATGCGCGATCGCTATTCGTTTCGTCTTGGAAGAACCATTCCAAATCCTACACTCGCGGAGGAACGAGCAACACATTATGAAATCGGATATTCAGCATTGTTATTCAAAAATCTATTTGTGCAATCAGAGATGTATTTGAGCACTGTTGATAACTTTATCATGTTTGCAACAATACCTGATCCTGACAATCCCGGTTTCAATGTTGAGCAGAACGTGAACATCGGTAGGTTAAACAAATATGGTTTTGATCTCCAAACGATTCTTCAAATAGATCACGACTTCAATATTGAGGTCACCTATTCATACATTAATATTGACAACCGAACAACGGCTGATAGAGTGACCGACATCCCCCGTCATTTACTGCACGCAGAGCTTTCATATAATATATTTGAAAATGCTTGGATATGGACAGACATAATGTCATATTCACGACGCTATAGTTCGTCAGACGGGGAACGCATTGCTGATGGATTTGTTGTAACAAATCTCATCGCGGAGATACCACTTATCCGGAAAATAAAAGTCCGTGGCGGCATCAACAATGTATTCGATACTCCCTATGAATTTATTGAGGGATATCCGCAACCTGGGAGGAATATCTTTATAAATGTTAAATATAAGTGGTAAGCCATTTCTGGATATTTTTTAAATAACATAGTTTATCCACAACGTGGCATAGCCGCAACCAAAATGGAGCATTCTCATACTCACGATCTCATATTTCAGAAGTTGCGAAATATATTGAAAGCCAGGAATCACATCAAAAAAAGTGTCGTTTAAAGAAGAATATATTGCAATGCTGCGGAAATTTGAGATAGAATTCAATGAAAAATATTTGTTTGAATGGATTGATTATTGGTGTTTATTCTCTTGTGCCACTCCTAACGGAGTGGAACCATTGTGATGGGGATAATGCATCGCTACAGATATGTCGCTCCTAACGGAGCGATTTCAATATTATTATATTGTCCTTCGGATTCTGCTCAATACAAAATCAGCCCGTAGGGTTTGCATATCTGTAGAAAATGTAACATCCCTCCAACCTCTCCCGCTCCGGCAGGAGCGGCACGATCTACTTTGTTCCGAAAGCTTTGCCTTCTGTCATATTTACTAAAACAAGTTTTCCTTCATTTTTTAGAACTCATCGATATTCCTTTAGTATTTTTCCCATATCATTAAACGGAATAAGGTCGAACATATAATTATTGAACAATGTGTCGAACTCCCCATCAGGAAAAGGTATATTGAATGCACTGGCATTTAAAAGTTCATAGTTTTCCGATTGAATCTTCGACATTCGTTTCTTTACTTTGCTAAGCATTCCATCGGAGATATCAATGCCGATGTTAACGCCGCTCGGATTGCGCTTCACGATCTCAATGAATGCAAGTCCCGGTCCAACTGCAACCTCTATAATTGATTGTCCGTTTTTAATATCAGCTAATTCAATTGCACGTTTTCTGGCTTTTGATTCCGCAAGGTTTCCCCAAACATCGTACCACCCCGAGATAGAATTATAAATTCGTTTCACTCCTTCCTGAGACACGCCGGCGTCAATTGAATTTTTTAACGTATTCATTTTGAGTATTTATCTCTCAAGATTTCAATCTCTTTTGAAATTATTTCCGCCTCTTCATATTCTTCGCTGTCTATTGCATCTTGGAGTTGAGATTCGAGTCGTTCCAAAGCGGACTTTGGTTTTGCCGGCCGATCAAGGCGTTCTTTTAATGCCGTCCGGACATCCTCTCTTCGTACTATTTTGTAGGATGTATCCTTCTGCACATCAAACATTTTTTCTTCCGGAATATGTACCGGTAACTTCATTCTTGCAGCAATAATGATTGCAGCTGCATAATACATCTTTTTCTTAACAAGTTGATCTCCCCTTTTTATCGTAACGGTTGCGTAGTAGGGATTTGAGCGATTTGTCCCCAGAGTTATTTGATATACTACACCTTTGATTGGGGGCATGTGAATCTTTTCTCCTGTTAGCAACGATTCTAATACATCCGCATCATCCGCTTTTATGAAGATGGGAAGCCACTTTGTTTTTTCACGATTTACAAGAATGACAACGTGCATCTGATGAACCGGACACCAGCTTACCGATTTTATGTAAGTATTTTTCATCGTAATACCTTACCATACCTCATTCTTTAAAATCAAACCGTACCCATCCTTCTCCGCCGCATGCCATTTCGCCGTATTCGGGATCGACGAATATGTAGCCGTCCCGTTTGAGTTTTTCCACGTTCTCCTGTACGATTGGATTCAGCCACATACTTTCATTCATGGCAGGACATATAATCGTAGGTGATTTCGTTGCCATAAGTATAGTAGTGAGCATATCGTCGGCGATACCGTTTGCAATTTTGCCGATTATGTTGCCCGTTGCCGGTGCAACAACGGTAATATCTGCCATTTGAGCTAGGGCGATGTGTTCGATAGCTGCGTTGTCAGAATCATCGAACATTTCTGTGTGTACGGGATTGCGTGAAACGGACTTCAGTGTAAGCGGCGTGATGAACTTTGTAGCCGCTTCGGTCATCACAATATGGACATCGGCAAGTCGTGATCGCAGCATTCCCGTAAAATCTACCATCTGGTACGCCGCTATTCCTCCGGAGATACCGAGCAGTATTCTTTTTCCTGCAAGCATAACGGTACCTCTTCTATGTATAATTGTAATTTATCAGCAAGCTGCAGCAGGCGCCGCCGTAGCGGAGAAATCAAAGCCGGTCATTTCACTTATTGCCTGGTTACAATCCTGCAGAATCACCATCAGTTCCTGCTGCTTTTGCGCGTAATCCTGCGTCACCGGATGCGTATTTATCTGCTGCTGAAGCTGCTTGATCGTGTTGATCTCTTCCTGCGTCACGGAACCGGTTGCCTGCTTCTGTTGGAATTCCTGTGCAAGCCGTGTAAATCGCTGATATAATTCAGTTACTTCCGGGTCATTACTAAATTTCTCCCGCGCCGTCTGAAAATCCTTCACTTCGTTCGATGTATTAAGATACCGGATGAACTCCTCTGCAGCCAGTTTTAAGTTCATATCTAACATTGTTGTTCTCCTTTGGTACGATGTCATAACTAATACAATTTCGAAATATTTGGATAGAAGTTTCCAGTTTTCAGTTTCAAGTTGCACGTACCGAGTTATAAACCGAAAACTGACAACTCGAAACTGGAAACTGATTTTAACAGCATCCGCCTGCCGGCTTCGTCATATCGGCAAAGTCGAAGCCGAGCTTGTCGGTCATAAACTGATTTAGTTCTTTTAGCTGAGCAACAAGTTCATCCTGCGCCCTGAAGAACTCTTTCAACGTCTCGTTTTCCATCATCTGTTTACGCATATCTTCCAGACGCTGAATATCATCCTGTTGTGCACCGCCCCAGCTTTGCATCATCTGCAGTTGCTGCTGCGATTGCTGGTATTGCTGCAGCAACTGCTGTGCTTCCTGGTCGCCGCGAAGCGATTGGTGTGCTGCCTCAAAATTTTTGTAAACCTTCGACTCACCGATCGTCCGCCCGAACTTTCGTGCCGCTTCGACGATGCGTTCATCGGTTGTGGTCATTGTGTGTTGGTTGGGATTCATATATACCTCATTATTATATTTACGTAACATAAATCGATAATCACCCGCTGATTAAAATCAGCCACAAATATAAACCTAATAACGTGAAAAACAGAGTGGGAATCGTTAAAAGAATGCCGATCTTGAAATAGTATCCCCATGTAATTTTCATTCCTTTATATGCCAGCACGTGAAGCCAGAGCAGTGTCGCGAGCGATCCGATGGGCGTGATCTTCGGACCGAGATCCGAACCGATTATATTTGCATAGATTAATGCCTCACGCACAAGTCCGCTTGTATCCGTTGCCTGGATAGATAGTGCGTTGATCATAACGGTCGGCATATTATTCATCGCCGATGAGAGAAAAGCCGCCAGGAAGCCCATAAGCATAGTCCCTGCAAAAACACCCTGATCGGCTCCGTATTGAATAACGCGTGCCAATTGACCGGTCAACCCAACATTCTGTAAACCATACACAACAACATACATTCCGATCGAAAATATAACGATAGCCCACGGTGCGTTTTTTATCACCTTGCGGGTATCGACAGCCGGACTCTTCAATCCCATCGATAGGAATACTATAGCAACCGATCCGGCGACGAGCGACACCGGGAGATGAATAAATTCGACGACAAAATAACCGGTTAAGAGTACTGCAAGAATTACCCATGACCAGCGAAACATTCTTGCATCGCGTATGGCATCAGCAGGTACTTTCAAATTTTCAAGAGAATAGGTTTTCGGTATATCTTTTCGATATACCAGATACAGAACAATGATACTACCGATCAACGCGAATATACCCGGCACGATCATACGTGAGGCATATTCAAGAAATCCGATACCGAAAAAGTCGGCTGAAACTATATTCACGAGATTGCTGACAACTAAAGGTAATGAAGTAGAATCTGCAATAAACCCGCTTGCCATAACAAACGGCAGGATCATACGTTCTTCAAACCGCAATGCCCTGACCATAGCGAGTACGATTGGCGTGAGAATAAGCGCTGCTCCGTCATTTGCAAATAACGCCGCTACAATTGCACCCAGTACCGAGATAAAAATAAACATCCGTATCCCGTTACCGTTTGCAAACCGTGCCATATGGAGCGCTGCCCATTCAAAAAAACCGATCTCGTCAAGGACAAGCGATATGATAATAATTCCCACAAAGGTGAGCGTTGCATTCCAAACAATTCCCGTTACGATAACCACATCATTGAAGCTGACGACACCGGCACCAAGTGCAAGAACGGCGCCTATCGTAGCCGACCAGCCGATGGATAATCCACGCGGCTGCCATATTACCAGCACAAGTGTTATAATAAAAATTGATACTGCCAGTACAACTGAAGTCACGTTACAAAAAATCCTTTCTACTGTTTTTTTACAATTTTATTGATGGCATTATTTTGAAGGGATATACTATTTACTACTCCCGTTGAGCGGAAACTATGAATACCGGTATTTTACTCCCGCGCATCACTTTGTAGGCGACGCCGCCGATAAAGAGCTCCCGGACATAGCCGCGCCCCTGACTTCCCATCATAATCAAAGTTGCTTTCGATTCATCGGCTTCACGGAGTATTTCATGCGCCGTGGAACCGTAGCTTATTTTGATATCAATCTCGGCGTCGGTATTTTGTTGCAATATTTTTTTACGTTTTTCGAGCCGTTCACGGTCGATCGCGTTAAACTCCTCAAGTTTTTGGGGATCATCCGTCCCGATCCTCCCCTTAGATTGAACGTGAAAAAGGGTTATCCGCTCCGAGTGTTGCCCAGTAATATCCCGCAGCGTTTTGAATGCCCGTTCCGCTGTTTCCGAAAAGTCGGTTGCATAGAGAATATGATTCAGCGAATCGCGGCACGCCCGGGCACAATATAGTTTCCGGTCTTCCAGTTCTTTTTCATGGGTAGCATTTATTTTTATGAGATATATCGACAGGTGGGATCGCTGCATTGTTTCCGATGCCGTGCTGCCGAGAAGAAGATCGTGCACCTTGCTGTGTCCCCTGTTTCCGATTATAAGATAATCGGCTTTGTGGTCCGTAGCCCCATCAATAATTTCTCTGGGTGCATAGCTGTTAATGTTAAAGCGAACTTCAGAAGATACGGTATATCCTTGCTTCTCTACAATAGACCTATAGCTTTCCATTGTTTCTTTCATTCGTGTTTCACTCTTTTCCGACAGTCCACCCGGATACGGTACTGAAATTGAGGTGAATAATGTTATTTTCTCTGTCCCCAATTTCTTAAAATAGGGCAGGCATTCTACTATAATTTCGCTCGATTCGGATAAATCCAGTGCGAAAATGGCATGTTTTAATAATTCTTTCATGAACTCGATATGTTATATTTCATGTATTTTGGATTACAGTAACTATCCCCTCACGAATCGCACGCTCGGAAATCTTTCCGCCGCTGTGAACCAGCCGTTCGTTCACGGTGATGAACGGCGGCTGTTGATCACCTGTTTGAACAAGCTCCATAATGCCGGGATAATTAAACGACTCCGGTGAGAACAGTTCTATAAATTCTGTTTCAACATTCTCACCGTACCGTTTCTGCAGCTTCTTCCCGATCATCGATACAGCCGATTGCCAGGTATTATTGCCGGCACATTCACCGGGCGGCGGCGCGAATATTCTTACTTTAATATTTTTCTTCATATGTAAACTTCTTTTTCTTTAACACGGAGGCACAGAGGACACAGAGATTCACGGAGTTCATTAATTTTTTCCCTCCGTGTACTCCGTGCCTCCGTGGTTACAAAATCAACAACATCCGGCACCGGGACCGCACACCGGCGGCGGCATTCCACCGCCATTACCGCCGCTTTTCGTACTCCCGCCGCCGATACTCAATGCACCCATCATCTGTTTTGTTTCTTTTGATTGACATTTTGGGCACTCGGGTTGTAATCCTTTTTCCTTTTCGGATAACGTTGCCCACACTTCAAATACTTCGCCGCATTGTCTACATTTATAATCGTATATCATGGTACTTTTTTACTGCTTTATGATTTTGTGTTATTGTTAATTTTGAGTCATCATCTTACGACACATATCCATCAT
>PWTU01000108.1 GCA_003562775.1 Ignavibacteriales bacterium
ATATCTCTTTAATTGACGACGGTTGCAGCAAAATTAGGTTGCTTCGATACCTGCACTCTGTATGTTTGCGCATCCGGCGATTCCTGCCAGGATAATTCTACCGTCGTTAAGACGTTGGTTGCTTCATTTTCAGGATAAACAAGAGCAGGCGGGTCAGGGGCCGCTTTTACCGTTGTAAAACTCCATGTACTTGACCAATTTCCGGTCCCATATTCATTGCGAGCCCTTACACGCCAATAGTAAGTTCTCTCGATATCCAAACCACTTTCATTATACGTAGTATCCTGAATGTTATCGACGTCCGCAAAGGTAGTTGAAAAATCCTGAACGGTTGCAATCTGGAGTTGATAATCGTCAGCTTCAATTACCGAAAACCATGCGAATTCAATTGAAGTAGGTTGATTTTGAGCACCATCGGCGGGCTTAGCCAATTCGGGTATGGAAGGAACTCCAAGTGTACTGAAGTTCCACACTTCCGACCAATCGCTGCGTACCCCGCCTTCGCTTACCGCACGCACACGCCAATAGAAGGTGGAATCCGGTTCGAGTCCTGCAATATCAAGCAGTGTATCGGAGATTACGTTCTCATTAACTATAGGTGAAGATAACTCCTGGTTTCTCGCTACCTGTACATCGTATGAATGAGCTACAGTAATAGATCTCCACACAAGTGTGGTGTTTTCTTTTATGTTTTTTGTTCCATTCGGAGGGGATACAAGAGCCGGAGCGTCCGGAGACGGCGTTGTTCCCTCAATACCCATACGAATATCGTACGGCAGGTTTCCGGTACTCCATATTAAAGAATGATGCGATCCATGGCTCCCGTTCGCATGGGTACCATTTACCTGATAAATATCTACACCTGTTGAACCCCATTTCCCTGTCACCGGTCCCCAGGAACTACCGTTATCGACAGTTTCTCTATATCGTATAAAATCTCCGCTTACATCCCACAAACGAACGCCTCCGTTGTGCGTCGTCAATACATTAAAATGGGAGTCGTTCATTCCCGTCGGATCGACCCTCGACCAGGTGCCATTTTGATTACGTCGTGCCACCATGTTACGAACATTCACCAGAGCAATATCCGGCTGAGGTACGACCATGGAGGTTGTTGCAGATTCGGCTAATAATCTTGTATCTTCTACCGGTCCGAAGGTGCCGTTAACCCACACGCGAGCTCTCATCCCCTGATCCGGATGTCCTGAGGAACGGCGGTCACTCGACCATACAAATAACATTTTTCCGGGAGACAGTTCTGCCACACTCGGTGCTCTCCCGTTACCCCTCCATTCATATCCGACATCAAGAAATACCGGAAAATCCGTTCGAGTTTGCCATCTGCCGTCGGTAGCAACCGAAGATGAAACCATCGGCCGGAACGTTGAGGTTTCCTGATTTCCATCGGCTACTTTAAATACAACCCAGACCCTGCCTGTATTATCGACAGCAATTGTATAATGACGCGGAGCGGCATTCCCGATTGTTCGCAACTTCCAGGAAGGATTACTGAATGCGGTCACTTCATTATTAAATTGTATCATTCCATTTGATTGAGCTCTTCCTCTTCGATACTTCAGATCTCCATTGAGCGAGCGGATAAAATGGAAATATTGACCATCAAATGCAACATCAAAGTACAGGCCGTTCGGACTCGGGAAAACATTGTGAGGATCGGACCATTCAGATTCATCCGCTTCAATCGGTTTTGTTCGCCATACTGCGTTTTCACCGTCGGAATAAAAAACCCATACCCTATCATACGCAGTAAACGGACCGAAATTATTAAACCCGTGACCAACCGGAACAGCGGACGTAGATCCCCCCACGGCAACCCGGCTATTGTAGTTTACACTTTTTTCTATAGATTGAGAAAAAGCCGCGTGTGAAAGCATCAATAAAAGACCGATAAACAAAAACCTAACCGACATAAAAAACCTCCTTGGATAAATATGGTTATACTTTATAAAATAATTCTTAATTTATATCACCAATTATTGTCACACATATATATTTATATAAAATGATCCGGGCAACATTATTGCCCGGATTGAACGCTCAATATCACCTATTTTTTATGTTTTAAATGATATCAATCACAGAGCAGATTACAAGCCGTGGGGCGAATCAACGCAGCACCGTCCTATCTGCCTCCTCGAAAAAATTACTATAATGTGCTAATTTATTATGTAAAAATCAACGGCGACCGGAACCTTCCGGCGCTGACCGTTGCTGAATCCGGTTTTTCACTTTCTTCAAAATATTTATCAAATATCCCTTCGAACTGCTTACCGGAGTTAACATATGATAGTGCATCGTTCGAAATATACCGGGTTTTATAAGTTTGATTCCATCGGGATCGCGAAGTTCTTGTTTTTTACCGGTACTATTCATTTTACATCCAATCGCTCTTATATCGTGTCCTTTTCCGCCTGATGGATATAAACAGCCGGCCATTTCACAACTCATCACCGATAACCCACTCATAACAATCAAATTATATATACTGTTCAGTGTGAAAAAATTAATATGAGTAACAGGCTCAGTGTGCAATGGCGGACGTTTCCATACTTCCATCGGGACCTGAATATAGATATGTCCGTCCGGGTTAAGATGATCCGCAAGTTTCTTTAAGACCTGCCGTGGTTGAGCAACGTGCTCCAATACATGACTGCAGACTATTAAATCGAATTTCTCTTGCGGATCAAGCTGCTCAATTGTATCTGCGAGTTTTGTGACGCCTTGAACCGGATTCATATTGTAGTCGACGACGTAACACCGCTTTCCCAATACATTAAACGCGTACATCAGTCTTCCATCGCCGCCGCCGTAATCGAGTATCTTTTTAACGTTTCCAAGGTTAATATATTTACGCACGTAACGCCGTATGCTTTTCTATCTTTTTATTTCTACAAGTGAATTGTGAGGAATATTTCGGCCATAATCCTGTCCCAACTCCTCGATGTATTTATATTTTGCATCGATATCCTTGGTTTCAGGCCGCGGAGTATAAATAATTAAACCGCACCTCCTGCACAATTTACTTGTGAGTGTTATATGATCTTTCTCTACAAACCATTTCTCAAACAGAATACGGTATCTTTTTGTAACGTATGGAGAATATTTTTCTCCTTCCGACTTTATATACGTGCGTCGCCCTAAAACCTCCCAATCATTTTCTCCGCAGATTTCACAGGATGTTTCGATCAACATATGGTGAACTTTCTAATCATTCTTTTTACTTGAAAGTACTGGTCTATATATGTATATTGTACGTTGTTTCTATTTTAATAAAGTGAAAGAGCAGGAATGCAGATGTACAAAAAACTTGCTGCCGTGTTATGTATCAACTATCTTCTTTTCCCGGTTTCAATTATTTCAGGTGGACCCCAGACTGATAATGATACATCCAATAGAACGTTATTTCGATTGACCCCTTTGAGTTCCCTCACGATAGGCGCCGCACATCTTTCAACGACATACCCTGTCGGGCGCTACACTTTTCCCAATCAGGACGGTACATTTGCGGACAAAGGTTTAAATTATTTTTTAACTGCAACAGGTAACGGAGCAATTTCTACTTTTAGTGATTTTTTCTACGACATCCGTATAAACAACGTAGAAGGACTTCGATTCAAAAAAGGATCCCTGTTTTTACGGACACGATCAGTTTCACTTGAAGCAGGGAGAAATAACATCTGGCTCGGTAATTCATATTACGGTTCATTATTGCTGTCAAACAATGCCGAACCATATACATTAATCCGTTTCCGTACCGAACAACCATTCCGGATACCGTACATCGGAAATTTCGATTACACCTTGTTCCATGGATGGCCGCGGCGATTTAATATAATCGGACATATGTTGAGCTGGTATCCCGCATCCTGGTTCGAATTTAATATAAAACAGACAATCGTATACACAGGTAAATATACATTTTTCGAGTATTTGAATATGTTTACGGCAAGAAAAGCAAATTTACGCGATGGGTTGGGAGAGACCAATTCACGGGCAAGCTTTGAAATCGCTGTCAATTTAAAGTTACTGCCAAACATATTGCCTGTGATCAACAACTCAAAATTATATTTGGAATACGGAGGTGAAGATTTTTACGCTAAATGGCAAAAAGCCGATGAACGGTTCGATAAAAATTTATGGATCGGACCATTCGGTTTTCAACTTCTCGATACCGCCATTCTGTCGGGCATCTCATTACAAACAGATAATTCGACGTTTGTTCTGGAATACGCTCAGAATTATAAAAATCATTACCTATTTTACGATCCGTATAACGGGAACCGTCCTTACAATTTCTCCTGGTACCGGCATAGAGTCCAGCCGCCGTTTACAAATAATGAAGCACTCATGGGGCATCATATGGGGCACGCGGCAGAGATGTTCATGCTGTACTATGAGCATTCTTTTTCTGCATTTTCAACGGCTTTCCTGTTCAGCAGGCGACATCGCTGGAATATAAACCTTGATGACTGGGACTCATATAAAATCAATTCAGCGGAACGGCAGGATTCATTTCACAGCAAAGTACAATATCAACAAAATCCGATATCGGTATCTTTACGTCTGATTCTCAATCTGTATAATAATGTGGATTCCGATAATAATCTTGTGCGCAATATCCCGGTCGGCGGAGTGACGGCACGGGATATCTTGGTCGGAGTATTTTTTACGTATCGATTTTAAATTGACAGGTTGTTCGTTTTTCCGGTCAATTTGAATTCGAGGGATAGACAAGGGTAACGTCTTCGGTTACATGTATTATATATCCTTCACCGGGTTTCATAGCTCCGATGGAATTTATACCTCTCGCGGGCCAATAAATGTTGCCGTTGATATCGGTTACAAGCTCTAATTTATTGCCGATACTTGCGAGAGCGGCTTCTATGTTCATCGGTTCGGAAAGGTAATATGCTGTGAAATTCCGCCCCTCCTTCAGGTTGATGGGTGAAGACCCGGGATCGATAGGGGTACCTCCTATGATCAAGAGAACCGGATTATTCACAAATACCCGGTATGCCTGGCTGTATTCCCATGGACCGATGTCATTATCACCGTTTGAAGGATCGTAAACGTCACCTTCACCATTTTTAACTAATTGCAGATTATCTGTAATTTCCGAAAACAAATCCGGTAAATTTGTATTTCCGGGTATGGTTCGGCTTGATATTATGTTCCACCCGGATTGAAGCGAAATGTTTTGTATTTCAACAAGCGTACCCCGTATAGTACCGTCAAAATCAAGCGGCTTTATGCCTTCATCTCCCTGGTTATCAACGGCTATGGTATAAAATATATATCTTTCCCCCTCCTGCAGCCCTCCGATAGTCGTTTCGTGAGGACCGGGACCGGATTTCGTATCTATAAGAGTATCCTCGATATTATTTAACGGATTCTCAGAGCCGGGTACATATTTATATACCCTGACACTGGATATATTTCTGCCCGGTTGGTCTGTAAATGCCTGATAGGTCAAAGTAACACTTGTTCCCGTAACAACCGTGGAGGTAATGCCGGATTCGGGCAATTTAATAAATGTGCCCCCTCCGGTGAATACCGGGTTGCCGGACAAAGCGGTGTATTTTACCGTTCCTTCATTGAATATATCATATTCTCCATTGTTGTTAAAATCAACATTTCCTATTATAAGCGTTCTACCGTTATTTATTCTTATTCCTCCGCCACTATTGTTGTAAATTCTACCTGATTCAATTGTTGTCGTACCATGATAAATATATAATCCTGTTTTATCATTATCCAAAATTTTTATGTTCTTTACTTTATTAGTTTGATCAAAATAACCCGCAAAATTGCCCTGAACACCGTTATGATCCCTGATGGTAATATTATTTGCAAGAATAAACCCCGCTGTGATCCCCAAGAATAAATCATGTCTGATACCATTACCATACGATTCAA
>PWTU01000388.1 GCA_003562775.1 Ignavibacteriales bacterium
GTGAGGTGCAAGACCGTCTAATGCTTTCATGTTTTCCTCCGATATGTTGTTTTAGATTTATGAATTAGTTAATTGTTAATAGTTATTGGTTTATCGTCTCGTAGCACGATTAACCATTAACAATTAACGAATAACGAATAACCATTATCATAGCATATACGCTATATCCGAACCTCTGGTCGGATACGCATATATCATTCTTTTTAAATCTTTTGTTTTAAGGTCGAACCGTATTGCCATCGCAAACAGGTTAATGACTTCTTCATAATGATCGCCAAGAAGATGCGCACCAAGAATAGTGTCGTTATCTTCATCGATCAATACTTTAAATGCCGAGTGCTGTTCACCAATGCGTTTTGAGGAATACCATTCCGGTGTTTCCTGGTAATTTACTTTATATCGTATATGTTGTTTTTTTACCTCCTCTTCTCGCATGCCGACCGATGCAAGCGGCGGAAGGGTAAACACAACGGATGATGTCGC
This sequence comes from Ignavibacteriales bacterium, assembly GCA_003562775.1. Taxonomy (GTDB): domain Bacteria; phylum Bacteroidota; class Ignavibacteria; order T3Sed10-11; family T3Sed10-11; genus T3Sed10-11. The sequence continues at coordinate 484 of PWTU01000388.1, forward strand.
CGAGTAATCGGGTTTCAATTCGTTTCCATGGAGAATGTTATGTGCGGCGATGCGCGATTCCATACCTGCAACCGGTGTCAGCGGCAATCCCGGACTTCCCGATGCGTCACCTGCAGCGTACACGTTCTGATTGCTCACACTCTGCATATATTCGTTTACCGTTATACCTTTTTTATCGAATTTTACGTTTCCCTTATCAAGGTTCATATCATCGATATCGGGAATTCTTCCGGCACCGTGCACAACAAGTTCGCCTTTATACGTTTGTTCCTCGCCGTTAGTTTTACCGTGAACAATGAACTCGTTTCCATTCTTCTCAATTTTGTTTACATCGGTATTAAGCTGAAGATCGACGCCTATTTCTTTTGTCCGGTTCATAAGCAATCCGACCAAATCTTTGTCGAATTGTTCAAGCGGACGTCCTCCGCGATGGAGTATCGTTACTGAACTCCCGGCGTGTGCGGCAATATGAGCGAATTCAAATGAGATATACCCTCCGCCGATAAATATGATATTTTTCGGAAGTTTATTAAGTGCCAGGAATTCGTCGCTATACGTTAAGTATTCTTCACCATCAATATTGAGAGGAGCAGGTTTTGCGCCGTTGGCAAGGAGTATTTTGTCTGCTTCAAGGTTTTCGCCGTTAACCTGTAGGGTGTTTTCGTTTAGAAACTTTGCTCTCCCGGTTATCGGCACAATTCCCGCTTTTTTCATACTGTTCCTTCTGCTGTCAGGTACGGGATCTGTGAAGGTATGTTTAAAACCCATTAAATCGGACCAGTTGATAATAGATGAGCCTTCGATACCCTTTCCGTTCATTCGATGAATTCTATCAACTATTTCAGCAGCGCCGACAAGGATTTTCTTGGGATCACACCCTCTCTGGGCACATGTACCGCCGAATGGCAACGAATCAATAACTGCTACGTTCCATCCCTCATTTCTAATGCGAAATGCAGCGCCGAGCGCGCCGCTCCCCGAGCCGATTACTACAAGATTGTAACTTTGATATGCCATAGAATTCTCCTTCTTTTTATTTTTAGTATACGATAGGATAATATGAATTTCTGTCAGCTGTATGACGAATTCAACTAACGAATAAAAATACATTTAAGTTGCAATTTGTCGGATTATTGTTTATTTACCTTCATGTAAAACTTTCAATCATAAATTTCAATACCGGAAAGGAGAATTAATGCAGGTAGGACTGATCGGACTTGGTAAAATGGGTGCATTTATGGTAGAACGTCTTTTGCGGGATAATCACCGGATAATGGCATACGATCTAAATGAAAACGCAGTTAGATCAATAGAAGAAAAGGGGGCTACCGGCGTATCCTCGATTGAAGCTCTCATTGAGGTATTAGAGACGCCGAGAATCGTTTGGATGATGGTCCCCGTCGGAGATCCTGTCCAGCAAACAATCGATACGCTCAAACCGTATTTATCAAAAGGTGATACAATTGTAGACGGCGGTAATTCTTTTTATAAGGATTCCCGTCGCAGAGCTGGGGAATTAAAAACATCCGGCATTTACTTCCTCGATGTCGGTACCAGCGGCGGTGTGTGGGGACTCAAAGAGGGATATTGCCTGATGGTTGGCGGAGATAAGAAGATATTTGATCATTGCGAACCGCTTTTCAAGTCGCTTGCTCCCCCGAATGGGTACCGGTATATCGGCCCGAACGGCGCCGGCCATTTTGTGAAGATGGTCCATAATGGTATAGAGTATGGATTGATGCAGGCGTATGCCGAAGGATTTGGCATAATGAAAGAGTCGGATTATGAAATCGATCTGCCTGCTGTCGCGGATTTATGGGGCAATGGAAGCGTTGTGAGGTCATGGCTCCTCGAACTGCTTGCAAATGCACTACAAGAAGATCCTAAACTTGAAAATCTCGAAGATTATGTCGAGGATTCCGGAATGGGGCGATGGACTGTTGCCGAAGCGATCGAAAAAAATGTTCCGGCGCCAATCCTGACTCATTCTCTGATCGCACGCATCCGGTCGCGACAGACGGAGTCGTTCAGCGCGAAAATACTTGCTGCGCTACGTAATCAATTTGGCGGACATTCGGTGAAGAAAAAATGACGAAAGTGAATATGAAACGAAAACCTGAACCTTGCACACTTGTGATCTTCGGGGCAACGGGTGATCTTACCAAACGAAAGCTTATTCCGGCTCTCTATGAAATGTACACACAACATATGTTGCCGGAGAAAATAAATATTTTGGGAGTAACCCGCGGCGATATGAGCGACAATGATTTTCGTCGTCGTATGAAAGAGGCGAACGAGGAATTCAGTAAGAGGAAATCCAACAGCGATAATTGGAAGGATTTTGAGGAACATCTACATTGTTGTCCTATCAATTATGACGAACGGAATTCATTTGAGAATCTCAAAATGACGATTGAAGCGGCAGAGAAGAAGTATGATTTACCCGGCAATCGATTATTTTATCTCTCGGTACCACCGTCGGCATATCTGCCGATTGTAAAACAACTGGGGGCGGTTAACCTGAATACTCCTCCCGAGGAACATACCTGGGTGAGAATAATCATCGAAAAACCGATCGGGTACGATCTGGAATCGGCAAAGGATCTGAACAATAAAGTTGGCGAATATTTCGCCGAAGATCAGATTTTCCGTATTGATCACTTTCTCGGCAAAGAGACGGTGCAAAATCTTCTTGCGTTCAGATTTGCAAACGGCATATTCGAACCGATATGGAACCGGCATTATATTGATCACGTCCAGATAACTGCGGGTGAAACGGTCGGTGTCGAGGGCAGGGGCGGGTATTACGAAAGATCCGGTGCATTACGCGATATGATACAGAATCACTTGTTGCAGGTATTTGCCCATACGGCAATGGAAGCGCCGGTACGTTTCGATGCCGACGCATTCCGTGATGAAAAGGTAAAAGTGTTTGAATCGGTCAAACCGATATCGAATGAAGAAGTCGATACCGTAGCCGTTCGTGCTCAGTATATCCGTGGAAAAATTGACGGGAAGGAAGTCCCGGGATATAAAGAGGAGGAAGGAGTTGATAAGAATTCTTTAACGGAGACATACGCCGCGCTGAAATTGAATATTAATAACTGGAGATGGGCCGGAGTACCGTTTTACCTGAGAACGGGTAAACGTTTGCCGAAGCGTGTGTCGGAAGTAATACTGGTTTTTAAACGAATCCCTCATCAGATTTTTCAATCGGATACCGGTCTGCGCGACGGAGAAATAGATGCCAATATTCTTGCTATACGATTGCAACCGGATGAAGGTATCTCACTACGTTTCGGTGCGAAGGTACCCGGACAGGGAATGAAGATAAAACCCGTAACCATGAAATTCGATTACGAAACTACATTCAATACCAAACTTGCCGCTGCCTATGAACGATTACTCCTTGATGCGATGCTCGGGGATGCTGCACTGTTTGCACGTCACGACGGGGTTGAAGCAAGCTGGCGAATTTTAATGCCGGTGCTTGAAGCGTGGAAAAATGAGGACGTCAAGGAATTACCGGCCTATGAGGCAGGTTCGTGGGGACCGAAAGAAGCTGATGAACTACTTAAACGTGAAGGATGCTGGTGGCGGGAGTGTTTGTAAGCCGGGCACTTAATATTCCTTTGCAAGAAATAAAGCTTTTTGAAAAAGAGCCTGACTAATTCTGAAATCGTTGTTTTGTAATGATTGCAATATAGGTTTTACTTCAGTTATAATTCCGTCACGTTTAGCTCGTAATAATAATCCAATAGTACCTATTATTTTTAGGTTAAGTTGAATGGCAACTCGTCTTGCCTTTTTTTCATCTAACACTAAAACCGAGTCTTCAATTTCCATTGCAAGTGAGATTGCTTGGGCTTCTCCATCATCCATTTGAGTTTTTAATGATGCAACAAGAGATTGATTCTTGATATTTTATACTTTTAACCAGTTAAGGTTTAGATTGAATTCTTGTGAGACTTTAGGAGGTATATAAATGTCCCTGAAAGATTGTTTGAGTATGTTAATACGATCGATGCGTTCCAGTGCTATTAGTACTGTACTGTTGGTCACAGCGATTTCTGTCATATATCGATCTCTTTTTCCAGATCATCAGGATGGTAATCAAATACAGCAACTCCATGTTTGCTTAGTATTTCAATGAACGCGCGTTTTGAGTATCCGGCATATTTTGCGGCTTGTCCTAATGAAAGTTTTCCGGTCTCGTATAGCTTTATCATTAGCAATAACTTGGCATCTTCCTCTTGAACATCCGGGGGAAGTTCGATTTTAAGTGAACCCATAATGACTCAAAATAATATTTTTATTATTATATACACTTCAATATAAAGATATATTTCATCTAAATTAAAAGCAACAGATTGCTATGAAAACTCACGTAAAGACATTTCAGGGGAAAGAAAATTTATTGAGGGGAAGTGCAAAATATCTCGAAAATTTGGTGGGTGAAATATTGTTTCAAAAAGAAAGATGCACGCTCGTACTTGCCGGAGGTTCTACTCCCAAAGGTGTATACGAATTACTTGCCTCAAAAGAATTTAATATGAGTATAGATTGGAGTAATGTACATTTATTCTGGGGTGATGAACGCTGCGTGCCGCCCGACCATCCCGACAGCAATTACCGGATGGCAAAAGAAGCATTGATCGATCATATCGATATTCCGCCGGAGAATGTGAAGAGAATTCCCGCAGAAAAAGAGCCTGCTGAAGCTGCACGTGGATATGAAGAAACAATAAAAAGGTTTTTCAGTGAAACGACACAACCTCCTGTGTTTGACATTATGCTTCTCGGCATCGGTGAGGATGGACATACGGCATCGTTGTTTCCGGGAACGGACGTAATTGATGAAAAAGAGCGATGGGTGAAGGAGGTGTATGTTGAAAAATTAGATACACATCGTATTACTTTGACGTTTCCTGTAATTAACAGGGCAAAAAATGTTATTTTTCTAGTGGCGGGGGCTTCGAAGGCAGAGATTGTGAAGCAAATATATAATAGAACTGATACAACGTTTCCTGCTGCGAGGGTTGTACCGGAAAACGGTGAAATTGTGTACTTCCTTGATAGAGAAGCAGGATGTAAGGTCGAAAAATTGTAACAACCGCTCTCCAGAGCGGTTTAGCCGGTCGGAGACCGGCTTTTAATATTGCATGGAATATTGGCAAGTTCTTATTTTACACTACGGTCATTAAAGCCCGCTTCGCGGTCTTATGCGGCTCTGGAGAACCGCTTGTACATATTACCCCCCCCCATGTCACCTTCCTGACAGATTTCCATATCCCGATTTCTTATTCTTTATATGAAAGTTGAATCATATTACCAAAGGAGTGTTACTATGAAATTAATCGGATTACTACTCGTTGTTCTCATTAGTTTACCCCTGTCCGCGCAGCGTAACATCGAGCGCGTGGGACAGCA
>PWTU01000229.1 GCA_003562775.1 Ignavibacteriales bacterium
AAGAGAAATATTAGCGAGAATGAATTCGACCGGCTCGTCGATGAAGTCGGCTTCCTGCTGCCGAATCATGCACTTGAATTCGGATTAGTCGATACACTTGCCCGCTGGGATGAAGTGCGAAATATTGTCGGCAAGTTCGAGGAAAATAAGAAAACGATGATCGCTCGCGGTAATCTTCAAGCCCGCCAGCAGCCGTTTGATAACCGCTGGGGCGAGCCGCCGAGAATTGCCGTAATATACGCACTCGGAATTTGCGCTATGGATGAAGGCATAACGGCGCGCAAGTTAGTAAACGATGTGCATCGCGCACGGCGGGACGACCGGGTTAAAGCAATAGTATTCAGAGTCGATTCGCCCGGCGGCGATGGATTGGCTTCCGATCTGGTATCGCAGGCATTGAAAAAAGCAATGGAAGATAAACCGGTGATTGTCACACAGGGTGCAGTTGCCGCATCGGGCGGCTACTGGCTGTCTATGAATTCCAATAAAATCCTCGCTGCACCGAATACAGTCACCGGTTCGATCGGTGTGATCGGAGGATGGTTATACGATGGAGGATTTAAGGGTAAACTTGGACTGACCACCGATTTCGTCAAACGCGGGGCGTTCGCAGATCTTGGATTCGGTGCAACGTTGCCGTTATTAAACCTACAACTTCCCGACCGCAATCTCACCGAAGATGAGTTTGAAATTATGCGTACCCGTTTTATCTCACTGTACGAAGATTTTGTACAAATGGTTGCCGACGGACGTGACATGAAATTCGAAGAAGTTGAACCTCATTCACAAGGACGAGTGTGGTCCGGATACGACGGTATTGAAATCGGACTGGTCGACGAGATCGGCGGTATGGCTGATGCAATCCGCATCGCGCGGGATGAAGCAGGAATAGCTCCCGGTGAAGAGGTAACGATTGTTGAATACCCGAAACCGGGACTCTTCGATGCAAGTAGATTTATCCCGCGCCTCTTCGGCGTTGAAGTAAAACGAAAGGATCCGTTTGTTGAGTATATTAAGTTCCGTCTGCAACACAATGGTCAACCGATGCCGATGCTTCCTATTGAAATGATTAATCTCGAAATTTACAATGAGTAACAAATAATTGTCACCCACTTATTTCTGTACAAATACGGAGAATAACCTATGGCCTATGAAATATTTACCGATGAATGGGCAAAAGAATGGTGTAATAAAATCAACAATAACCAAAATTACAAAGAGAGCGCCGGCAATTGGGAATGGCCGTTAATTCTCAAAATATCGGGGAAAGCCGGCACGGCAATCGAGGAAGACCGGCTGGTATATGTTGATCTGAAAAACGGCGAGTGTCGTACAGGAAGAGCGGCAACTGCGGATGATGTCGAAGATACTCCGTACATCGTCGCCGCCGATGCAGATACGTGGAAGAAAATTTTCAGCGGAGATATAGATATTATGACGGGCATCATGTGGGGAAAAATTAAACTTGAAAAAGGCAACCTTGGCGATATTGCACAACACGTCTCGGCCGCAAAGCAACTCGTTGTATCGGCAACGAAAGTTGAAACAGAATTCCCGGAAGATATAGGATAACCATAACAGAGATGTGCCCGGCACGTTCATTGAGAAATTTCTTTATAAATGACACGTGCCGGGCACATTATCTCACGAAGGTGCTTTGCACATTACTTCTGGTTTTCCAGTTCCTGGGCATCTACCACTGCAATCGCCGACATGTTCACTACGTCGCTTACCTCGGTGCCGTGTTGCAGTACATGTACCGGTTTTTTCATACCCATTAGAATCGGACCGATCGCTTCTGCGCCGCCGAGACGCTGCAGCAGCTTATACGCAACGTTACCTGCTTCAAGATCCGGGAACACGAGTACATTTGCTTTTCCTTTTAACGTGTTGAAGGGAAATATCTCATTGAGCATCTCCGGAACAACAGCCGTGTCCGCCTGCATTTCTCCGTCAACGATCAATTCAGGAGCACGCTGCTTTACGATCTTCGTTGCACGCTGGACTTTATCGACAAGATGATGTCTCGCGCTGCCGAAGTTTGAGAACGAAAGCATCGCAACGCGCGGTTCAATATCGAATCGCCTTGCCATATCCGCCGACATCATCGCAATCTCTGCAAGTTCTTCATCGGTCGGTTCAATGTTCACCGTTGCATCGGCAAAGAAAAACACCTCATTCTTAACTATCATAATATATAAGCCCGCAACCTTTGAAACATTATCCCGTATCCCAACGATCTGCAATGCAGGCCGGATCGTATCGGGATAATGCATGGTAACGCCGGAGACCATTGCATCAGCGTCTCCCACCCGGACCATCATTGCACCATACACCGTCGGTGTTCGCATATACTGACGGGCTTCCTCGCGCGTTATGCCCTTCCGATGTCTTAATTTATATAATTCCTCTACATACTCTTCAAACTTGTCGGAAGTTGTCGGATGAATTATTTGGGATTTCTCCAGATCGACACCCAACTCCTTCGCTGCTTCCTGTACATTTTCCTCCTTTCCAAGCAGGATCGGCTGCCCGATTCCTTCATCATTAATGATGTGACTTGCCCGCAGAATTTTTGCATTGATCCCTTCGGGGAATACAATCCGCTTGGGATTTGCTCGCGCTTTATTGATCATCATCCGCATCACTTCACGCGATTTACCGAGACTTTGCTCCAGTTTATCGCGGTATTTATCCATATCGATTTCCAGACGCGCGACGCCGGAATCGACTGCGGCTTTGGCGACAGCGGGTGCGACATACAACAACACGCGGTAATCGATCGGCTTTGGGATAATATATTCCGGACCAAACTTAAAATGCTCTACCCCGTACGCCTTACTTACCGTATCGGGCACATCTTCCTTGGCAAGCTGTGCAAGTGCATACGCTGCAGCAAGTTTCATATCCTCGTTAATCGCCCGGGCGCGAACATCAAGGGCGCCGCGGAATATAAACGGAAAACCGAGTACGTTGTTCACCTGATTGGGAAAATCAGACCTGCCGGTCGCCATAATAACATCCGGACGGGCTGCCGTCGCATCATCATACGTAATTTCCGGATCAGGATTTGCCATTGCAAAGACGATCGGCTTATCAGCCATAGACTTCACCATTTCTTTCGAAACTACGTTCCCTTGCGAAAGTCCGACGAATACATCGGCCCCTTTTATCACTTCCTCAAGGGTACGCATTTTTGTATCTATTGCAAATTCTTCCTTGTACGGATTCATTCCTCCTTTCCGCCCTTTATACACGACCCCTTTGCTGTCACACAAAATAACATTCTCCTTTTTGACACCGAGACTCACATAGAACTTCGCACAGGCAATGCCGGATGCACCCGCTCCGTTAAATACTACTTTGACATCTTTGATCTTTTTTCCGACAAGCTCAAGGGCATTGATCAACGCCGCACCGGATATTATGGCTGTGCCGTGCTGGTCGTCGTGGAATACGGGGATATCCATTAATTCCTTCAGCTTCTCCTCAATATAAAAACATTCGGGCGCCTTTATGTCCTCCAGATTAATACCGCCGAATGTAGGTTCGAGAAGCTTGACGACTTTTACAATCTCGTCTTTATCCTCACTATCTATCTCGATATCAAAAACATCGATATCGGCAAAACGTTTAAACAATACCCCCTTTCCCTCCATAACGGGTTTACCGGCTAACGCGCCGATATTTCCAAGCCCGAGTACGGCGGTTCCGTTCGATACGACTGCAACAAGATTGCCGCGTGCAGTGTATAAATATCCATCATCGGGGTTTTTATGAATTTCCCGGCATGGTTCTGCGACACCGGGAGTATAAGCGAGAGATAAATCGCGCTGTGTTGAACATGGTTTAGTGGGGATAACCTCTATTTTTCCGCGTCGTCCCTGACTATGGTATTCAAGTGCTTCTTTTTTCGAAATCATGGAATACTCCTTTTAACATATGCAGTTGGGATATATGATCAGTAGGTGGTGAATCGATTAAATAGACATACAACAAATTCGGGATGAACATAGTATGCTCAAGTATGCGAATAAAATAATGTTGAATTTTTCGACAAGAGCTCAGGATAAAAACAGACGTATTCGTCCGAGTACATCTGTAATGTTCACGGGTTTATAGAACACCGCATCGGCGTATTTTCGTATCTCCGATTCGATAGGGATTTTTTTCTCATGAAACACATACATAAGAATTACCGGGATTTTCTTGCGACCTTTTAGATTACTCAATGATTGGGATATACGGTTATCGGGTAATCCAAAATCAATTAGCAGTAAATCCGCGTGCCCCCGATTAAGGATTTCACGTACCTGGTCGAACTGTTCGACGGTTTGCACATCGAACTCATCGCCAAAGAAAAGGGACAAACTGGATGCAAGCTGCGAGTCATCGCTGAGGATCAATATTCTTTTCTTATCCTTATCACGATCGCCGGTAAATGAATTTGAGATTGATTTCTGCACTGATAATTACCGCTGAGATATGATTCTATAGTGTTATTGCTCTCGCCTGTTTATAACCTCACAATTTTTGTGCCATTTCTGTATATCGAAAACATTGCAATTTGGGTAAAATTATCAAATCGCAAGAGCAATATTTCCTATAAGTAAAAAAAACCCGCCCGGAGTGATAAATTTCTTACCATCCAGCAGACGGGTTGTACAATACACTGATTTGATTAACGATTTGCAGACGCCCGCAACGAGAACCGAACCGGCACCATCACACGAACCCTTACCGGTTGCCCTCTCTGTTTTCCGGGAGTAAATCTCGCCTTCATAACCGCTTCAGCGGCTGCTTCATCGCATCCGGCGCCGATACCCCGTGCTATCTCGGTATGTCGTACAATACCCTCTTCATCAACATAGGCAAGAATATATACAACACCTTCAACGCCAGCCCTACGGGCAAGCTCGGGATATGTTAGATGACGGGCGAGGGATTGCATACCGCCGATCAGTTCCGGCATTTCTTCTACAGCGACAAAATAAGAATCAAATCCATCATCGTCACTTCTGGGGGGAGCCGGTGGCGGTACGTCCTCATAAAAATCTATTTCGGATGAAAAAAAATCGATATCGTCCAACATATCACTATATGGAGATTCTATCATTATCGGAGGTCTTGGCGGCGGCGGTGGGCGATCTTCCTGGCGTGTTTGCTCTACTTCTTCAATATCGATTATTTCCTGGTCTTCCATTAAGATTCTTTGATCGAGCTCAAAATCGGGGAAAAATCTGAATGCAATAATCATCAGAGATATTGAAATGATAATCGCGATATGTAAAGCTCTTGCATATTGAGCACGCAGATCAGCTTTGAGATTTTTTTGCATTTTTGCCGATGATATCCCGGTCAGCGACTCGGCGTCGTTTAAGCGTAATCTTCTATCCTGCACAAACATAGATACCTCACCATTAATTGTCTTCTCTACACCGGTGTAATGCCTTATTACACCGTATTATTTTCTAATCTGGTTGAATATACGTAAATTTCGAGCAAATGTTTCATTTTAAAGTTAATGACCGGAATTTCCGGTGTTAATTTATATAATCGCAAATGATATACCAAATTATTTGCTTAAAAACGGTAGTATAAGCGGGAAATTGGATGGTCGGATTCTTAAAGATAGGAATTATTTACATTGGTGGATTACTTTTGGGAATCGATGCCAAGTTCTTCCATTTTCCGGTATAGTGAAGAAACGCTGATTCCGAGTAATTTGGCTGCTTCCTCCTTATTGAACTTCATTCGCTCAAGTTCTTGACGAATATATATCTTTTCGAACTCCTTTACTGCGTCTTTCAGTGTCTTTGATTGCTCACCTCCGTTTGCATCCACTCCGGCGTTGATGAATTCAGGAAGGTCCTGTACGGTTATGTAATCGCCCTCACAAAAGATAACCGCCC
>PWTU01000297.1 GCA_003562775.1 Ignavibacteriales bacterium
CATACGATAAGGCGAGATATATTACACACACGTGAAACGTACCCCCCTAATTTCACTATAATTTTCATCAAATACGTGGAAGTGATCCCCCAAAATACGAGTTGGAAATGCCTATTCTGTGGAAGTAACATAATTACGGGAAATATTTTTCCAATCGCGCTTTCACATGATATGCAGGAAAAAAGTGTAACTCTAAAATCGGTATATGAGATTATCATTTCATTCTTGTTTTAACCATGTAACGGTCACACTTAAAAATGTAGTTTAGACACAGCTGAGTGCAACTCATCGCTTGCCAAGTGCGAATATACCTGAGTAACCGTAACGTTGCTGTGTCCAAGAAGCTTTTGGACTTCGTAAATGCTCACACCGGCTTTTACCAACCATGTAGCAAATGTATGACGGAGGGAGTGAAAATGAATTGAACTGTCCAGTCCAACTTTTCGAACCAATTCTCTGAATCTCTTCGAAGCAAGATTCCCCTCGATAGGTTTATCGCTATTTGTTAAGGTAAATATATACCCACTACTATCAATATTCCCCTTCATTTTTTCAGATAAAAAACTCTGGAGCAACTCATTCATCGGCACAACGCGCCGCTTCCCGTGTTTCGTTTGGAAACTTTGATTACTGACGACATAGATAAGTCGTTTTTCAAGATCAACATCAGGATATCGTAGATTCAGGATTTCACCTCGACGTAAGCCTGTTAATACGGCAAATATTATAACTTCCTTGAGCCATCCCTTCGAATTCCTGATCAATATTTCGAATTGCTCCTTCTTGATATAGCTAGGTACCTTTTCTGGAACGGGAAGCTTTTTCATGCCTGAAAACGGGTTTTCCGCAAGATACTTCCATCGAACTGCCGTGTTAAAGCATGCCGATAAAGCACGAAGTTCAATATTTACTGAAGTGGGTGCAACTGATTCAGCCCGGGTTGCTTTGTATTTATCAAGGTGACGTATAGAATAGCTAGTGAGCATACGATCACCACATATTTCCCGGAAGTCTTCGAGCATTCGACGGTATATGGCTATTGTTTTATCGGCGTAAATAGCCTTTGCGTAATCCAAGAACTCCTCTGTGAACTTAGAGAGTTTTATGTTCTGTGTTTGGGTCTTTATCTTGTCCTTGAATTCCGACAGAAATGCCAACGCTTTCCCCTTAGACCTCGTCCGTGTTGATTTCCATCGACGTACTGAATCGAAGCAATAGCTCACATAGTATATACCATTATTTCGTTTGAAGAGAGAGAATTGAGTAGGAACTGCCATTTTTGCCTCCGTCCTGTTAGCAGTTCTGTTAGCACAGGTGGACTGAGGAGGAAAAATTGGCGATTTTGAGTGGGCGCTACTAGATTTGAACTAGTGACCTCCTGCTTGTAAGGCAGGCGCTCTAAACCAACTGAGCTAAGCGCCCTTTGATTGTGGAAACTATTAATATACTAATTTACGGCAATATTGTCAAATTTCGCTAATTACGAGATCATTCTATGATAGTTTGTGTTTTTATTTTCTCTTTATTTTTCGAAGCAGGTTTATTCTTATAAATATATATCGCATTCAATATCGGATCCACTCCATTATGCGATAACAATCTCTCGATTATCGGCAGCGTTATTACCGAATCCTTATTTAAAAGTTTGACGCCGCTTCCGGTGCAAATTTCGTCTGCAATTACCATTCCTTCGCGTAGCTCAAACAGCCCGATCTGTTGTTTATCGTCGCTCCAGTACTCCGAATCCATTCTCCGGATATATTCAATAAGCAATTGCGCTACCCTCGGATCGAGTACAATGGAGCGTTTTTTTTGTACTATATCGATCATCCGGTTCGTGGTCATTTCCGGTTGCGTAATGATTGCTTCTATAAAATTTACCCCTCGCATAATTCGCGACGGCAGGGGTATCTCCTCCCTGAGCAACCGATCGGGATATCCCGTTCCGTCGAAATTTTCCATCTGATGACGAAGAATTGTTGCCACGGTCCGCAAACGGGGAATTGTCGATACAATAGAATGGCCGAACACCGGAAATTGATCGTATGCTTTTTTCTCTATATCATTCATCTCATCCGGTTCTTTCTGTAGAATTGTATCCGACAAATTTATTTTTCCTATTTCATGAAGCCGCGCTGCTATACCGGTATAATGTAATTGCGCATCCTTTATTTCGAGTTTTTTCCCCATCCACGTAGCAAGGTGCGCCGCTTTTCTTCCGCGCGCGACGGCATTCGGTACACGAATACCGATAAGTTGTGTCAATAAATCGATCGCACCGAAAAGCCCCTTCTCCAATTCCTCGTTTAATCGAGTTAATTCAAGTTTGTCCTCACGTAATTCATCCTGGAGCGCCTTCAAACGAAGATGTGATTTTACCCGCGCAACCAATTCTTCGACGTGAAACGGTTTGGTAATATAATCGTCGACTCCGATAGAGAATCCATTTACCACATTACTTACTTCCGAAGCGCCCGTCAGCATGATAAACATGACATCATTCAGAAATGGATGACTTCTGATTTTCTTACAAAACGCAAATCCGTCTTCGCCGGGCATATAGTAATCGCAAATAATGAGCGCCGGTTTTTCTTTTTCTGCAATTGCTATTCCATCCACCGCGCTTTCGGCGGCATATATTGTCGCATCAAATTCGCGCTGCAATATTGCTTTTAACGTTTTCAGAAAAGCAGCTTCGTCATCTACAACGAGAATATTTTGTTTTTTATTCATATCCAGGTTCATCGAATTTTATGATAATGCTTATCCGTCTGTTCGATGCATCGTACGGATCTTCTTTATTTCTCAGTTTTCGATCTGCATAGCCGCGTACTTCGACTATTTGATTTTCCCGTAAACCGTTTGTTGCTAAAACTCTCCGGGCGCTGTTTGCACGGTCGACGCTTAATTCGAAATTTGTATAACCGACAATTGTTGAATACTGCCGTCTGTCGGTATGCCCTTCGATTATCACTTTATTCGGTAATTCTCCGATCTCTTTCGCAATGGTTCTTAATACACCGATTGCATCCGCCTGTAACTCTGCCGTACCTATATCGAAGAAAAATGATTCAGACGTTTCGAGAAGCTCAATCCGGAGTCCTTCGTCAACTATTTGAAAGGTAATCTGGTCGAGAAAAATCATACCGCGGGGACTTTTTTGCAACTCTTCGATGATACTTTCTCCCATTCGCATTAATCTCTGTTCCTGTACCTGTCGTATGAGTTCCTCTATCGTTGGATCGCTGCCGGGCATACCTCTCGCCCCATCGAGAATGCCGCCGCTGCGGTAGGACTCAAGATAGCCGCTCGGATCCTGAAAATATCCCGCGACCGCTTGTTTTACATCATCCCCCGCATTTAATATCCACAACACGATAAAAAGCGCGAGCATTGCGGTAACAAAATCGGCATATGCTACCTTCCACGATCCGCCATGGTGACCTTTGTGATGATTCTTTTTCTTGACTATCCGGATCGGGAGTTCATTTTCATTTTTTTTCTTCATTTACATATCCTATGACTTTAACCCACGCACGGCTTTCTCCACTTCTTCGAACGACGGTCTCATATCATTGAAAATCACCCGCCGGGCAAATTCCACCACCATAATGGGGGCGTTTCCTTTTGCATAGGCGACAATTGCGGTTTTAATGCATTCGAGATATCGTGCTTCGGATTGTTTAAGTGTATCAAGGTTATTGGCAAGCGGAAGAATAAAACCGTATGCAAATAAAACACCAAACATAGTTCCCACCAACGCCGCGCCGACATTTCTTCCCACGATTTCAACCGGTCCATCGATTGCTTCCATAGCAAGAATAATACCCAGGACCGCAACGACAATTCCTATACCGGGCAACGAATCCCCTAATTTTTGCAATAATGTAGGCGCCGATGCCTCATCGACGTGATTCGTCTCAATATCCGATTCAAGAAGCATCTCAATTTCATAGGGCGGCACTCCACCTCCAATCATAAGTTTCATTGTGTCGCAAAGATAATTCAACGCGTGCTTATTATTCAAAAGCGACGTATTTTTCTTAAATATGGAACTCTCCTCCGGGTGTTCCACATGTTGTTCCAAATTAATTAATCCTTCCCGCGTCGCGACGTGAAACAATTCAAACAACGTTTTAAGAAGATTTAAATACTCTGTCTGAGTATACCGTTCTCCCCTAAATATAGACTTCACTCCTTTAAAGAGTTGTTTCAGTAAACGAGGCGGCGCCGATGCACACAACGATCCGATCGCCGCTCCACCGATCATCATCAATTTCCCGGGATCAAGCAAAATACCTATTTTTCCTCCGAGCAACATGTATCCGCCGATGAGACCGACTATAACTATTATATATCCAATTATGACAAACATATTGTCTTACCCACTTGATTAATTTGTCTTCCTTATTTTCGTAAAATATATTTTGCTGCTTTTACGACAGACTCTTTTCGAACCCTGGCTGCATGAGTGTTTTGCTGTTGTATTTGTTCATACAACTCCGTACGGTAAATTTTCACATCCTTCGGAGCTTCTATTCCTAATTTGATCTGGCCGTGTTCAATAGATACCACTTTGACAATTATATTGTCTCCAATGGTAATACTTTCTCCGGGTTTTCGCGTTAAAATTAGCATATTTTACTCGTGTACAAATTGTTGCGATGAAGGAATAAGAGGATACCGCATTGAAAGTGATTCATCCTCTACAATTATTTGTTCCCCCGTTTGTGTATTATTGTCAATAACAATCGGGCTCCGCAAGTTTACCGTCGAGTCCTCAACGTTCTCCCGCAGCGTTGCGATGAGAAGAATTGTCACATTGTCTCCCCGTTCGATTTTCTCAACATAAAACGGAAGCAGTTTCGACGGCTCCAAAAGCGGAAAGCTCACTGCTTCGTCATCAACGGAAACCAACCAGTGGAAAGGTTCGGATTCCTCATCGGATACCAGAATAAACTTTTTGCAGTATTCAAATCCGATTATTCCCTGAGGAAAATGCAGAATATGTTTTTCCTCGAATTCAAGCTCTCCGAATTGTTGATTAGTAAACTTCATATCGCATACTCCATATTGTTATCGTAAAAAGTCGAGCAAAGATTTCGGTAATATTCGTCCGCCTACGTTTAACGCAGCTTCGAGCATCATCTCCTCGTGCTTAAGTTTCATAATGCCTTCTGCAATATCGGTATCCCGTTGTATCGATCGGAGTGTCTCCAGGTGAATTTTTTGTTCAAGAAGATGCAACTCCTGTGCCTCCAAACTCTGCGCAATCGCTGCGGCGCGGCTTGCAACACCGAGGACATGGTCCAACATACCGTTTATGTTCTCAAGATCCCCCTGCTGCGGCGGGTCACCGTCCGCTAACGAATCACGCAATTGAATCAGTGTATCAAACAAATCCGTGCCCTGGAATATCTCGGCGCCGGTAATATTCGCAGTTTGTTTTACGCCCTCATTAATCGGATACTCGATTTTCCCGTCGATTCCGGCCGGATTCGCCGTTACTGCTGATCCGTCGGCGGCAAGTTCATACGGCCTGGTGAGCGTTTGGGTACCGCCGAATATAAACTTCCCGTTGAAGTTTGTATTCGCCATATCCATAATTTCACGTAATAACTGATCGGTTCTTTCGGCGTAAACGTTTAACATCCCGTCTTTGGATTCATTGGTCGTTGACACAACGATTTCTTTAACCTCTATTAAACGATCAACAATCGAGTCGAGGATCGAGCCGGTTACCGTCATCATCGCCTTTGCATCTTCGATATTTTTCTGAAACCGCTCATTTCTTTCTATAGATGCATTCAGTCGTAAAATGATATCGGTCGCCTGCGGATCATCGGATGTTTTCAGCACTCTTCTGCCGGTCGCCAGCCGGTTTTGCAGATCGAGTATCCGTTCGCGGCCTTTATTTAAATTTGTCAAATAGTTTAATATATAGCTATTTTCAGTTACTCGCATAATTTATACCATATTAATTATTGTTTGAAATAATTCATCCACCGTACGAACAACCCTTGCCGCAGCATCGAACGCACGCTGATATTTTATTAAATTGGTCATTTCTTCATCGAGTGATACTCCTGAAACAGATGATTTTTGCACCTCTAACTGAGCGAGAACCATCTCCTGCGAACGTACAATACCTTCCGCTGAATTTATATGTGAACCGACAGTACTCACAAGTCCGTTATAGGTCTGTGCTATTGACTGAGTATTGTTATTGAGCAGAGGTTCGTTCGGTATTGCCGCCAACATCAAGGCGATTTCGTTATTGCCGGGCGCACCGTCTGCCGAGGCCGCAATCAATGCGATGTTGTCTATAATGTTCTCATTAATTTGAATATCTCCCGCATTCGTTCCGGTAAAGAAATCCACACCGGTCGGGGGAGGATCACCCAGTCCGTATCCGGTAGAATGAATATCATTTACCCGGTTGATAACAACCTCTGCAATTTGATTTAAGGAATCGAGATAGCCGGGCAGCCGTGCATTATACATCTGCATTACGCCGCCCAGTTCACCGCCGTTAATAGGGAGCTGTTTACCGGTGTTGCTGTATGTTATCACAATCTGATCATTGACAATTGATGCTTCCACGGGCACCGAACCCGCTTGAGATGCAATGACCGAACCGCTTAAAGCAACCGTTACCGAGCCGTTATTATTTTCCGATACGGTAATTTTTGCCATCCGGGAAAGTTCATCGAGAAGTAAGTCGCGTTTATCCATCGCATCACCCGGCTCAAATCCCGCTGCTTTTGAATTTATGATTTCAACATTTAACCGGGCAACCTCTTCGGTAATATCATTAATTCGATTAACTTTGATATTGACATCATTCATAAGATCGGCTCGAAGCTGTTTCATCGCTGTCTGTATCCGGTGAAACGACTGCGTCAGCAATGTACCCTGTTGTATTACCGCATTTCGCGAGGCGCTTTCCTCGGGATGCAACGCCAACTCATGAAACGTATTAAAAAACCGTTCTATAGCCGCACTTAACCCCGATTCGGAGGGTTCATTAATAATTGCTTCCACCTGCGAGAGAATTCTCTTTTGCTCGGTCGCTCCCCCGAACGATTCATTGGCAATTCGAATCTGTTGATCGATAAAGAGATCTCTCATCCTCGTTATCTGGGACGCCTTGACGCCCGTACCGAGCAGCCCCGCTGTAGTCGGGAGCGGAATATTCGGTTCTAACGATACACGCTGACGGGAAAAACCCGGAGTGCTGGCATTCGCAATATTATGACCGGTAACACCTATACCGAAACGCTGTGCCATAAGCGCCTGTTTTGCTGTCTCCAGTATGCTCGATAATCCGGACATTATTTTTAATCCCCTTTCTCCTTACAATTTTTGGTCAACAAACTGCTTAGAATAATTTCCGGTAAGAATCCGGATGTTTTCTCTTACAAACTTACGCGAGTGCTCGAGGAGACGCCTGTTCTCACGGGTAATCTGAACAATATTTTCTGTGCCTTTTCGTAAACGGTTTGCAAGGGCTTGAACATCATCAGCATCGTCGTTATTCAGATATGGCAGCAGGCGCTCGATGGTGAATGTCTCGCGTGCTTTTCTGTTATCCTCTATATCCTCAACATTCATGATCCTCAGTCCCATTTTTACGCGTTCCTTCTCCAGCAACTCAATGGGAGAGAGAAGTTCCTGCTGCTTCTGTATTGCATCGTTTAACTTATCCGACTCATAACGGATAATAGCATCCTGCTGCTCTTTCATGACCTCGTGCATAGCTTCGATCAGCTCTGCTTCAGTCTTCATTATTTCCTTCAGTTGTGAAATTGTCTCCATAGGACGTTATCTCCTCGTTTTGATAATGCTTATAGTATTGTTGGACTCGTTGAATATAATTCCGGGTTTCCTGAAACGGCGGCACTCCTCTGTGCCGATCGACCGCGCCCGGTCCTGCGTTGTAGGAAGCAAGTGCAAGGGCCACATCGCCGTTAAACCTGTTGAGCATTTGTTTCAGATACCGTGTGCCGCCGAGAATATTCTCTCTCGGATTCCATATATTTTTTACTCCCATCTCGGCCGCGGTTGAATCAATAAGCTGCATAAGTCCCTTTGCCTGTTTTGGTGAAAGTGCATCCGGTTGAGCCGCCGACTCTGCAACAATCACCGCCTTTATAAGATTTGAATCCACATTATATTTGTGCGCCGCTTCAGCGATGTACTTGTCATACTGCATCAACCGTTGTGACAGGGTCGATGTATTCCGGACGGGAGTTCCGGTTTTCACACCATACCCTACCGGATTTTTCTTTACCACGGACGACAGCGGCATGGTGCGCGGAAGTTTTCGTGTATTTTTCGGAAGATCTTCACCTGTTAACTGCCGGTACATCATAGCGCCAATACCGAAATTACTGTTCTGCGACAGATGCTGTGAAAATTCAAGATCAAAAAGACCTTCCAGCACATCGCCGCCAAAATTATTCCCGAACAAATTCGATTCCGGTATGCTGCTCCGCATGCTTTTAAGCATATACCCAATAAAGAGTGCTTCAAAGTCTTTGACGGCTTTTTGCAATCTCGCCTTTTCCTTATCATCTAAGCCGCTGCCCGCCCGGATGTCCGGAATATCGGATGTTATTTTTTCGATGCTCATGGTATTAGTGCTCATATTACATTATAACAAGCTCCGCTTTAAGAGCGCCGGTTTCTTTGAGCGCCTGGAAAATGGCAATAATATCTCTCGGTGCAACATTTAGTTCATTGAGTGCTACCGCAATTTCCTGCACGGTTACCGCTCCATCGATTGCAACCACGGTTGCCGGTTCAGTTTCCATTGCAACTGTTGTAAGTTCGGTGACGACGGTCTCTCCGGGCGAAAATGCGCCGGGTTGTGAAATTACCGGCACCGTTTGAATTTCAATACTCACCCCTCCATGCGAAATAGCCACCGGTAAGATACTCACGTTGCCTCCCACGACCACAGTCCCCGTCCGTTCATTAACGACGACCCGTGCAACGACATCGGGCATAATCTCGAGAGATTCTACCATCGAAACGAACGGCACAAGGCCGCCATTGTTTCTGAATTCTTCGGGAACGGCAATATTCACCGTCGAGGCATCTACCGCTTCGGCGAAGGTGTCTTCAAGCTGCATATTTATCGCATCGGCAATTCGCGACGAAGTAGTAAAATCCGCCTGCCGCAACACAACTGCAACATTCCACTCGTTATTGAATTGCGTATCGATCGAACGTTCCAATACCCCGCCGCCGGGAATTCGGCCGGCTGCCGTGTGATTGCGCCGCACCTCGGCGCCTCCCTCACGAACGCCAAAACCACCGACCGAAACAGGTCCTTGTGCAAGCGCGTACACATTTCCATCTGGGCCGGAAAGCGGTGTCATGAGTAACGTCCCCCCCTGTAATCCGGTGGCGTCACCGATAGAAGAAACCGTCACATCTATAACACCGCCCTCTTTAGCAAACGGGGGAGCTGTGGCAGTTACCATAACCGCTGCCGCGTTTCGCATTCTGACATCCGTCGGCGGTACGGTAATTCCGAAACGTCGCAGCATACTTGTAACGGATTGCTGTGTAAACACGGAGCGATGAGTATCGCCGGTTCTGTTTAATCCGACAACAAGCCCGTATCCGATAAGCTGCTGTCCCTTCACCCCTTGAACATACGCCACGTCCTTGATCCTTGTTTGGCCGTTCATGGTGAAATTGACCAGAATACAAAACAGCAGCAATATGAGATATGTAGTCTTCTTATTCATAGTTTTATTCCCCATTAAAACAACCAGTGAAAGAATCGTGTTAACCAACCGGGTTTTCGCGACCGCGCGACCGCGCCGCTATCATCGAAAATTATGACTGCATCCGAAATTGCATAAGAAAACACACTGTTGTCCGACAAAATATCGGACGGTCTTACCACGCCCGATATCTTCATTTCCTGACGTTGATCGTTCACTATTATGGTTCTCCGTCCGCTAATTGCCAGATTGCCGTTGGAAAGAACGGAGTCAACATTCGCACTAATCTGGGCTTGCACCGAACCGCGACTCGATGTGGCGCCTTCACCTCTGAAGCTGCTTCCCGTCCCGAGATTAAAGTTAGCATCGGGAATTTCTTCGTCTCCAAACGTTACCGACCCGCCTCCCGAAATTTCGCTTCTGCGTGAAGTTGACGTTCTCGAATCCCTCGACGCACTCGACGTTTCAACGACAAGAATAGTAAGGGCGTCTCCCTTTTTAAAAGCTTTTTGATCCGAAAATAGGGATCGGTTAATGTTCTCCCTCATATCCTGCGTAAGAGCTGATAGAGAAAAGAGTAACCCAACCCAAAGAATTATGCTTAATCTTCTCATATCGATCTTTTGCCTCCTGTGTTTAATGTTAATGGGTTAATTGTTAATAGTTAATCGGAGAACTGTTACGAAGTGTAATAACTGTTAACCATTAACAATTAACCAATAACCATTCAACGATACTCCGAAACTAATTCAACGGTATCTTCATTTATAACCCGTGCACGGAAACGATCGTGTGTACCGCTTCGCTGAACCGCTATTATATCACCTATCCTCCCGTCCTGACGGGCAATTGCCTGGGTTGACACAGTGACACTGCCGCCTGTAACAGTCAGTGTTACGGCATCTCCCCGTTCAATTACGGGCGCCTCTTCGAGCATACTTTTGCGCAGTATTGTCCCTTCGGTAACCACCCTGTTGACTCTCTTCCCTATTATAGAGTCGACAGTGGTGACGACATCGTTATGAAGCGTCGTTGTCTCTATGCGCTGCGGATTCAGGTTTTCTTGCTGTATCTCTTTGTTTCGATACAGATTCTCCGCGGCAACGAAAACCGTATCGAAAGTACGCACCCGCACCGATACTATATGCCGCCCCGGCATTTCATCATCACATGTGAGCTCAACGGGTATACTCACATTGCCCCGGAGCTTCAATCCTCTGTCCTGAACAATGGTAAATGAACAACGGTTGTTACGCATAAGTAACGATTCGGGTATATGGCGAAACTCTATTGCTATATCCTGAGCTTCGCTTCGCAGATTCCCGAAGATATAATCGCGGACTGCATCCTCAACATCCTCTTGAACACCGGATGAGAGAAATATACCGGATACCGTAAACAGACCTATGCATAATACAGACATCATATCAAATTACCTTTTTAAGTTATTTGCCATACCGAGCATTTCTTCGACTGTTTTGATGGTTTTCGAGTTAATCTCATATGCGCGCTGCGCAACGATCATACTGACCATTTCCTCAACGATATCTACATTTGACGCCTCAAAGTATCCTTGTAATACCTCCCCGAAGCCCTCGCTTGCAGGGGCGCCCCATAAAGGTGTTCCCGAAGCAACCGTTTCAATAAAAAGATTGTTTCCGATTGCTTTCATACCGGCGGGATTTATGAATTTTGCAAGCTCTAATTGTCCTACCTGAACGGGCACAACATCGCCAACGTGCAATGCTTCCACTAACCCGTCCCTGTTAATGGTAATTGATTTTACATCATCGGAGATGATAATCCCGGGTTCAACGACATATCCCTGCGACGTTACGAGCATACCCTCACCCGATATTTTTAAGGTTCCGTCCCTCGTATAGGCCAATGTTCCGTCCGGACGTCTCACTTGCAAAAACCCTTCACCCTGAATAGCGATATCGAGCGGATTGTTTGTCGGATGAATATCACCCTGAGAAAATGTCTTGTTCGTTGCAACGGGAACCGCCCCATTCCCCACCTGTATCTCTCCTACCTGCTGAATATTGACATTCTCCGAAAATCCGTTGCCCTGTAGTGTCTGATACATCAAATCCTGAAATTCAATCCGGCTCTTCTTAAAACCGGTTGTATTTACATTGGCAAGATTATTGGAAATAATGTCAATATTAAGCTGCTGCGCATACATTCCGGTTGCTGCACTTCGCAATGCCCTGATCATAAGATTCCTCCTAAATTATTGTTAAATTCTTCCAACATCGATTGTTCTTTCTAATGTAGAATCTTGAATTTGAATCATACGTTGATACGCCTCAAAATTCCGGCTCAACTCAATAAGGGAAACCATCTCCGAGATAGGATCAACATTCGATTCCTCAAGAAATCCCTGACGAATTATCGACTCCCTGCTATCGAGATCAATTTCTCTTTCCAATGCGCCGTTAGCACTGAAAAACTCACCTTCCTTTTTTAGCCGGTTTAAATTGTCGAACGATACTACTCTCAGCTTTCCTATACTGTCATTATTGATCGTTACCATTCCGACTTCATTTATATTCAACTGAGCTTGCTCCATTTTTTCAATGTTCGGGATTTGTATATATCCACGTTCCCCCACAACGGGAATTCCCGATGAGGTCACCAGGACACCGTCAATCGAAATTTTAAAATTTCCGTTCCGTGTATAGGCGGGTCCCATTTCCGTATCGACAACGAAGAAACCGTTTCCCTGGATTGCCACATCGAAAGGATTACCGGTATGGTGCAGTGCTCCTTCCCTGAAATCGGTAAATTGCTGTAAGTCTAATCCGGACAAGTCACCCACACCTTGTAATTGTTCGGCGCTGAGTTCATTAAGTTTTTTTAAAAACAAACTATCCCGCTTATACCCTGTCGTGTTGATATTGGCTATATTGTTCGCCACTACCTCCAACTGAGTATTTCGCGGATACATACCCGCACGAGCTAAATATATTCCTTTAATCATAGGTACCTCTCGCTTCTGATATTTGCATTTTTGAATGCCTCCAGATGTTTTAACAGTTTTACCTCTCCCCTTCCGACGCCTAATTTCTTTGCTTTCCCGGTCCAATTTCCTTTGACTGCATTATCCGGATTTATTTTTTTAATTTTCTCTTTTACTATACTGTCATCTGATTGTGATTTAATTTTCATCATTAATTCCATTTCACCTTTTCCCCTGTCAAATCGATGTGCAAGTTCGAGAGCTTCGTCGGTCTCATTATCAATCTGGTCTTTCTGAGTTTCGGCTGCATTCCCCCCGAACCTGTCGCTGCCTCTTGTCTCCTCAATATTACCCGGATTAAATCCTGCATTACCGAGATTTTGTTTCTTTTTTAACAATAAGGTGTTAAAATTATGCTCGGGTGGATTTGGCCGGACAAATTTTATGATAACAAATAGAATTATACCGGTTCCCGACAGAGCCGCAATAACAATGAATAGAGCTATGTATAAAACCGAAAACTCCATATTTTATTCCTCTTTTTTAATTATTTTTTTTGACGCTACTCTAATCGGCAGCGTCACCGTAAAAACACTCCCTTTCCCTATTTCACTTTGTACACTGATAACCCCGCCAAATCGTTTTACAATATTATCACTAATTGATAGTCCAAGCCCCGTACCCTCGCCTACCTTTTTCGTTGTAAAGAATGGTTTAAAGAGTTTTTTAATATTATTTTTATCGATCCCATGCCCCGTATCTTTTACGTGAATATTCACGCTCTGCCGGTCGCTTTCTGTTGAAATCGTCATCTCTCCTCCTCTTTCTCTCATTGCATCCCGCGCATTAATCATCAAATTCAAAATAACTTGCTGAAGAGCATTCTGGTTGGCTTCGACCTCCGGATTATGATCCGACAACAATTCTTTGATTGCTACTTTATCTTTACTAAAATCATACTTTACCAGTTCGATGATTTCTCTGATAGCCTCATTGACATCAACAATCTCTATATCTAAATCTACCGATACGCCTCTTGAGAAATCAGTGAGCCGTTTTGTAATTTCCTTTAATCGCTTGAGTTGATTCGTTACCAGATCATTCCAGTTCGGTTTTGCTCTCCCGCGCCTTACCAGATCGAGATGAATCATAATTATCTGAATAGGGTTTTTTATTTCGTGTAATATCCCGGAAGACACTTCACCGATAGCAGCAAGTTTCGCGGATTGCAGCATCTGGGCCTGGAAAGTTTTCAATTCTTCGTTTGCTTTTTCGAGTTTCTCATAGTTTCTCCAGTTTTCCACACCGGCAGCCGCTTGATTTGCAAGCACCGAAAGCAATTGAATGTCCTGATTTGAAAATTCATTTTGCGCTTTCTCCGTGTGAATCATGAACATTCCTTTAAAGCGATTATGTATGATGAGCGGCACTATGACAAAATTTTGGGTTGTTTCATTTCCGACCATATATTCCAGATCGGGAATAATAATCGTTCTTTTTTCAGCAACTACCCAATCGATAATTCCCGCTTCAAGCTGCTGTTGGGCTTCCCGGTGGAGCCGGGGCGAACTCTTTGTCATCAACGGATGAAAGGTATTTCTCTTATCATCGAGTAGAAATATATCAGCATCTTCGACCGGTATTACCTGTTTCGTTAAATCAATTAACGTGCTGATAATTTGATCCGGACTAACGGCAATACTAATGATATTGGAAAGACGCTGCATTGCAACCAGCTCGTCAAGCGAATTCCGGATGGCAAGGTTGTTTCGATTATATTGGTTATTTTCAACTCGTAAAATCTCTACCGTCTTTTCCAATGCTTTAATATAGTTTTCACGGGTTTCCACAAACGTTTCGAAATGTGGCAGCATCTCGTGCAGCAATGCCTGTTTATTGATATTTTCCGATGCCATAATTTTCCCTGTTTAATTCTTTTTATGCTGATAGCTTTGCTGCTCTATATCCTTATCGATTACGTTATGGTTCTTTTCGTAGTATTGCTCAAGTACGCTTCGATCGGAGATTGTGAGTATATTCAGGGCAGCTTCACTAAAGTCGATATCTTTATCATATTCAAGGGCTATTCCGTTCAGCCGATTTGCTATAATATCTGCACAGTGAATGAGCGCGACAAGTTCAGGATTCTTTTCAGCTTTTTCAGGGACGTGATGATGGAATAGCACATCGATCAGGTGATCGGGCAAATTCCACCTTTCTGCAAGCCATCCTCCCACCTCAGCGTGTGTCACGCCCAACACTTGTTCTTCTGCTTGTATATATGAACAATTCGTTGACCGGGCTTCTTCTACAATTTGTTTAAACTCGCTGTTAAAGTAGCGGTGCAAAATAGATATTCCCATATCGTGCAACAGGCCGCCGACAAAAGCTTCGCCGCTTACACGATAATCTAAATCTCTGGCCAATCGCCGTGCAACCGTTGCCGTCGTAATTGCGTGATCCCAAAAATCTTTTTCTTGAAAATAATCATCCGATTTCTTTTGGAGTGCGCTGACCAGAGAAATACTTATGACAATCTCTTTGAGCGCATCGAAGCCGAGAACAATAATGGCAAATTCAACAGTCGAAATCCTTCTGGGAAAACCGTAAAAAGGTGAATTAGCAATTTTCAATACTTTGGCGGTTAATCCCTGATCGGACAATATCACCCTGCCAAGTTTCATTGCATTCGTTTTCGGATTATCAACAAGATCGACCACTTCAGTAGCAATCTTCGGCAAAGTAGGCAACTGAAGAATTGTCTTGATTTTGTCTTTAATATTCTCGGCTGATTTTTTACGTTTATTCATGGCAGTTTTTTTTTATTTAATCATAAAGCCTGAGGATTTTCAACTCGCTCCTGATTTTTCTCAACACTTCTGCGTGAATTTGAGATACCCGGGATTCGGATAGCGATAATATAGCGCCGATTTCCTTCATCGTTAATTCTTCATAATAATACAGCGATATCACAAGTCTATCCCGTTCGTCCAGGTCCCGAATAATATTAATAAGAGCGTTTTTTAATTCCTCATGGGATAAATCTTTACTAAAATCAGAGGATTCATCGACAAGAAGCTCATCGATAAAATGGTGATTGTTATTTCCGTATACCTCACCGCCGTCATTGATCTTCATCCTTTCCCGGTGTTGCTTTCGGGATGAGCGCGGCATCCAATCTATTTTTCTCAACTCATCCTGGATGGCGCCCTGAATTCTCGACGATGCATACGTTTCGAATTTAAATCCCCGGCTCGGATCGAAACGATCGATCGCCTCAAGCAAACCCACCATAGCAATCTGCTCCAGATCATCTTCGGTCAAAATAGTATCGCCTTTCCGGAATGGAACACCGTATCTGACCACCACCGATTTCACCAGTCCTCTGTACCTTTCCACTATCTGTCTGCGTATTTCAGGAGACCTGTTTTCGATATATGTCTGCCAGATTTTATGTTGTTCAGTTAGTTCCATAGATTATATAGTCAATATCTCTATGACTGCGCCGTTTGTGTCGAAGTCGTCTCACGCATCGAATCACTCTTTATATTGTCATTCTTCACCGATTTGTTAGTGCCGGAAATTCTTTTCCCCGGTTTTTTAATAACCGTTTGTATAACATTTACAAAAACCAATGCTATAAGTATCACTCCGATGAAAATAACGAACGATCTGATAATCCCCTCAAACAATGAAATGTTCTGCAGGTTGAAAAAAATCAGGGACAGAAAAAATCCAAGAAGTCCAATCTGAAAAATTAATTTATTCATACGGTTACCACTCTCCTTTCAACATACTGTTCTGTCTGTATTACACCATTTCGTGCAATTGTTTTTAACGATTCTGTAAATCCGGATTTCGGAAACATTCGAACGACAGGATTTTGCCGCATAACCGACTCTTTAACCCGTTTATCATATGGAAGATGACCTATATATTGCAATGTAATTTTCAAAAAATGTTCCGCCGCCATTTTTAATTTCGTTGCTGCATCTTCTGCCTCCGATGCATTGCGGGCTTGATTTATGACTAATTTGAATATGTGCCGCTTTTTTTTCAGCCAGATCATTTTAATAACTGCATACGCATCTAAAATAGCGGTCGGTTCGGGATTTGCTATCACAATAGTTTCGTCGGATAAAATCGAATAATGGATGACTTCCGGTGAAATACCCGCCGCAGTATCGACGATGAACAGGTCATACGAATTATCCGACATTACAATCGATTCGATTATATGATCCTGGACCCGCGAATCATATTTAGGATAATAATAATCTCCCGAATCACCGGGTAATACATGCAAATGCGGGCACGGATTCAGTAAAACCTCTGATATATCTTTTTCACCCCGCAACACGTCGCCCAATCTGTATTTGGGAGATACTCCCAGCAGCGAATCCAGATTTGCTAAATTTGTATCCGCATCGAACAGCAGAACACGTCTGTTCAGATCTGCTAAAATCATTGCAAGATTAACCGTAAAAATGCTTTTCCCCACGCCGCCTTTTCCACTCGTTACGGTCACGATACGCGGTCCGTTGCTTTGCAGCAATTGCTTTCCGGCTACCATCCTTAACGATGCTGCCTGATCGGTATTTTTTTTCTTTTCATGCATCCGGCAATACTCCTGAATAGACCATTGCGGCAAATTCATTCGAATCGGCGGCATTTATATCTTCCGGCACATTCTGTCCGGTCGTTATGTACGATATGGGGACTCTCTGTTTATGAGCAACGCTTACCATCGAACCGAACGAGACTGCTTCATCGAGTTTTGAAAAAATTATTCTGTTCGGCTGCAATACTTTAAATTTTTCGGCAATATCCATCATCGTTCTGAAACCGGTCGATGCGCTGATTACGAGATGTATCTCATCGGGTTTCGCCGTATCCACAAATCTTTTCAATTCATTAAGCTCTTTTTTTACCCGTTGGCTCCGTCCCACCGTATCAATAAAGATTAAATCTTTATCCCGGAATTTTCTTAATGCAAGCGCTATCTCCGACGATTTATAAACGACTTCCATCGGTATATCGGCTATAGCTGCAAACGTTCGTAATTGTTCTATTGCACCGATTCGATAGGTATCTACGGATATAAGCCCTACCTCTTTCTTGTTGAGAAGCTTGTTGATGGCGGCAAGTTTAGCTATTGTTGTCGTTTTCCCCACTCCTGTCGGGCCAACGAGGGCGACGACTTTCGCTTTCCTCCTGCCTTTTTTGGGCGCGGATACGGTATTAATAAGATTCGCCATCTCCGATATGACTTCATTTTCCGTTATTTTCTTATCGAACACCTGCTGTTCGTCAAGTTTCATATAGACCGATTGTACTATATCCGCCGCGATTTTCTCGCTCACATCTTTATCAATAAGAGATATATATGCTCGTTTAAGATTATCGGGCAACGACGGCATTTTATCATACTTCATCCGGTCTGCGATTTCCATCAACGTGTTTTTGATATCGCCCATTTCTTTTTGTAATTGATATTGAGAAATGTCGGCTTTTGATTTGATCCCGGCTTCAGGACCGCGCACGGGCTCTGCATCCCGGTTCTGGAATCGCTCAGCCACTTTCCGTAAATTTTCGATGGTATTCTCAATCTCGCTTTCGGATGATTTCGGTTTTTCATTTCCCAGGGTACGATCAACATACCGCGCCGGAGAGGAAGGTATATTTCTTCTCTCTTTCGATCCGGCTGTAACCACCGGGGCATCATCTATCGCGGCAGTTATTTCGACCATTTCTTTACCCAGGAAACTGAAGATACCTCCCTGAGAAACCTTTCTCGATCCAAGTACTATTGCATCCGGGCCGAGATCCCGTTTCATCTTTGTTGTTGCTTCTTTCACCGTTGCACCGGTAAATTTTTTAATTCGCATTTTTTATCTCCACTTGTCCTATTAATTCTATTTCCGTTTCAGGCGGTAATTCGGTATACGAGAGAACAGCTATATTGGGGAATGATGTATGAATCAACCGGTAAAAATACGGCCGGACTGTTGCAGCAGTCAAAACAACCGGTTGGACACCCTCAACAACAGCTTTTTCAACACAGTGTGTTAAGCTTTGGTTAATTTCTTTCAAAATTTCCGGTGATAATCCGAGACTCGGTGTACTCTCCTTTTGATTCTGCAATGCACCGGTCATTATCTCCTCTACCTGCGGAGTAATTGCTGCGGCGCGTATGACGCCACGTTCGTTCATAAACAGACTCGCAATAGTCTCCGAAAGTGCATGGCGTACATACTCGGTCAATACATCGACGTTTTTCGTTACCTTTGCATAATCGATAAGGGCTTCGAGTATGGTTACCAGATCCCGAATCGGTATCCCCTCTTTCAGGAGGTTTTGCAACACTTTTTGTACCGTACCGAAGGGGAGATGATCGGGTGTTAATTCATCCACGATTGCAGAGTAATCTTTCTTTAAGTTATCTATAAGTTTTTTCGTGTCCTGTCTTCCCAGTATTTTATCTGCGTTCCTTCGCAATATTTCCTGCAAGTGAGTCGATAATACCGCCGAGGGTTCTACAACAGTGTAACCGGCGAGCTCCGCTTGTTCCCGGAGGTGCGGATGAATCCACAACGCGGGAAGTCCGAATGCCGGTTCATCGGTTTTTACTCCTTCAATTTTTTCGTCAACCCCGGTTGATTCCATTGCCAACAAGCGATCCGGGACTATGCTGTGCCGGGCGACGACGTTACCCTTGATCTTGATCACATATTGCGACGGTTCGAGCTGCAAGTTGTCTCTCACCCGGATTTGGGGAATAATAATGCCAAGATCGATGGCAAGCTGTTTTCGTAAATTTGTTATTCGCTGGAACAAATCTCCGTTTTGTTCTTCATCGACCAGCGGAATTAATCCATATCCTATTTCGAGTTCAAGGGGATCGACCTGCAGGTAATCTTCGATTTTCTCCTCTTGTACCGGCTGCGGTGTTTCTGCTTCGTCGTCCTGCATTGCCTGTATATGTTGATTCTTATTTGTTACATATCCCGATACACCCGCTACCGACGCGAGAACGAGAAAAGGTATTGTCGGCATACCGGGAATAATTGCAAACATGAACAATGCACCTGCTGCCAGCAATAATGCCTTCGGTTTTTCAAACACCTGTCTTCTGATTTCAATGTCAAGCTGATTCCCTGCAGAACTCCGGGTTACCACCAACCCGGCCGATGTTGCAACAATAAGCGCCGGTATCTGGGTCACGATCCCGTCGCCGACAGTGAGCAAAGTGTACGCTCGCAATGCTTCGGGGAAAGTGAAGCCCCGTTGGGCCATTCCTATTATAAAACCACCGAGAATATTCACTACGTTTATCAGCAACCCTGCAATAGCATCTCCTTTCACGAATTTGCTTGCACCGTCCATTGCTCCGTAAAATTCCGCTTCACGGGCAATTTGTGCGCGGCGATCCCGGGCTTCATGCTCATCGATTAATCCCGCATTTAAATCCGCATCGATTGCCATTTGCTTACCGGGCATTGCATCGAGGGTAAACCGCGCCGACACTTCGGCAATTCGACCCGCCCCCTTTACTATCACGATGAATTGAATCATGATGAGGATGAGAAAAAGTATAAATCCAACGACGTAATTCCCCTGTACAACGAACGAGCCAAACGCATTGATCACTTCACCTGCATATCCTTCACCCAATATCAGCCGTGTTGATGCAATGTTAAGCGACAACCGAAAGATAGTGATGATTAACAGAAGCCCGGGAAATACCGACAGTTCGAGAGGACTGTTTATATACATCGAAACCATCAGTATGAGAATAGCGAGCGTTATATTAGCAACCAACAACAGATCCAAAAATGCCGGCGGCATAGGTATAATCATAAGCGCAAGAATAAGTATAACCCCGACGGCGAGAAATACTTCCGTATTCTGGGCGATCATTTTCAACGCCGGATTTTGTATCATTCCCGGTTCCCTATTTTGTAATGCGGACGGCATTTTCCGTTATCCGATTGTCTCTTTAATTGTTTTATTTTTTATTCTGTAAATGTACGCCAGTACCTGGGCGACTGCCTGGAAGAGTTTCTCGGGAATTTCTTCACCGACTTCGACAGTCTTATAAAGCGTTCTTGCAAGAAATTTATCCTCAACTATCGGAATATTGTGTTCCGAAGCAATTTCTTTTATCCTCTGTGCAATACGTTCCGCCCCTTTCGCGATCACCTTTGGCGCACCCATCTTTTCCGGTTTGTATTTTAATGCAACCGCAATATGCTTCGGGTTGGTAACGACAACATCAGCCTCCGGAACATCCTGCATCATTCTCTTATAGGCGATTTGCTTCTGTATCGATCTAATCCTGCTCTTTATGAGAGGATCGCCTTCTGTAATTTTGTTTTCGTCTTTCACCTCTTGCTTGGTCATTCGTAAATCACGCTCATACTCAAATCTTTGATAGACATAATCAAAAATAGCCAGCACCAGGAACGCCAAGCCGACTTTGAGTGCGACCGAGAACGATGCCTGCAGCATATAGACGATAATCTGGCCTACATCGCTATCCATAAGATGAAGCGAACCTTCCAGAACATTCTTTATTGAAAAATACGCTACAAGAGCAATTATACCGACTTTAAATAGATTCTTTACCAATTCCGCCAGAGCACGCCGCGAGAAGATTATTTTTTTCACTCCGGTTAGCGGATTAAGTTTCGAAAATTTCGGTTTCATCGGTTCGAGTGTAAACAAGAAGCCGACCTGTGTATAGCTGGCAACCAATCCCACGAACATAAGCCCGATTGCTACGGGCAACACAACCACTCCTACGACGGTAACCGATTCAATGAAAATATGATGTACATTAGTCTGCGTCACTTCGAACGTCGGCGATACAATAAACATACGCCGTGCAAAATTCGACAACTGCGAAGCAATGGTCGCTCCGGCAAAGTATAATATGAGGATACCGAACATAAGGAGAAACGCCGAGTTAATTTCGATGCTCTTCGCCGTCTTTCCCTTATTTCTCGACTCCTGCTTCTTCTTAGGAGTTGCCGGTTCGGTTTTTTCCTGAAATGTTTCTTTATGCTCAGCCATTTTCTCTCGTTACATTAAATGTACTATCTCGAGAATATTTCTTTCGAAGTTCGACAACAATTTTTTAAATACATATACCATCATCGGCGTCGTTGTCATTAACACAAAAATTCCCATTCCGATTTTCATGGGAAAACTTACTATAAATACATTCATACGGGGTACAACACGGGATAAAATTCCGAATGCCACATTAACCAAAAACAGCGTGACAATAATCGGGGCGGCAAGCATGATCGCCACAATGAACATCTGGCCTCCCATAGCAATAAATTTCTCGGCAAGCAGATCGCTGAACGTTAACCCGCCGATAGGCACCGCTTCATAACTAATATGAATTGCCTGCAGTGCAAAGTGATGTCCGTCAATAGCCAGAAAAATCAGCAGCGTAAAGAGATACAGAAAACTTGACAGAATGGGTATCTGCTGACTACTTTCAGGATCGAACATATTTGCGAAATACAACCCCATATTAAAGGCCATCATATTACCCGCATATTGTACCCCGGCAAATATCAATGCAATTAGAAATCCGATCAATAAACCGAAAATCACTTCCTGAATGACCAAAATGAAAAACGACAGCAGGGTTACATCAACCTGCGGCGCCTGTTTTGCGACGAACGGAAAAATTACCAGCGATATAAACAGACTGATACCGACTTTGACCTGCACGGGTACGCTATGATGTCCCGTAATCGGTGCGACCACTATAAGCGCCGTTATCCGGGTCAACAACAAAATAAAAATCAAAAATTGTGAGACATATACCTCGACCATTTATCGTCCTATATTCGGAATATGGTTAAACACGTTTTCCGTAAACGTCACGAGTAAATTAATAATCCAGGGTGTTGTTACTACAAGCACTAAAAATACGGCGATAATTTTCGGTACGAATGTAAGTGTAAATTCCTGTACCGATGTTGCCGCCTGAAATATGGATACGAGCAGCCCCACCAGGAGGGCCACTGCAAGAACCGGTCCTGCAACCATTAATATCGTTAAGAATGCTTCGCGCGCAATATGTATGACAAACTGTTCACTCATTTATTTCTCCTATCCATAACTTGCAATAAGCGATCCTACAATCAAATGCCATCCATCGATAAGGACGAATAACAGTATTTTAAATGGCAGCGAGATTATTATCGGCGGCAGCATCATCATACCCATCGACATTAGAATGCTTGCGACGACCATATCGATTATGAGGAACGGAATGAACAAAACGAACCCGATTTGAAATCCCACGCGCAGCTCGCTCAGGGCGAATGCGGCAATCAAAGCATAGGTCGAAACTTCTTCCCTTGTTTCGGGCTTCTCTTCGCTGTACATACTGACAAAAAGAGCCAGGTCTTCCTCACGGGTATGCCTGAACATAAATTCGCGCAACGGTTCCACACCGTTCTCATATGCTTCCTGGAACGTTATCTCATCTTCCATATACGGTTTTATTCCTACTTCGTGAATTTCATTCCAAACCGGCGCCATAATAAAGAAAGTAAGAAACAACGCCAAACCGATAATAACCTGACCGGGCGGCATTTGGGGGGTACCCATCGCCTGTCTAATGAAATGAAAAACAATAATAAATCGCGTAAACGATGTCGTCAGTATCAACAAAGCGGGCGCCAACGATAAGATCGTCATCAGGAATAATATTTGAATCGTCATTGCAACGTCTTCAGATGATGTTGCTTCCTCAACCCCTACCGAAATTTTCGGGAGCGGCAACGGTTGTTCCTGAGCACTTGCAGAACCCGCAAGCAAAATAATGATACCATACGCTAACACTATGTTTCGCACAATTTGAATCATCTTGTACCTATAGAGTTTTTTGAGCCGGATTATAGTTCGATAATTTATCGGCTTCGATATCCTTCGACTGCTTACTTTTACTGATATTGACGTACTTTGAAAGCATCGATGTAAACGATTGACTTTGATATGTATCCTCTTTTCGTTTGCGGGAAAACCAACCCGAAATGATTTCGTTTGCAGGTGCTTTAACATCGAGTTCTTTTAAACTCTGCTCGTCGTCGATTTCAGAAAGCGTGTGCATGGCGCCGTCAGTCACGCCCACCACAAGAATTTTATTAAGTACCCGGAGTACATATATCGACCGGCGCGGGTGAAATGTCCGGGCGCCGAGCACATCGATGGATACAACCGAAGTACCTTCGCGCCGGCCAAATCCCATGTACCTTCTCAGGATAAACACAATGACGAACATCAGCCCGAGCACGGCGGCTAACGACAAAAACGATTTAATGGCTATCGATTCCATTACTCTTTCCCCAATCCTTTAATCCGCTCGGCAGCATTAACAAGATTCGTAATCCGAATCCCGAAGTGTTTTTCAATAACGACGACTTCACCTTCGGCCATTTTTTTTCCGTTGATTAAAATATCGACCGGTTCGCTGGCAAGTTTTTCAAACTCAACTATTGAACCCCGCTGCAAATTGAGTATATCACGAATATATAAATTCGTCCTGCCGAGTTCTATGGAAACGGGAAGTGAAAGATCCATTAATAAATCGAGCTTTAATTCTTTTTCACCGTTGCCCGGCGATGCATTCAGATCCTGAAATTCAGCTTTCTCCACTTCCGTTGTTTGCTTATCAGTCTCTGTTTGTTCCTGCGATTCGGACTGACCACTCTCTTTTTGTGACTCCTGTGTCTGCTCTTCCTGAGCGCCGGCTTACAGGTGATCGGCTTTTTCTTCCCGTACATTCTCTTCCATGGCTTCTTTCCGGGGCTGTTGCTGTTCCATTCCTTCAGTTGAAGTCATTTATTTCTGCGCTCCATTGTCATTATTTAAATGCATACGAGTTATTTTAATTGAATATCTATTGTTCGAAACTCCCGGTTTCCCTAATAATTTATTTTTCTCTCCAATAACTAATTCAACTTCTCCGGTAACCGGCACCTGTGTAGTTATTACATCTCCTTCGGAAAGTTCTATAAGATCTTTAAGTGAAATAGAGGTTAAACCAAGCACGCCCTGCACAGGTATTTTTGTTTGTTCCAGATTGGTAAGGATATATTTCGATGCGTTACTTGACTTTGATAAGGATTCCACACCGCTGAAGTGCTGGGTATGAATTTTGGCAAGTACATCGTCAAGCGCAAAGGTCGGGAAACAAAGATTCATCAAATATGTATTGTCGCCTATGAGAACTTCAAAAGAAACGACCAGCACTATTTCGCTTGCAGGTGCAATTTGAGCGAATTCTCCCTCACTTTCATATCTTGTAAATTCGAAAGTCAACGGAGAAATCGTTTTCCATGCTTTTTGTAGAGTCACAAGGGCTTTTTCGATTACACCCTGCACTATGCTTTGCTCGATCTTCGTTATCGTACGTGATTTCTTTTCGGGTTCCGCAGTCCCGCCGAGCAGACGTGCAACCATTGCCAGAACCAACTCCGGGCTTATCTCGAGTATGGCAAGGGCGTCCGATTCCTTTATCCGGAACACGTACAATGAACTGGGACTTGCAATCGATAACACATATTCAGAATAAAATAGCTGATCAACCGACGTAACCTGTACACTGACCGTTGATTGGAGCCGGCCGACAAGATACGATCCAAAAGTCTCTCCAAAACTTTCATGCACTGTGTGCAACGTGCGAAGCTGGTTTTTCGACAACCGGTGAGGCAGCCGGAAATCAAATACGGAGATATCTCTGTTATCTTTTTTTTGCGGGCTGCTTCGTTCGGATTCCGATGCACCGCTCTCCTGAGAGACGCCGGCAAGCAAACTATCGATTTCTTTTTGTGAAAGTATTTCTGCCATCTCTTTAGTCTATCTATTGAATTATAAATTTGCTAAAATACACTTTGTCCAGTTCACCGTTACGAAGAATTCTATTCACTTCGACAGCTATCTCTTCCCTGAGTACATCCCGTTTCGACGCATTTACCAACTCATCCAATGCTTTACCGGTTAGCACTGTGTTCAAAGCATCGCGCACCTGTATTTCCTTCCGCTCAAGTTCGTTTAACAATTCGGGCGACCGGACTTCAAATCCAATTGTGGTAAGTAAGAAACGTGTACCATTTGTTCCTGCGGGATTAACGATGATATCTCGCGCAACATAAATTTTCTTTTCCTCTTCGTGATCGTTATCTTCTTCCGCAATGTATTGTTGCTCAGATTCCGGTTGGTTCGTAGCAACAGGTACGATAAAAGTTGCCATTAAAAAATATATTACAACAACCTGAAGGATGAAGATTGGTACACCGATAATGAGGATTTTTTTTAGTGAAAATCCATCGCTTGATTCCGCAGTTTTCGTTTCACTGCCTTCTTGTTCTTGTGGTTTCTTTTCCTTTTCCATACTGACTCCTGTTTACGGATATGTTTCGTTCAAATATAAGAACAAACCCTATGCCAGTTTGAAATCTGGAAAATTTACCTATTTTGACGCAATAATGGGTGATAGAGGAAGGTTTTCAATCACCACGTGTGAGATATTTTTTTTTGGTGGTTAATATCGGTCAGATGGAGAATAATCAAAAAAAACTTATCCGTCACCATAGCATGCCCGGCACGTACCGTAAGAGTTGAAATGAACACGTTTACATTATTATGAACAAACCGTAAAGAATCGTGCCGGGCATGTTTACCATCTCATGATGGACGCCACCTGCCCGGCACACATGCCGGCGCGCAGGTGGTGTCCATCGAACTGCCCCTACTTGCCCGTCACCATTTCATACAACGAAATCATTTAACGAAACACTTGCATTCCAACTCTTACTGCAGGTGACGGGCAAGACTAATGCTGCTACCTCTTCAGATTTACTACCTCATTCAGTATTTCATCGCTCACCGTGATCACTCTCGCACCCGATTGGAATCCCCGCTGTGCGATTATCATACGGGTGAATTCTTCGGTTAAGTCGATATTCGATTGCTCGAGTGCTCTTGCAATAATCTG
Organism: Ignavibacteriales bacterium; assembly: GCA_003562775.1. Taxonomy (GTDB): domain Bacteria; phylum Bacteroidota; class Ignavibacteria; order T3Sed10-11; family T3Sed10-11; genus T3Sed10-11. The sequence continues at coordinate 26,732 of PWTU01000297.1, forward strand.
TGAGTTGGATTGCGACTCATCGCCGGGTGAAATTATCGAGGGTGCACCTGAATTACCGGAGATATCGTACAAATTATTCCCCGTTCTTATCAACCCGCCGGGATTATTAAATTCAGCAAGCATTATCTGTCCCAGAGTCATAATCGTGCCGTTGGAAAATGTTCCCTGTATACGACCGCTCAGGTCGATATTCACATCGGTTAAGATGCCGGAGCTATAACCATCCTGTTCCCGGGGAGAGACGTTCGAAGCACCTTCACTCTGAGTCATACCGGCGAATACTCCGGATTGACCGAGATTTATGTCAATTTGTTGATTTTGATCTGCACCATTTCCCGGGTCCCAATTGTTTAATGCCAATACTACGTCAGCTCCCGCTGGGATCGCCACCCCATTAACCGCTTCTAGTGTTCCATCATCACCAAATTCAACGGTATCACCAACTCCTCCTCCTCCGACTGTTACTCCAGCAATTTCAGCTTCCCAATTCCATGTATTATTCCCGGTTTTTTCAAATGTTACCGTCAAGGTATGTCTGTTGCCGAGCGAATCAAATATAGTTACTGAGGAGTTGATAGTTTCACCTACATCTGCAGCCGCATTCAGATTCCCGGCTAATTTCACCAATTCAGTTGCATTAGCCGGAGCTTTTCTATCAAGGGCAATCCGTATGTCCTCGAGAGCAGTGCCTTCAGGAATATTGCCGTTTGCATCTGCCAACTTACCTTGCAATATCGAGCCGCTGCCAGGATGAACAAGCATACCATTTGAATCCAGTGTAAATGCCCCGTTTCTTGTATATAATAAGTGCCCCTCTTTTTTAACAATAAACAACCCGTCTCCCTGGATGGCCAGATCGGTCGACTGTCCGGTTGTTTCTATATTCCCCTGCGAGAACAAGGTATCGATAGAACTTGCCGACATACCAAGCCCAACCTGCATTGGATTTACACCGCCGGTGCCGCCGTATGGGAGCGTCGCATTGCGAAGCATCTGGGAAAACGATTCGCTGAAGGAAATACGACTCCCCTTATATCCCACGGTGTTTATATTTGCGATGTTGTTTCCGATTACGTCCATCATCAACTGATGGTTACGCAAACCGGTAACACCCGATGAAAGAGATCGAATGAATGACATAATACCCTCCTTTTATATGAATGATTTACAATGATCGAGCTTCATTCGTTCGGCTCGACCGGAGGGCTTCCGTTTCAGGTTTTTACTAATAATTATACCTGAATGAACGGGCCAGCCCCTGTGTTTATTATTGTTTTTTATCTACTATTACTGCACTATCAATATTGGTAAAAACATTTTCATTCAGTTGTTCACCGCCTATTGCCGTTACCACTGTTTTATTTTTTATATTCACGATAAATGCAAGGTCTCGCAAAAGTATGAGCGAATCCCGCGCACCTTTTGTCTCTGCTTTTTCGACGGCGCTTCTTAGTTGTACCTTCTCCGTTTCACTTAATTTGATGCTTCGCTCGTCAAGGCGTTGCTGTGCATGTTTGGAGAACTTAATCTGCTCCAGTTCCTTGCGAAATACCGCTTCAAAAGAACGGTCGTGAGGCAGCTTTACGGAGGTTCGCTCCTTTAACGAGTCAACCCCGTGCACCGGTACAAACGGTATCTTTACTCCATTGACAATGTTTTCAGCCATGATCTATCCCTCCAGAATTTCCCGAATATTCGACAACGCTATCTCGACGCCGCCAATGATAAAGAATGTTCCGTTGTCCTTGAACCGCACTCCTTCAACCTTACCGAGAATGTATTGTTCAACCGAAATTTCGGCGCCGCCTTTATCTTTGGCTTCAACCGTGAATGAATATTTCCCTTTGTCCAATTTATGATTATTTTCATTCGTCCCGTCCCACGTTATAGCATTCTCACCTTTACTCCCATCTCCGTTCAATGTTTTTACAAGGTTTCCCATTTCATCATACACTTTGACGACTACTGTATCCGCCGAGTTCGCCAGGTTATACCCTAACGTGACGTCGCCTTCACCGGTATAGAAAAACCTATCGGCGCTTGCGCGGACTTCTTTGCCGATAAATGTCGTTGCAAGAGCGTTGTTGATGGATTGAGTCAAAAGGTAATTCGCATCCAAACTGAACATAAGGTTCGAGTTGATATTCGACAACTGCTCAACCGAACTGAAATGAGCAAGTTGAGCGGCAAACTCCGTTCCCTCAAGCGGGCTTAACGGATCCTGATGACGCAATTGCATGACAAGCAGCTTTAAAAAGTCATCTTTATCCAGTATGCCGCCGGGTTTTCCCGCATCGGGAAGTGAGAATTCATCTGATTGTACTCCTGGTATCATCATAGTAGTACCCTTTACTATAGGATTAAATCGATTGTATTGTACTCAAAAAATCTTTGCGTCCGTTTTGCTGTTTCAGGTTCGTTTTCCTCTCTTTTTCTTCCCTGATATCTTGAATGCCAGCCGGGTTGTTCACCTCTTTCCTCTGCCTGATTCGATTGGCCCCCCGTTAAAATATCAAAGCGCTGCACTTCTATTCCGCGCGCAATAAGCGCTTCCCGTAATTGCGGGAGCTGTCCCTCAATCATCGCTTTAACAGCTGCATTAGTGACATCGACCTTCGCGGTCATTTTTCCGTTTTCCATCCTCATTTTAATAAAAAGTTCGCCCAGATATTCGGGCTTTAACCGGAACCGGATTTCCGATATATCATTCTGCATTCGCAGGGATACTGCTTTTGCAATATCCTCGATTGCCTGCTTTGGAAATTCGGTAAATGATGTCGTTTGTCCGGTCCCCTGCTTCGCCGGCGTTCCGCTCATCGTCGTCGTTGTTATATTTTGATGCGACGCCTCGGCTAATTTAAACTGAAATTCCTTTGAATTTCCTTCCTGCTTTGTGAGATAATTAGTGTTCGGAGCTAAATCCGGCTGCATATTTCTTCCATCACCGGTGTGGCGCCCTTGTCCTTCGTTGTTCATATCGGACCGGGCAGACCGGAGAGGTGTTCCATCGATAGTATATGTTCTCCCGGTCATCTCCTGCCGTAAATCGGATCCCTGTCGTTCAATGTTTGGCTTCGGATTTATATGGTGTGAATTTAAATTGTTGTCGTTTTGCCGTATTGCTTGTTGAGTATCACTGTTCCTGATTTGCGTTGAAAAATTCCGCTCGGGTATTATGTTTTCCACATGATTTTTTTGAAGGGATACCGGTCTCGTGACGGTCTTCTCACTATCTATGACAGGTTCGAGAGACGGTCTTGCTGCATTCACTGCTCCCTTTTCTACCTGAACAGGTTGTTCTCTTGCTATGATCGGATTATTTTCCTGCAATACGCGTATTTTATCGGGACCCGGCTTTTGGCTTGTTATGTTTTCCATGCTCCTTGTAATTTGCAAACCTTGTAAATCCCGTGAAAGTGTTTGCAACTTCACATCAACCTGCGTCTTCCCCTGGCCGGAATTTTGATTTGAACCGGTTGTTGAAAAAGGATTTGCCGGTTCACTTCTTAGGGTTTGCACCATTCCCGGGCGGGTACTTTTTCCGATCGGCGGATGCACATTGTTCACAGCACGTTCACTGCCTGTTTGATTATTAAATTGTTGTCCGATGGTTCGTATTTCCGTCATTACACCTGTATACCCGTTATTACTCTGCACCCGGCTTGAATTAACTTCCGGATTTGGGGTTCCTTGCACTCCAAACAAATTCCGGGTGATATTCGGTATCGGTCTGTTCATCCTATTAAAAACTTCATTGCGATGCAACGTTGAATCGTTTACCGGTACACGGGCAGGTGTATCATTCACCCTTTCATTACCTTGGATGGCTTTTGCAGTAAATATACGCGGTACCTGTTCATTCTTTACCGATTGATGTTCAAGTACATTCGATTGATGTAATCCTCGGAAAGCAGGCGCCTGTTCCGCTTGACCGGTTTCTGTCTGTCCGATAACTTGTGTACCTGTTATTACTCTGGAATCGTTTGAAGAAATATAAGATTGATTAGTATTCATTTCCCTATTCGGAGTAATTTGTATTCCGAGTAAGTTCCGGGAAAGATTGGCTATTTGTCTATATACCAGGGCATTATTCTCCCTGTGGTTTAAGAATAAATCGATTGCCGGCATACGAACGGGTGTTTCATGTACACTATTACTGCTGCGGGTCGTTTTGGCAACCGGTATATACGGTACCGGATTACCCTTTTCGGACGACACTATTCCGCGGCCCGGCTCCTGTACTTTTGGAGGATACATTCCGACGAGATTCGATGGCGGATTCACCTCAGTATTGAATCTCATCCCAATGGATCGTAATTCTGCGGTTAATCCTGCATTGATTTTATTATTTGTAGATTGGACAATATGATTATCCGTGCTTTTATACGAAAGGGTTGATGCGTGCGTATTTACCCGAACATTACTTTCACTCCGGTTCTGTATGAGGTCTGCTACAAGTATACGAGCGGGAGTATCACTCACTTTTTTATTGCTATCCTTTGTTTTACCAAGCAGCATATCCGGCGCCTGGTCGTTCTTTACCGCCGCCGGCATTACACCGGGTAGTTTCTGATGTACTTTCGGTGAATGCTCCCCTGCAGGAACCGACGTATGATTAGATTGACTATTTGATGCCTGTACGATAGAATGTTGACTTGCTCCGGAATTCAATATACGGCCGGGGACTTGACTCATTTTATTATCACTTTGAGCTGTCTGTGAACCTAACGGATTGGTCGCCGGTTCATTTTGTCTATGCTTTAGTCCGGCATCTAATATTAGATCGGCGGCCAATCTATGGTTTTTACTATCCGTACTCCGACTATCGACTTGTATTCCTTCACCTCTGATCGCAGAATTCTTATCTCCGACCTCTGACCTCTGACCTCCGATCTCCGACCTCTGAACTCCAACCTCTGACCTCTGCCCTCCGACCTCCGACCTCTGACCTCCGACCTCTGACCTCTGACCTCTGACATCTGACATCTGACCTCCGACCTCCGACCTCTGAACTCCGACCTCCGACCTCTGATCTCTGACCTCTGACCTCTGACCTCCGACCTCTGACCTCTGACCTCCGACCTCTAACCTTTGACCTTCAACCCCCGACTTTTGTTCTCCACTCTCCGCACGATTACTCATTTGTTCTTTCAGAGTCCCACCATCCCATATCATACCATTATTATAAAACATAGAACTACGCGGTGACACAACGCCTATGTGTGATATCTGAGACGCATTATTTTCTCCTTCACTGATTTCGACTCCCTCCGGACGCACCAGATCAGTTTTGCCGGCAGCTTTCAGGAGACTTAACAAATTGTTGAAAAATGAACCTGATCGCCCGGCATCTGCTCCAATACCAACCTGTCTGGATGAAATCGTTCCACTTTGTATATTTTCAATTGCTGCAATAATGCGATGCATCATATTGACGTTCCTTTGTCCAGAATTCAATCGTCCAATGTGACGTTGCTTTATTTTAATAATACATCTGATGAAAGGACGGTAAGCGTCTGTCGTTCAGCTTACCAAAGCGGGCTTCCTCTGAATGTTTTCGGAGAGGGCCAGCCCCATCATTATTCCGTTTTAATCACTTCCATCAGTTGAATAACTCATAATTCTTGCCGCTCTATCGGGTTCAATGTTACTCATTATCCGCGCGGCCTGTCTTCGATTGACAGTTAACAGTACGCTCCGCACCTTACCGTCATCCAATGTCGACAACACCCGTACTGCATCCTCTGCATCCATCGATTCGATTATCTTTGCAAAATTTTGATCTGCTTCTACCTTTTTATTTTCTAACTTAACATTCAAATTACGTATATCAACACGTAATGCCGCTGCTTTTTCACTCTCATCTTCCAGCAACGACGAAAGGTTTCTAATACTATCTTCTAAAACATGTATCGTACTATCTTTTTGAGAAATAACAGTTTGTATGGCCATTTTTTCATTTTCGATCGCCAAAGTATCTCCGTTCAAATGCTCGGTGTTTTCGGTGTTTTGGATTCCCGTCTGATCAGCCAAAGGAACATCGGCAGAAAAGCCGAATATCTCCGGTTTAACTATGAAGATGAGTACTGCTATTTGAAACAGCAGCACAAATGAAACAGTACTCACAACCAAATATGTTGCCGTCGATTTCATCGATTACATGCTCCAACGTATCCTGTTGGCCAATATATCCATCAGCCGTTGATCTTTCCGGACCTTTTCTTTTAATAATTCAGCTTCACGTTTTTCACTCAATATTTCTATTTGCTTTTTAGATTTCTCCTTTTCCAGTAACTCGCCGCGCTTTCCCTCTTCCAGCGATTGTATTTCACCCAATTTATTTACTTGCGTCGTAAGTTTATCACTGAGATTATCGATATACGCTTTACTCGATTGAATTTCAGTTGCACGTAATTTTAAATTACTCGCGAAATCGCTTGTTGCACCTTCTTTCAACTCTCTCAATTCTTCAAAATTCTTTTCTTCAATTTCCTTCTCCCCCAGTAATTTTGCCAGTTCCTGCTGCACTTTTTTCTGTTGGTGTACCTTAACTTTAAGAATTGTATCTAAGCGTTGTTCTGTTATTTTCATATAATCGACGTTAATTGGTTAATACTGTGTTGAAATTCATTTTTTTCATCTGCTGACTGCCGGAGGAACTCCTTAAACGAATTGATTTTAAGCAATGATTCATCAATTTTCGGATTACTTCCTTTCACATAAGCACCGATGTTAATGAGATCCTCCGCTTCCCGGTACGTTGCAAGAATATCAAGAAATCTATGTACTGCGTTTCTATGTTTTTCAGTCGTAATAACCGGCATCACTCTGCTCACACTATCGAGAACATCAACAGCCGGATACTGTCCTGCCGACGCGAGGCGGCGTGAAAGTACTATATGACCATCAAGAATCGAGCGAACCGAATCGGCAATGGGATCGTTCATATCGTCTCCCTCGACAAGCACCGTATACAAACCCGTAATGCTTCCGACCTTGGCATTACCGGTTCGTTCAAGCAATTTAGGCAGCATTGCAAAAACTGAGGGAGTGTATCCCTTCGTAGTCGGTGGTTCACCGATTGCAAGTCCTACCTCCCGCTGTGACATAGCAACCCGTGTTACCGAATCCATAAGCAGCATCACATCAAGTCCTTTATCCCGGTAATACTCGGCGATCGTCGTTGCCATAAATGCCGCCTTTAGACGGATGAGCGCCGCCTGATCACTTGTTGCAACGACAACGACGGATTTTTTCAATCCTTCTTCTCCCAATTCACGGTCAATAAACTCACCCACTTCCCGTCCTCGTTCCCCGACAAGGGCGATCACGTTGACATCGGCATTGGTATTCCGGGCAATCATTCCCAGCATAACACTTTTTCCCACACCGCTGCCGGCAAAAATTCCCACCCGCTGCCCCTTTCCACAGGTTAACAACGTATCAATCGACCGAATGCCGGTCATAACCGGTTCGGTAATACGCCGCCGTTCGAGGGGATTCGGCGGAGCATTATAAATCGACCGTGTGTCCTCGGTAAAAATACTCCCTTTATTATCGATTGCATTTCCCAAACCATCTATTACTCTCCCGAGCAGTGCATCACCGACGCTTACCGACAGGGACCGGCCGGTTGCAATAATTTCACTCCCCTGACTTACCCGCGATGCATCCCCGAGCACCATCGATAGTACGCGGTTATCTCTGAATCCAACCACCTCCGAATAACACACCGCATCTCCGGTTTTTGATTTTATAATGCAGACTTCTCCGAGCGAAGAGTTCGGTCCTATGGATTCGATCACCAGACCGATAACCTGGGTCACGCGACCGTTCACTTCGTGAAGTTCCACGTTTTCAAGGCGTGAAAAATACGAATCATAACTTTCGTCAATATGATTCCAATCAATCCCGGGAGCTTCTATATTTTCAATCGTTTCTCTCATACCTTGGCTAAAAATTCCGATTCTAATTTTCTTATCTGTTCGGAAATGCGTGCATCAACGTTTCCCTGATTACTTTCTATCACACACCCGCCTCTTTCGATTTTCTCATCCGGTTCAATTAATATCTCCCGGACCGAATCCCGGCCCAGCCGTGATAACAACTCTCCACGATGGTGCTGAACTATTTCCTCATCATCGGGATTGAGATGAATAGTTATCCGTTCAACGCCCATTACCTTATGTATTGCTTCGCGAATAAGCCGGAGGATCACCTCTCGATCGGTTTGTACCTCCCGCTTGATAATTCGTTCTGCGATTGCAATTGCGAATTTGACAACAAATTGTTCTGATTTTTGATGGAAGTACCGGAATTGTTCCGCTATACTTTCCGTCAATTTACGTATCACCTGGTGTTCCTGTTTTAATTGTAGTTGAAAGTCTTTCTTTAATTCTTCAATCGTTTCCGTCCGGCCTTCCTCATAACCGCGCCGGTATGCTGCATCCAAATCTTCTTTACTTGACTTATATTCTGCACGGTCGGCTATGTCCTCAAGGGGAATCAAACCGGCGGCATTCCCCGGTTCCTTACCGCCGTTACCATTATTATTTTTTGCCGAATCAAAGTAATTATCGACGAGTGCATCGTTATGTGTTACCTTAATTTGGCCTGCGGGTTTATGTAATTTTATTACCTTAGACAAATACTTCCTCCGTTCCGCCCCGTCCTGCAATGACGATTTCATCCTGATCCTCAAGTTGTTTTACGACCTCAACGACTCTCGTTTGAGCAGCTTCGACTTCCTTCAAACGCACAGGACCGAGATATTCCAATTCTTCTTTCAATATCTCACGGGCTCTTTCCGACATATTTTCAAATATTTTATTTTTAAGTTTGTCGTCTGCTACTTTTAGCGACAGGGCGAGGTCGTTTTTATCAACTTCGCGCAATATTCGTTGAATGCCTCTATCATCCACATAGAGCAAATCGTCGAACAGAAACATTAATCGTTTGATTTCACCGGCAAGCTGCGGATCTTTTTGTTCAACACTTTCCAGAATAGATTTAGCGGTTGCCGTATTACACCGGTTCAATATACCTGCCATAGATTTCGCTCCGCCCATAGAGCTTATACTCTGTGTTAGCTCGGCCTCAGCAATGGATTCAAGGACGCCCTCCATTTGAGATACGAGATTCGGCGCAACCTTCCCGAGTGTTGCCATTCTGAAACTTACTTCGTTTCTTAAATCTTCGCTGAATTCATCCAGCACTGCTGCCGTTTGATCGGGGTTTAAATTTGATAAAATAAAAGCTATTGTTTGTGGATGTTCTTTTTGTAAAAAATTAGCGAGTTGTTCCCCGTCTGCCTTTTTGAGCATTGCAAAACCTTTGACCTGCGTCAGGGATTTCACCTTCTCCATAATATCGGTTGCTTTAGTAAAACCGAGCGATTTTTCCAAAAGCTTATGAGCGTAATCAATTCCCCCCTGAACAACATACTCCTGTGCCTGCATCATTTGATAATATTCATCTATCACCGGTGAAATTGTATCCGACGTTACCCCTTTTAAATTAGTTACTTCTATCATTAAATTTTCGATTTCATCCTGTGACAAATGTTGCATAACTCTTGTCGCCGTCTCCACGTTGAATGACAACAATAAGAGAGCCGCCTTTTGTTTACTTGATAAATTACTAATGGTTTTTGTTTGTGTTTCCATAATTGCTCAATTAATCGTCAGACAACCATGCTTTTAATAATCGTGCTGCTTCATCGGGTTTTTGTTTCAAATATTCATCGATTTTTTTCTTTTTCTCTCCCCGCATTAACACCTCTTCCGAGAGCTCTTCCTCCGGTTGCGGGAGTTTGATGCGTTTTTTCTTTTCGACTAATTCCTGAATTGCTTCGTCATCGACTACATAATCCTGTTCATGAATGGCAGGGGTTGTAAATTTATTTAAAAGTGAACGGACGACAATGATAGCTCCGACCATTGCAAGTACAATCAAAACTATTTCTAATATTTTATCCCAGTTGCCGAATGGTGTGTCGGGATAAATCAAATCGTGTTCCTGTCCGTCAGTTCCGAACGGTAAATTGACCACGGAGATCTCATCGTTTCTCTCGGTGTTATATCCCACCGCTCGTGCGACGATATCGGTTAAATGCTGCATTTCTTCGTCGGTTCTCGGAACATATTCTGCAATTTGCTCGCCATCCTGTTCTATTGTTCTTCGTGTACCGTTGACAATAGCTGCAACGGAAAGCCGCTGAATATGCCCGACATTTTCAACTATATGCTCTATCGTCCGGTTTAGCTCGTAATTAGTGATATTATTTGACAGCGTCGACGGCGGCACATTTCCATTGACCACATTCCGTTCCTCGGAAATTTGTTCGCTGCGAATCGATGGGTTATCGGCATCGAACATCTCGAGTGTTCGCTCGACCTGCCTGAAGTCAAGATCGGCGTTAACCTGTACCATCGCATTTCCTCTGCCGACAACTCCCTCAAGTATCGATTGGGCTTTCTTCGAAAGATAACTTTCTATACTTTGCTGCATCTCATACTGTGATGAAGTCATCTCGGCTAAGGTGTTTTTCTTCTCGGTACTCGATAAGAGATTTCCTCTCGAATCCACAATGGTTACTTTTTCCGCATCCAATCCGGATATACTGCTTGCTACTAAATGGGTTATCGCTTTCGATGTTCCTTGATCCAGCGGATGATTACGGCTGAGCTTCAATACCACCGATGCGGTGGCCGGTTTTTCATCTTCGCGAAACAGAGCCCGCTCCGGTACGACGATATGCACCCGTGCGGCTTCAACTTCTTCCAGTTGAATGATCGTACGCGATAATTCTCCCTCGAGAGCCCGGCGATAATGAACCTTTTGGACAAAATCTGAGACACCGAGATTTGTACGATCAAATATTTCGTACCCGATAATGCTTGATTGCGGGAGGCCTTCACCTGCAAATGTCAATCTTAAATCGTATATATGATTTTCCGGAACGAGAATAGTTCTCCCGTTCCCGTCAAGGTTATATGGTATACCCTGATCCCGCAATCGTTCGACTACACGAGAAGCATCCTGCGGATCCAGATTGCTGTAAAGGACTCCGTAGGTGGATTTATTCAGCATCGTGACGAGCATAATTACACCCGCTAAAGCGAGTACAGTTATGCCGACAATAGTTGCCTTCTGCTGAAAAGTCAGTTTGCTCACAAAATCGTTGGTTTGGCGTTGTAGTTGCTTATAGGATTCGGCCATCGTTTATATCTGCATTCTCATTAATTCCCGATACGTTTCGACTGCTTTATTTCTCACTTCCATTAAGAGATCGAAACTGGTGCGTGCTTTCTCGACAGCAATCATTACCTCATGTAAATCGATATTTTCACCGGCGACCATTTTCTGGACGGCTTTCCCCGCTTCATTTTGAAGATTATTCACATCATTAATCGTTTGACGCAATGTAACCCCGAACGACGAGTTACTTTCCTTTAAATTTCTTTCCATTTCATCGGCGGATGAAATGTTTTCAAGGCGTGTAAGGAGGTTGAATCCATTATCGATTTTCATTTCACTCATCCTTTCTTATCAAAAACAAACCCAATCTTCGCGTTTGATTGTACCGCCCCCTGCGCTGTATATGTTTTGTGAGAACGAATTTCTTCGACGGCTTGTGGGAACAGTTGTTCAAAATATTCTTTTTCAGTCTTTGTAATAATTTGTTTATTCTCCCCGGTTTTTACTTCCGGAAGAGTTTTCTGCTTGTCCTTTAAAGCCGAAATTTGAGCGCTACCGGTATATAATGCCTGTACTTTGTTAATATTCATTTTTAAATCTCCAGGGCATCTTTTGCCATGTTTTTTAAAGCGTTGAGAACTGCAGAATTTGCTTCATACGCCCGGGACGCCGAAATCATATCCACCATTTCACTCACTACATTCACATTGGGCATTTTCACATAACCATTTTCATCTGCATCAGGATGTCCCGGCTCATAAATCAATTTAAACGCTGCATCATCATATTCCTGTGTTGCCTTCACGCCTCCTTCAACCTGATCTGTCCTTCGAGCTTGAATATCTGCCTGCTGAAAATGACCTCTTCTGGTCGCGATGAGGGGAGTGCCATTAGTTCGCAGCCCTCTTGAAAACACTTGTTGTTGCACGGTTTGAAACTGCACATACTTTCTTCTGTACGGTTCCCCGTTTTCTGTCCGTGTCGTTTCCGCGTTCGCCATATTCTCGGCAATGATATTCATTCGCTTCCTTTGGGCGCTCAAACCGCTTGCACTGATATTCATGGTGTTAAAGATATTGCGAATATTCATGATTGTCCTCTGATACTTTTTTGCAATCCCTTAAATGCGCCGGAAATCATGCGCGCCGCAAACCGGTACCGAATTTGATTCTCAGCCATATCCGCCATTTCCCGATCGATATCCACATTATTTACCCCGCTTGCCAGGGGATCATTTCCCTCACTGTTTCCATCCCGGTTTTCTACGATACGGGGTTGTACCCCTGTCGTCATACCGGCATTGATGGGAATATGGCGCTGATGCGTTGTCCCGGTATTCCCTTTATCTCCCTGCACTGCTGTCCGTAATTCTTCTTCAAATTTAACCTGTTTTGCCTGATAACCGATTGTGTTAATATTCGCTATATTGGAAGATGTTACCCGTTGCCTCAACGAATAGGTATCAAGCGCCTTGCTTAATAACGGTATGTTTGTATTTTTAAAAATTTTCACTATATCAATGCGATATTAATATTGCTCTTAGTTCACAATTGAGGATTGACCAATTGTGTGATTGACTGATCGGTTAAACGAACGATCGATCATTCAAGCACTCCATATATACTTCAATTTATATGCCAATCTAAAAATGTCGTTTTTGAGCATATTTTAGAAATAATTAGGAGATGGGTGTATAATAACCTCCACCTGTCGGTTATTCACCTTCATAATCAAAGGTGACTTTCGACGATTTTCCGCAGGTGCATATGAATTCGACCCCATCAATCGCATTATTGTTTCGATGAACAATGATTGACGGCTGATTTACATCACCCTCATCGCTGTACACTTTATGCATTCCTCTGCACGTTACAGTTTCTCTTTTTACGACGTTACCCTTCAGTTTTTTAGGCTGCATGCGTTCACGCTCGAACGATGCCAAATTGACAAATGTATCATTCATAGATTTCACCTTATGTTGTTTGTTAATCTGATAAGCGCCGGTGATATATCTTCCAGTGAAAGAACGGCATCCGCTATTCCTTCATCGACCACCGCTTTCGGCATTCCATACACTATACAGGACTCCTCATCCTGTGCTATAATATATCCTCTTCTTTTTTTCACGGACCTTAATCCTTCCAGGCCATCCTTTCCCATTCCCGTAAGAATGACTCCGAGAAGCGGTCTGTTATAAACACTGGTAGCAGAAGTAATCATAATGTCTACCGATGGTTTATACAGAGTATTCTTCGGTTCTTCATTTATATTTACCGTCATCTTCACGCCGTTTTTTTTAAAAGTCATATGTTGTCCGCCCGGTGCAATGAGTACCACTCCCCGCTCTACCGGATCCCCTTCTTCCGCTTCCTTGACCTGAAGTTCACTTATCGAGTTTAACCGTTCAGCCATTGACTTCGTAAAGTTGGGCGGCATATGCTGAACAACCGCTATACCGAGAGGAAACGATGCAGGCAATCGGGGTATAATCTTTAATAATGCATTTGGCCCCCCGGTGGATACCCCGACAACCATAGCCGCCATATCCTCAACGGGACGTTTTAAGTTGTTGAGATTAGTACTCTTTCTAACAGGTGCGGTCTGAACCCCTCCTGATTTAATTCGTTCGAGTCTCTGTCGCAACGAACGATTCCGAACTATATGCTTTACCTTCTGTACAAGTTCATCTTTGATTTTGACAATGTCCAGTGAAACATATGAGAGTTGTTTCGGTATAAAATCCACCGCACCGAGATTCAATGCATCGAGCGTAGCACTTGCCCCTTCTGTCGTAAGTGAGCTTACCATGAGAACGGGCAAGGGCATTTCTTTCATTATATGTCTCAATGCCGTTAACCCATCCATTACCGGCATCTCGATATCGAGTGTAATAATATCAGGTTTGAGCTCGCGTATCTTCTCCAACGCCTCGTTCCCATTTCGTGCCGTTGCAACAACACGTATTTCTGCATCAGATTCAAGCATCATTGACAGCGACTTTCGCATAAACGCGGAATCATCGACAATTATGACCTTAATCGTCCTCATACCGCTTTACTCCGCTTCAGTTCGATTTTCTGCCCGGATACACACATTTCAATTAATTGCCCTACATCAATAATCATGATTACACTGCCGTCACCTAAAATAGTGGATCCCGCTAATCCCGGAATGTTTCCCAGGTATTCACCGAACGATTTAATAACAACCTCTCTTTGTCCGAGTAACGAATCCACCACAATACCGATTCTCATCTCAGCAAGCCCGATTACCACCACATATAGCCAGTCCATCCGACTGCCGTTTGATATTACACCGAAGGTTTTAGATAAATGAACCAGCGAGAGAACGGTATCACGCAGACGGATCACTGCATGTCCATCAATTGTCTGAATATCGGATTTTCGAACTCTTAAAACTTCCACAATAGACGAGATGGGAATTGCAAACACTTCATCACCCGCCTTCGTGAGAAGCCCCTGAATAATTGCGAGTGTTATCGGTAGTTTTATTATAAATGTACTTCCATTCCCGGGGGAAGATTCAATATCGATCATTCCTTTTAATTTCTGTATATTAGTCCGGACAACATCCATTCCGACCCCTCTTCCGGAGACACTTGTTACCTTTTTGGCCGTGCTTAAACCCGGCGCAAAAATAAGCTGAAATGTTTCTTTATCGGTCATATTCTGCGCCTGCTCTGCGGTAATCAATTTTTTCTCGATGGCTTTTCGTTTAAGTTTATCAGCGTCTAAACCCCTGCCATCGTCTTTAATTGTGATCACCGTATTATTTCCTTGCTGCTCCGCTTTTACGATAACGGCGCCGGTTTCGCGTTTCCCCACCGCCTTCCTCTCTTCAGGAAGTTCGATACCGTGATCTAACGCATTACGCAATATGTGCACGAGCGGATCATTTAATTCTTCAACTATTGTTTTATCGAGCTCATTATCGGCGCCAATAAGTGATAGTTCTACCATTTTCCCGGTTTCCCTTTCAAGATCTCTCACCAGCCGGGGTAACTTGTTAAATACTTTTGTCAAAGGCACCATGCGTGCCTTCATCACTGCCATCTGTAATTCAGTTGTAATAAAATCTATTTGCGAGTAACTCTCCGACAAATCTTTCTCTACCTGATCTCCTTCGAGCTTTTCATTGAGATACTCTGTAACGAGAGAAAGCCGATTTCTCCCAAGCACAAGTTCACCGACCAGATCCATAATCGCATCAAGACGGGTAACATTTACCCGAATAGTAGTTTCACCGGATAATTTTTGTGTAACGGTATCGGCCGGCGATTCTTTTATCTCGCCGGTTTCAAATTGCGGCGGTTTCGATGATTGCACACATTCCCCGACATGCTCCGACTCCCCGCCGCTTCCTGAGATTGTCTTGAGCTTTTCCGTTATTCCGTCAAGTTCTATCGGTGAATCATCCTTATTTTTTATTTTCTCAATAAGCGTTTTGAGGTAATCATAAGCTTCAAACATGACATCCATTATGGAAGCAGTCACACTTAGATCGCCTTTTCGAATTTTATTAAGAACTTCTTCATATTCGTGGGCAAGTGTCATGATGT
This sequence comes from Ignavibacteriales bacterium, assembly GCA_003562775.1. Classification (GTDB taxonomy): domain Bacteria; phylum Bacteroidota; class Ignavibacteria; order T3Sed10-11; family T3Sed10-11; genus T3Sed10-11. The sequence goes on from PWTU01000297.1 coordinate 42,510, forward strand.
CTTCGAAACCAAGAAATGAAGACGTCCCTTTTATGGTGTGTACAGCCCGGAATATTGTATTTTGCAGTTCGTTATCAGTGGGATTTTTTTCCAGTGCCAGAAGATCCGGACCTAGCTGTTCAATAATCTCGCTCGATTCTACAATAAAACTTTCCACAATTTCCTGCATTTCATTATCAAACGTTGTCATAATCATTATCCATTGGTTTTAAAGATACGATCTATCTCATCTTGAGATGCTTTGTTATTGATTTCTTTTTGATTCTCACCGGCTTGCGATTCCCTTTGATAAGAATTCTGAACGGAATCGGCAAATTTTTGCCTGTTTTTTGAATCGAAATATGTGGCATCGGGATCAAATGATTTCTCTTTCGCGGAAAATAATTCCGGCGGAGCCATAACATTGTTTTCATCAAGAGATTGTAAAAGATTGTGAAGCCGGTTGTGAACCGATTCTACCAGTTGATTGACTGCTGCGAGCTGCTGTGCGGTAATATCCTGCACCTGCAGGGAAATAGTAATATCGTTCGCATATGCGGATAATTTTTCAACATTTCCTGTAATATTATCGACTAAACTCTCATCGGATTCATCTGCAATAATTTGTCTAACAAAGGATTCGATTTTCTCGCCAGATTTGTCCTGATTGTTTTTGTTCAATAAATCACACAATTTCAATATTTCATCGAGCCGTTCCCGTTTGCTCTCCTTTTTTTCACTTATTTTCGTTAACAATTGAGAAAACTCACTGATAATACCGTTCATCTCTTCAATGGTGTTTAATATCTCTATAGTCGCCACTTCCGTCGCCTCTGTTACTTTTGATAATTCGGTCGATGCGCGAGGCAAACTCGCCGAACTCTCTTCAATCGATTGATTTATTTTATCCAGCAGCGGAACAATATCCTGATAGATGTGAAATAACTCATCGAAAAAGTTGAGTATCTTCTTTCCGTACTGAAAGGTATCTCTCATTTGATCGACACGCTGTGCAATACCGTTCATAGTTTTTTCCGCCATGATTTCCCCGGTTTTTATGGTTAACTATTGTTCGTAATTTGTTCGAGTTTTTCCTTCAGTACCTGAGGAGTAAACGGTTTAACTATATAACCGTTTACTTTTGCCTGAAGCGCTTCCACTATATCCTCCTTTACACCCCGCGTTGTAACGAGGAGGATGGGAATATTTTTATAATTATCATCAGCCCGAACGGTTTTCGTTAATTCAAGACCGTTCATATTCGGCATATTCCAATCGGTTATAATCAATTGTATATTATCCGCATAAATATGGGCAAGAGCTTCTTTACCGTCGGCTGCTTCAAGAATGTTCGTATACCCAATAGTTTTTAATGTGTTGATGACAATTCTCCGCATCGTCGCAGAGTCATCCACGACTAATACTTTCATGTTGCTCATATTTTCTAACCTCTTCGGTGTTTATTTTAACGCTTTCTTATTTATTTAGTTAGTTAATGGTTATCGGTTAATTGTAAAGTATTAGGGATCCGACAATTAACGATTAACAATTAACTGCTTTCACCTAATCTGCCCAGCTTATGTACTTTGACACTTCATATTGAATTTTTTCGAGACTAAACGGTTTTACAATATACGAGTGCACACCCAGACTTTTTCCACGCTCCTTATTTATGCTGTCCGACAACGATGTCAATATTATTATCGGCAAATCTTTATATTCATTATTTTCCCTCAAGGATCGTATTAGTTCAAACCCGTCCATATGAGGCATATTCAAATCGGTGATCACCAGATCGACTATCTGACCGGGTAATTTTTCAAGGGCATCCATACCATCCTGTGCGGTAATAACCGTAAACCCCTGCATTGATAACGATATTGATGCGAATTTTCTGACCGTTGCCGAATCATCTACGACAAGTATAGTTTTCCCCATAATGTTACTCCTTTTTATATGCAACAGTTTTCGGGAAATTTACCAATTTAAACGCATTCGATATGCCATGGAGCGATTCTGCATATCCGATAAATAAATATCCTCCGAAATTAAGACTATTATATAAGTCGGATATAACCTGAATTTTTGATTTCATATCGAAGTATATCAACACATTGCAGCAGAATATGACATCGAAATTTCTCATTAATCTCAGTTTCGATTGATCGTAGAGATTGAGAATATCAAACCGGACCAGTTTTTTTACGTCGGGCTTCAAAAAAAACCGGGATTCATCCTTAATGAAATACTTCCGAAAATAATCTTGCGGCATATTCCTCACAGAATATTCCCTATAGACACCATTTTTCGCGGTCTCAATGACAGATGAACTTATATCGGTTCCGACAATATCAATTTCCAAATTCGGAAACTGCGGTTTCAATCTCTCGAGATAAATCATCGCAATAGTATACGCCTCTTCTCCCGATGAGCTGGCGGCGCTCCAGATTCTCAATTTACCCCGCTGATTATCCCGGCGACTTTTAACGATTTCCGGAATAATAGCTTTCTCCAGTGCCTGGAATTGAAAATTATTCCGAAAAAAGAATGTTTCATTGATCGTAATTGCATCGTATAAATATTTTATTTCCCCGTTCATTAATTCGTTTGTATTGAGTAAACGCAAGTACGAATTATAATCGGGAATTTTTAATACCTGTAATCGTTTCCCTATCCTCCCTTCCAGCAAATATTTTTTATTATCCTGAAAATAAATACCGGTACGCTTATAAATGAAATCCCGTAATTCCCGGAACGTTTCGTCTGATAATATTAACTGATTACTAGCTTGAAACATTGTATCCAACTTGAAAATATTAATTTCCTTCCGCCATCGATTCATCTACTGTCATTCCTTTTGAACGCAGTGCTGCAGCGGCCACTTCTCTCACCATTTCATCGTCATCACTTAAAAAGCGAGAAATAAATTCCGGCGTTCTTCGATCCTCTATGGCGGTCAGTAATTCGATCACATGCATTCGCAGCCATGGGTCTTGATCCTCGACTATTTTATCGAGGAATAATACTGCTCTGTCACCGTCAAGAGTAAATAATGCGTCAACGATGGCGGCGCGGGTCGTTTCATCTGCAGTTTCCCAACACCCGGCAACGATGGTAAAAGCTCTATTAATCAAATTTGGATCAATATCTATCGTATCACCGGAATATATTCTTTTCAAATCTCTCTGCGCCAACTTTTTCAATAATAGAATTGCGGCGCTATTCTCAACGTGATCATCCTCCAATAACTCTATTGATAAGAGAAATGCCTGCTGACGATCCATAATAACCTGATACAGGTGATCATTTACCTTATCGGAACTACCAAGTTTTTTAATTAATGCTTTTGTAATATCATCACCTGTAAGACCTGAAAGTGCCTTTATTGCACTATGCAGCATCTCACCCGACGCCCCCTCAAGGATGGGCAATAGTGTGGCAACATCTTTATTGGTAAATTGTAAATCGTATTGTAATCTCCCGGATATCTGGATAATTGCATGTAGAATTACCTGTTGTACATGACCGGAAGAGTCCGGTAAAAGCTTGTATAAATAATTCAGTGCGCTCTTGTTTCCAATTTTTCCAAGCGCCTCGATGATAGTATACTCAAGGATACTATCGCCGGGCGGCCGGGATAATTGCTTTTTTAACTGTCCGAGGCAAAAGCGTGCTGCACTGCAGTCGCCAATTTTTCCTATTGCTTCAGTAACCGCGGGTCGAACGAGTTCATCGTGTTCGTATATAGAAATGAGTTCCTTGAGAGGATATGGATCGCCGATATTTCCTAATGCCTCTATGACTGATAAACGAACATTCATATCGGAATCGCGCAACAGATGAGTAAGAGATTCTACAGCATATGTCGAGCCGATTTCACCCAGAATATCAATTGCGAATTTCCTGACGTCCGGGCTTATGTCTTGCGAAAATGGAAGCAAAGCGGAGACCGCATCGTCGCCTATATTCATCAATAATTCGGCAACGAGATTGCGTGTGGTAATATTTTCATCTCCGATATATTCCACAACGGCGCGGGCTACTTTTTCTCCGCCTATGGTACATAATGAACGAAACGCAGCATCGCGCACACCTTTCTTTTCGTCCTGCAAACCAATCGCAAGCGCTGCAATTACCGTGAGCGTATCATACCCGGAAAGGTCTTCTGCTGCCAGTCTTCTTACGTCCGGATCATCATCGATCAATAACGCGTTCACTAATTTTTTCAACTCTATATTCATTTAAAAACTATCTGTCATTTGCGATTACATTCTATTCAAGCGCCCGTATTTCGATACAGCCGTTTCTTTCAAGAAACTCAGCCCCTTCAATCTCAGTTTGAACAATTTTTGCAACACCATTTATATTGACAACGACATTTTCATGCACACGCTCCTTAACCTTTACCCGTACATCACGTCTATGTTCTAATCGATTCTGCAACGATTTTTTCTCTTCATTTAGTGCTTCGATATTTTGAGGCAACAAATTTTTTACTGATCTCAACTTTCTCAATCTCTCTTCCTGATCGTCGGGTAATGATCCGGCTTCAATTTTCCTGTTTACCAATTGATACACGACTTTGTCTATTTCTTCAATTTGCTTATGTAATAGTTTTATTTCGCCGTTAACTTTTTCAAGACTTTCGAGAATTCCACTGTGAATTCCTGCCCGTACCTTTCCCTGCGAGGCTTCTCCACATCCTAAATTCTTTATTACAATATCTCGTTCAGCTTCGAGCAGCCCGCCCGTCAACGTAGCATCCGGGGCGATAATATTACCGCTGGTTCTTAATCGACCGCCGACAATCTCTCTTTTAACTTCTATATCTCCTTTTGCAATTATTTGTTGATGCCATACATGCGTGAGTTTCACCGTTCCCTCCGATTGTATTCTGCCTTCCCCTTTACCGATAAATCCGCCTTCTACAATAACCGCTTCGCCGACATCAATATAAGCATCACGTATGGAGCCCTTGACGACAAGCATTTTTCCTATCCTCATTCTTACACCCGGATTAATGTCACCATTGATAACCACCGAACCGACAAAATCGAGCATGCCCATTTGTGAATCGTAGTTTCCCTGAACAACCAATTCCGGTTGTACTTCGACATATCCGCCTTTATGTATTATCAAATTACCGTCTTCGGCTGCAACAATGCGATCGTTTGATTCATCTGCGTATGTCGTGTTCTTTCCGGTATGGATGACTGCGGGTTTACCCCGCCCGGGAACAATTGTTTCTCCCCGAACCGTCGTTCCGGATTGTCCCTCTTCAGGCGGATAAATAACGGCGATTGTTTCTCCCTTGCGGACATTTCTAACGGGATATCTTTTCTCTTCTTTTTCATCGCTTTGTTTTTGTTTTTCATAGAAGTATTCTACGCGACCATTTTTCCCATCGACCGCGGGATTACCTTCTGCAATTAATATTTTATCACCAGGCGATATTGAAGACAATTCCTTTTGCAACACATCCTCTTTTATGCCGAAAATAATTCCTTGATTTTTTAACATCTGCAAAATGGAATCCGAATTCATATCAAATTGGGTAATGTCTTCATTAAAGACTATATATGCCTGAAGGTTTTCATTGGCGTAAGTAATACTTACTAATTCCTCTACAGATTTTTCAATAATGCTCATGATATACTCGTTTCTCATTCAGTCTTTCTTTTCACAACCACTCCCACTCCGATTAACTCTTTTTTGTTAAACTGAATGGGGACCATTATATTCCATTTTAATTCTTCATTTTCATATGGATTTATTCGTACACGTATTTCTGAGTCATCAAAGGCAACATCATACCGTTCAAGTAGATTTTTTATACCTCCACCGATAGCATGCAAACCATCTCCGAATGCTTCCAGAGCATCCTGATCAATTGTACATGCTCGCTTGAGAATTTTCTCGGCCACAGCCAGCATATTTTTGCTCGATCCGAATAACGCTACTGCAATTGCATTATTCCCGTCATTCTCATACATCTCCCCGACAACGTACACATCGCAGGGGAACAAACTATCCTGGCAATCCTCGATAGCCAATAACTCTTCCTCACTAAATACATCCATAGTCTGTGTTAACAAATTAACAAGAGTCTCTCTTATTTGCTCCGATGCTATACTAAACACAGTTGTTATGACGTTATCCTCTTTTAATACGGTTTTTGAAAATGTTGATAAAAAATCGCCGATATTATATGATTGCTTTAATATACCGTTATAATATTCTTTTTCAGGCACATCTGAACCCGCGTTTTCTTCTGATATAAGATAAATTCCGGTTTCATTATCTTTATTAAGATCGCGAATTTTCCGGGCAAGTAATTGTTCATTTAATAATGGTAATCCTTCACCGACACAAATTATAGAAGGTTTATTTTCCAGATATTTTCCCATGCCATCGGCGCCGTTTTTTCCTTCTATAATATCATAACGTTTTGAAAACAGCGCCCTGAACCATTCTCTAAATTTTTCCTCTTTATGAATGAGCAAAAGCTTTTCATTCACGTTTTGAGAATTCTCCTTGCTGTGATCCTCGAAATGTCGGCCATGTGACAGATTGGTCACTATTCTCTCCAATCTATCACAAGCCAATTCAGCAGATATGGGTTTCACAAGATAATCGGTCACCCCGAGCTTGATTAATTCAACAACCGATTCTTTTTCATTCGTAGCAGATAACATAATCACAGGTATTGAAACATAATTTTGATCCTTGCGAATTATTTCAAGAAATTCCTTCCCGTCCATCACCGGCATCATCACATCGAGCATAATCAAATCGGGTTTTTCTTCTTGTAAAACGGATAAACCTTCCAGTCCGTTTTTTGCCTCAAAAACGGTACAATTGAATTGTTTCCGTAGTAAACGATTCAAAAATAATCTCTGCGTTTTATCATCATCTATTATGAGCACTTTCATCGATTACTATTCCTTTAGTCATATACTTCGATTCAAGTATATTCCGGACTTTTTTAAATTCACGCTCCAACATTTGAAATAATTCTACAGCACCCGCTATCTTCCCGGCCTTTCCAAGATTTTCGATATCCGAACATATATTTGCCATAGTAATTATACCGAGGTTGGAACAGCTTCCCTTGAGGAAATGACCTATTTCGCGCAATTTTTTGGAATCCCCGGATTTGATACTCTCCTTCAATTCATTCATTTTCCGGTGTGAATCCTTAATAAATGTTTGGATCATCTCACCAAAGAGATCATGATCATCATCCTCACTCAACTCGCGTATTTCTTCCAATCGCCTTCTATCAATAACAAGGTTGTCATTATTTCTATCTTTCCCGATTTGTTTACGCCCCTCACCGCTCTGCTTCCACTTTTCAATAATATTCTCAAGAACATCGATTCGTACGGGTTTGGCAATATAATCATTCATACCGGTCGCAATGCATTTTTCTCTGTCACCTTGCAGGGCATTTGCCGTCATTGCAACGATCAACGCTCTGTCGTACTTTTTCTCTTTTTCTCTTTGCCTTATTTCGGAAGTTGCCTCAAACCCATCCATTTCCGGCATGTGACAATCCATTAGTATCATATCGTATTTAATGTATTTTAAAATATCGATGGCTTCCTTTCCGTTGCATGCAATATCCGGCCGGTGCCCGAGTTTTCGAATCATGAGCGCCGCGACTTTTTGGTTGTTGGGATTATCTTCGACAACAAGAATACGCATTCTGTCCTTTTTCAACTTTCGTTTGTTTGCAAAGGTCTGAATGGTTTTACTTCCCTGAAATTCTTTTAACTGCAGTGATTTCCCCAACACTACCGTAATGCAATTATACAACTCCGACTGACGGACCGGCTTTGTGAGGGATTTTTCGATACCCGCTTGCTTTATATTCTCTATCATTTGATGGCCGATAGACGTAAGCATAATAATTCGTACATCGGGGAACTCCCCATTCGCTTTAATCAGTCTGGCAAGCTGTATTCCATCCATTTCCGGCATTTGCATATCAAGAATTATTAAATCATAGGGATCGTTCTCCTCAACTGCTTGCCGTAAAAATTGCAGTGCTTCAGTAGCATTCTTTGCCTTCGTATTGCGCATACCCCATGAAGTAACCTGATAATGAATTATTTCGCGATTTGTTTCATTGTCGTCGACAGTAAGTACACGTAGTCCATCAAGTTCTTCGAGAGGGATTAGCTCCGGTTCCGGTTTTTTCCTCTGTATTTCGAACTCTGCACTAAACCAAAATGTGCTTCCCTTTCCGGGTTCACTCTCTACTCCAATTTTTCCATTCATCATTTCGACCAACTGTTTTGCAATCACAAGACCAAGCCCTGTTCCCCCGTATTTTCGGGTTGAAGATCCATCTGCCTGAGTGAACGGTTGGAATAATTTTTGCCGGTTCTCTTCGGAGATACCGATACCGGTATCGTTGACCGTGAATAACAACCTCACTTTTGAATCGGTCTCTCTTTCAACGCTTACCCGTACAATTACTTCTCCTTCTTCGGTAAATTTGACGGCATTTCCCACGAGATTCGTTAATATTTGATGCAACCGGCCCACATCACCTTTTACCCTTGTCGGCACCTCTGCATAAACAAGGCATCCGACTTCTATACCTTTCTCAAATGCTTTATGTGCAAGCAATTCCAATGCTTCTTCAACAACTAACCGGACATCGAATTCTTCGCACTCGAGTGATAACTTCCCGGCTTCGATTTTTGAAAAATCAAGAATATTATTCACGATAGTCAGAAGCGATTCACTCGATTTATGAATAATATCTATATATTCATTTTGCTCAGGTGTACATTGGGTATCGTTGAGCATTCCTGTCATACCGATGATACCGTTGAGCGGCGTTCTGATCTCGTGACTCATATTTGCAACGAATTCCGATTTCAACCGGGATGCTTCCAGCGCCGATTCGCGTGCCTGGACGAGTTCTATTGTTTGGGCATTAAGTTTTTTTGCCTGTTTCTCTGCTTTATTTTTTGCACTCTTCAGTTCTCTCATATATTCTTTTAACCGCTTCTCCGATTCCTTTTTATCCGTCACATTTCTCAGAATTCCCCGATACGAAATAATAGTACCGTCATCATCCCGCTCCACGGTCGCAGTTATCTGCACGATGATTTTATTTCCATCCTTCATTTTTAATGCGACTTCTAAATCTTTAACATACCCGGCGCTTTCAAGCTGCTGTTTTAACTTTTTCCGCTCTTCGGGATTCACATACAGATCTTTTACAATATCGCTCTTGAGCAGCTCTTTTTTTGAATCATAACCGAAAAGCTCAACTCCCGCTTGATTAATATCCACCATTTTCCCATCAGGCGTACTGATATAGATTGCATCTTTGGAATCTTCAAATAACGACCTGAACTTCTCCTCACTTTTCCTCAGTTGCGCTTCAGCTCGTTTACTATTTGTAATATCCCGAAAACTCCATACCCTTCCGACGATTTCATCACCAAGCCGTTGAGGTTTTGAAAATCGTTCAAATACTCTACCGTCTTTGAACTCAATAAGATCAAAGCTCTCTGATTCACCATTTTTGTATAATTCCTCTATTTTTTCCAGGAATTGATCCGGGTTTTGAAGCTGCGATATCACATAACCGAGTAACTTTCTATCATCTCTCGTTTCAACCACTTCATCGGGGATATTCCATAACTCCCTAAATTTCTTATTATAACTTACCACTTTCCCTTCGACGTCAACAACAAGAATTCCGTCAGCGGTCGATTCAAGAATAGTCCGGTACAATGACAGGGAGCGCTCACGTTCTTTCTCAGATTGATACCGTGCAAGTTCAATGGTCGTAAATAGTTCTTTTTCATCATAAGGATTCTTAATGAATCTCCACACATCGTTCACTTCTCCTGATTGAAAATTATCATATCCTTCTTCGCCCTGAATATATATTACGGGAATCCCATAGTTATCTTCTATCTGCTTACCCATCAACCGGAGAGAGCCATTCAGTGTCAGATCGGGCGCCACCAGCACCGCATCCGGACGGCGATTGCGTATCAACTCCAATATCTCTCGTTCATCATCCGAAGTACCGGCGAAGGTATATCCGAGTTCCATAAGAATGGGTTTTATGCTATCTGAGGCATCTTCTTTGTGACCGATAATAAATATTTTTGCACGGGACATAATATTTCCGGAATTATATCACTTGTATTTACTTCAATTCGAGTATTGAACGGACTTTTTTGAATTCATTTTCCAACATATACATTAATTTATCTGCACCTGCTAACGAGCCGGCTTTCCCGAGGTATTCGATCTTTGAACAGATTTGTGACATCCTGATTATACCGAGATTAAGGCAGCTTC
>PWTU01000327.1 GCA_003562775.1 Ignavibacteriales bacterium
ACTAAATCAACCTGAACATCACAAAAAAGTATCATTTGCAGAAGAATATAATGAGTTTCTTAAGTATTATCAGAAAACATTAAAGTGGGAAATAAGCCCCGATAGCTATCGGGGAAGGTTAATGATTAGGGAGCTGACATCTTGATTACTAAGGTAATAAGGTTTGTATGAATTCTGGAATAATGAAAGAGATATAAGTTCTTCGGAAAGACTGAACTGATTGTAGCGCTTATTGTTAAAAATATATTTTCCAAATTTCGATTTGAATTTCCTTGAAGAATGAATAAAGGAGACAGACACCACCGAAGTGTGTGAGTCTGTTGGCAACATTTTTTAATAAATCAGAAATTTTCACGCAGGATTCAGGATAAAATTACGATTTACTTCAATTTTTATTATAAAATATGACTAATTCCCGAAAAACGAAAAAAATCCTCCTCGGTCACGGAAGCGGCGGAAAACTCTCAGCCGAACTAATCGGCAAGGTTTTCCTCCCCGCATTTGCCAATGAATTTCTCACCCCGCTTGGCGATCAGGCGGTTATGAATATAAATGGAACTCGTATTGCATTTACCACCGACTCGTATGTTGTCAATCCTATCTTTTTTCCCGGCGGCAGCATCGGTGACGTCGCAGTAAATGGCACGGTAAATGATCTTGCCGTCGGCGGCGCCCGGCCTCTGTACATAAGCGCAGGCGTCATTCTCGAAGAAGGTATGCCGATGGAGGAACTCGAACGGGTAGTTTCGGATATGAAGATCGCCTGTGAACGCGCCAGGGTTCAACTCGTTACCGGCGACACAAAAGTTGTCGAAAAAGGAAAAGGCGATAAAATTTTTATAAACACGTCGGGAATCGGCGTCATCGATGAAGGCATCGAGATACATCCGCAGCGGGTCGAACCTGGTGATAAAATTATCGTTAACGGCCCGATCGGTGAGCACGGCATCGCCATTATGTCAATCCGGGAAGGGCTGGAATTTGAAACCACCATAACGAGCGATACGGCGCCCTTAAATCATCTCGTTCAGGATATGTTGGGTGTAAGCAAAAACATACGCTGGATGCGCGATCCCACACGCGGCGGTTTATCAAGCTCACTTAATGAACTGGCCCAATCGGCAAATAAAGGGATCCTTTTAAACGAATCTGAAATTCCCGTTAGCGAAACTGTCAGAGCCGCCTGCGAAATTCTCGGGCTCGATCCCTTGTACGTCGCAAACGAAGGGAAATTGCTGGCGGTCGTCCCTGCCGGAGAAGCCGAAAATATTTTAACTGCAATGCAAAAAAACCCGCTCGGAGAAGGCGCGCGCATCATCGGCGAAGTAGTTGACGATCACCACGGTTTCGTGTTGCTAAAAACAGCTATTGGCAGTAGTCGGGTAGTAGATATGCTGGCAGGCGAGCAGTTACCGAGAATATGCTAATGGTTTGTTAAAACTGCTGAACCACAAAGACTCAAAGTCACAAAGAAATATTAATAAAAATACTTAGAGACTTTGAGACTTGGTGGTTTATTATCCTATCACACACTCCGCTGCCCGGAACCCGCTCATAACCGCTCCCTCGATAGTTGCCGGCAATTGCGTTTGCGTCCAATCGCCTGCGATAAATAAATTCTCGAACTTTGTCGTGTTTCCGGGACGCTGTTTTTGAATTTCCGGGGTTATCGAAACCGTCGCCCGCCGTTCCTTTATAACATGTGCGTATTTGACATTCGCATCCCGTACGGACGGAAAACATGCCCGAAGCTCGTTCACCGCAAGACTCGATAACTCATCCCGGTTCAGGCCGGCATTTTCACGCGCGCCGCTCATCACAAGCGATACATAACCATACCCGTCAGAATCGACAAACGAAGGTTCTTTTTTAAACACCCAGTGAAAAGCGGTGTCGAGCATTCCCGCCCGCTGCGGAATATCGATTTCCCTGTCGAACCAAATATTGCAGGTAATGATCGGAACATACGACACCCCGTCCGGCGCCTGTATACCGGCACTCTCGAACAGGGGCTGCATCTGCTCCGGCTGCCCCGTCAGGATAAATGCATCACCGGTTATCTCCTCCCCGCTTTGCAGCAACAACCCCTTTATAGCGTTCGTATCAAATCGGATACCGGTAACCCGTTTATTACAATCAATACATCCACCGTTCTTCGAGACAAAGGTAACCGCGGGATTAATGAACACATCGCTTAATCCGCGAAGCGGAGTTATAATGTTTGCGGGCCCCTTCGTATCGAATACCCCGATCTTCATTGTTCGTACGAACACCTCCGCCGATGCATATTTCGTCGATTCATTCATAATAGAAACAGCGAGAGGATACCAGAAGCACTTTTTCAACTTTTCACTTTGTTTTGTCTCCCGAAGCCACTCTTCAACCGTCAAACCGGCTATTCTCTCCAGGTATGATTCATCGGCGTTAAAAAGCTGACGTCCGGTTTTCAGCAATTTCAATCGATCGGTAAATGAGAGAAACGAATACCCTGCAAGTCCGCCGACCAAAGCTGCGCGTGGATGAAGTTTCCTGGTGACATGCAGATTCGCTTTCCCCCACTCCGGATGAACGAACGTGAGATTCAATTCCGGCTCGGTATAAATATGTTTTTGCGATCCGATAATCGAGGTATATGCCAGGGTATGGGTATAACAGTCGAGTAATATATGTTGACCGTTATCGAGAATATCTCCGGATTTCTTTTCACGGAAGGAATACGTTCTGCCGCCGGGCAGGGATCGTTGTTCAAGAACCTGTACTTTGTAACCGGCTGCGGAAAGCTTCACAGCAGCGGCGAGTCCGCTTACTCCGCTGCCGACAATGATAACCTTTTTCATCGTACCGGCAATATCCTATGACTTAACCAGGTCTCCAGTGCAATAAAAATCTGGTTGAAACGGTTGACGCGGATTTTGTCCCCGAAGACGTTGAAGTTCTTCTGCTCGATTTTCCGGAGCGTCGTATAATAAATCTTTTCCATTATACGCGCCGCGAAAAAATGCTTCTTGTCTTCGCGGGCAAGGTGTTCATTGGCGGTTTTATAATACAACCGCGCCCGCTCCGCCTGATGCCGCATTAGCCCTATGAAGCGATCGTCATAGACGTGGTTTTTCAAATCCTCTTCGGAATAATCATACCGTTTCATATCTTCCTGAGGAATATAAATACGGTCGAGTTTCAGGTCCTGTTTCACATCCCGCATAATGTTGGTAAGCTGCAATGCAATACCGAGATCGACTGCATATTGTCTGGTGTGCTCTTTCGTATAGCTGAAAATCTCCGCGCACATCAAGCCGACCGTGGAAGCGACGCGATAGCAATAGGTGTACAATTCATCAAACGTGGAATACCGGCTTTTATTCAAATCCATTTCAACGCCTTTTATGAGATCGGTAAAATGCTCTACGGGAATCCGGAAATTTTTCGCCGTACTGCTCAATTGATTTAAGAGCGGATACGATGAACCGCCGTTCACCGATTTTTCGAGCTCGCGGCGCCACTTTGAGAGTTGCAGTTCTTTATCCTGTACACTTCCGTCGTTTTCATCGACAATGTCGTCCGTCATCTTACAAAAAGCGTAAACGGTATAGATGGCATCCCGCTTCTCTCTGGGAAGAAGGTTAAAAGAATAGTAAAAACTTGAGCGGCTTTTTTTTGTTATGATGCTTGCTGATTCGACGGACATAGGACCTTTTATAATCACTTTATCAAAAAATTGTAGAGCAATGAAGGAGCGTCGCGGAACGATAATTTCGGACGTTTCTTCAAAACATCGTAATCGTTTTTCTCGATTTTTCCGAGAATAGCCCTGCCTCCGATCAGCACGCATTTAATCTCATACCGCAATCGACCGCGAAGATATTTAAGCAGCGGCGCTCCTATTTTGAAAAGCGCGTCGGTCCGTTCCACTTCAAAGCGGACCAGGTTTCTCAGCGACCGGCTGCTTCTTTTCCGGGTCAGCTCGATTTCACTTACCCCGTATGAAACCATATCCTCATCGGGGAAATAAATCCTGTTCTTTTTAATATCTACCGATACATCCTGCCAGAAATTTGTAAGCTGCAATGCGGTACAAATCGCATCGGAATAGCGGAATAAGTTCGAATCGCGATACCCGAAGATCATCAACACCAGACGACCGACCGGATTAGCCGAACGACGGCAATAATCCATAACGTCGTTGAAGGTATTATAGCGTTTCACCGTTATGTCCTGACGGAAAGCCGAGAGTAAATCCTGAAACAATTGTACGGGAAGCTCTTTTGACCGGATGGTTTCCGTTACCGCCCACATAATCGGATGACGCGTCCGGCTTTCAAGCGAGCGGAGAAACAGCTCTTCCCACTCGTTCAGATACAGAATGCGCTCTGCATCTGAGTAGCCGGGTTCATCGGCAAAATCGTCGGCAGTGCGGGCGAATGCATACACTGCAAACACATACGGTTGAAGATGCCGCGGGATGAGAATGGATCCCACGGGAAAATTCTCATAATGCTTCCTTGCTATACGTTTGCATCGTCTGAATGACTCATCCAGCGATCCAACTTTCGGCGGGTTCACCACCCATTGTTCAGGTTTTAAAGCAACCGGCATGCGTTTGTTTATTCCAATAAAGTGTTATAAAGCTTAGGAACTTATATTATAGCAAAACTGAATGACAACTTCAAATTCTTTATTATTGATTTTGACGGAATTTCAGCGTATATTAATAATTCTTAAGTATTGCCGGAGTAGCTCAGGTGGTTAGAGCAGTGGAATCATAATCCACGTGTCGGGGGTTCAAGTCCCTCCTCCGGTACCGGAACCCCTTGTAAGTTGATGGCTTGCAGGGGTTTTTTATTTTTGGTGAAATTCAGAGTTCAAAAGTTGAGTTGACTCCGAAAGTTTTTTTAGCCACAAAGCCACGAAGACTCTAAGTTTATAATTAATAATAATTTACATTTGGTGTTTTCTTAGAGTCTTCGTGGCTTTGTGGCATTTTTTTTTGTTCGGAGAAGGATCGGTATTGTAAAATCACAATGGTGTTCAAGATTTATGGATGTCGCCCTTTCAGGGCTGTATGATACGATGCATATGTCCTTTTACACAGGGCTGCACCCTGTGCTGGTTAAAGCGCTCCTTCGGAGCTTGTATTGTTGTACCGTTTGACATAACGAAAGCCCTGAAAGGGCGGAATCATTAGCGCAGGGTGAAGCCCTGCGAATAACTGGAACCCAGTTAGCGGCGAAGACCGGCTTCTGCAAAATTATTGAAAATCAGTTGGTGGTCGTATTTATGTTGAAGTATTGATTGGCAGGGTTTTGTTGCCTTCCGGGCATCTACTTCATCTTCTCAAGCAAACCTTCGAGAAACTTCTTCAGTTCTATCATATCGTTGCGGAGTTTCTCGTCTTTTATTTTGGGGGCTTTGGGGGGGACGGAGATAAGTTCAAGTTGCTCGCCGGTTTCTGCCTCGGGACTCCAGTTTTTCAGCACCTGCTTGGCGCCTTCGATCGTATATCGCTCGTCGCGAAGCAGCTTTTTAATAAACAATATCAACTGGATATCGCGATTTGTATATATCCGGTTCCCGGCCCGATTTTTCGAGGGCTTTAATTGCTCGAACTCCGATTCCCAGTAGCGAAGAACGTATTGCTCGAGGTCGGTAATCTTGCTGACCTCGCTAATCGAGTAATAGAGCTTTTTTATGGAGTGCTTCTTCATATAGTGGTTTATATGATACAAAACAATGAATTAAATATCAAGCACTTATCGTCATCCACAAGCCCGGGTCGGGACTATGCCTTGTGTTCCCTTTCCTCCTCCCATTTCTCTTCGAATTTTGTCTCGGGCCAATATTTTTGCCCGAGTTTCCGTTCCATTTTAATCAAGTAGCTCCCCTGTCCTTTTTGTC
>PWTU01000475.1 GCA_003562775.1 Ignavibacteriales bacterium
ACAAATTCTCAAAAATTCCCGCGCACTAATGTTTCGAACATTATAACATTTGAATTTTGAGATTGTTTCTCCGATAGCTATCGGGGTAGAGTTTAGTGCTTAGGATTTCAAAACTCGCACAATAATATTATTTAATAATTTTAACAAGCAGAAGAATAGACTATGCAATCAGACCTCCAACGACGAGTCCAACGATACGGCTGGGACAGAGCCGTTGATTTTTATGAGCAATCATGGAGACAGCAGCTCGAACCCGGGCAATCGCTCATGCTTGACAAGGCAAATATTCAACCGGGTGAACACGTCCTCGATGTTGCCTGCGGTACAGGCCTCGTCACCTTTCGCGCTGCGGAACTGACGGGGCCGGAAGGCGAAGTCACCGGCACCGACCTCTCGGATAAAATGGTTGAAAATGCATCACAGCTCGCTTCACAAAATAACTTCGCGAATGTTCTATTCAAACAAATGGACGCCGAGTCGCTTTCCCTGCCGGATGAGTATTTCGATGTTGCTCTCGATGCATTCGGGACAATGTACTATCCCGATCCGGTACAATCGTTTCGTGAAAAACACCGGGTATTGAAACCCGGCGGCCGTATCTCAATTGCCGTATGGGGAAAACGCGACCGGTGCGGATGGGCGGACATATTTCCCATTGTCGATGCACGGGTTAAATCCGAAGTTTGTCCTATGTTCTTTCAACTCGGAACGGGTGATACACTTGCATATTCGTTGAAGGAAGCGGGTTTTCGTGACATACAAACGGAAAGGATAACGACAAAGCTTCATTACGATAATGCCGATGAAGCGCTCGGTGCGGCGTTTAAAGGCGGACCGGTTGCCCTTGCGTATTCGCGCTTCGATGAAAATGTACGGAGAGACGTTCACACAGAGTACCTTGCTTCAATTGAACCGTTCCGGAACGATATCGGCTATGCAATACCGGGTGAGTTTGTGATCGGGGGGGGAGTGAAGCTATAAGCTCTATCTCAGCTCTTAACTTCGTAGTATAAGATATAAGGGTATACTTATCCTACCTGCTTATCTATTTTTAAATCCCCGATCAAATTTAAATTTGAGGTAAACATACAATCAACAGACTGAATTAATCCCTCCTCTTGGTATTTCAGCACATATTTTTTATATTTATTATAAAATAAGTCCAATTGAAGTAGTGAGTATTAACACCATCCCGATATCTACTTCATTTTTATTCCACCCGGAATCTTCTGCTCATAGGGATGACATACTGCATATGGTAGCCAACCGGAGAACGGAATAATATAATTCAACCTTTGCATTACCAATCGAGGTAACCATGTCAGCGAATAAAACACCGGAACAAATTAACCGTAGAAAATTTCTGAAAGTGGCGGGTGCAGCAAGCGCGGCCGCCGGAAGTATCGGCATCGGTATATGGAGCGTGGAATCGGGTAAGGATCCGATGACCTATACAGGCGAAGAATCGTATCAAGGCGCTGCACAATACTTCAACAGAAAAAGATTCGCGGTCGATGTACCACCATATGAGAAAGTCGGTCCCACCCGTCGTGTTGATGCGCGGACGGAAGTCATCTTCTCGCGGATCGGCAGACTGGGTCAGGAATGGGACGATGAAAAAAGATTAGACGGGCTCAGCGACGATCTGAAGGCATATTATCAGGAGAATCCGGAAACTCTCAAATTAGACCTGGAGTATCATCGGGAAATTATTCCCAAGTGGAGGCGGGACAGAGAAAAATATCACGATCAATACGTGCTTAGTCAGGCCTGGAACAATGCCATGGGCTCCGTGTGGCCGCCCGGTAATACGGAACCTCCTGAAATCGCCGATTTCCCCTGGTCGGCGCCCGGTCAATTAGCACATCAATATAAAATGAAAAGCCCGGAGAAAACTGCCGAACTCATCAAGCACATGGCGCATCAGTTCGGTTCAACGCTCGTTGGCATTACCAGATTAAATCCCGACTGGGTATATAAACATACCATGCGAAACCGTGGTATTGATGTGAACAAACCGCTGGATATTCCCGAACACTGGGAATATGCAATCGTGGTCGGTACACCCATGGCATGGGATCCTTTTTATGCCAACCCAACATACGGATCATCCCGGGAATCCTATGCAAAAACCCGCATCGCATCATATCGTCTTGCGGAATTCATAAAATCACTGGGATATGCCGCTCGACCCCACACCCCTGCCGGCGATTATGATTTAATGGTTATTCCCATTGCCATCGATGCCGGATTGGGCGAACAAGGTCGCCACGGCGTGCTCGTCACACCGGAACTGGGATCCAACATTCGTCCGGCGGTGGTCACAACCAATATTCCCATGAAAACGGATAAACCGATTTCATTCAGTGTAGAGGAGTTCTGCCGGACGTGTAAAATATGCGCAGATCAATGTCCCACAGGTGCAATTTCCACAGAGGATAAGGAAGAAATCCGCGGGTACAGGCGCTGGCAGATCAATATCTCGAAATGTCACAATTTCTGGTATTCAAATCTGGGCAATGTCGGATGCCGGCTTTGCCTGACTTCTTGTCCCTATAGTCGAAAATCCAACTGGCTGCATCGCGGCGCATTAAAAGTATCGGCAAACGATCCCATCGGTCTCTCGCACGGTATAATGACCGATCTGCAACAACGATTTTATCCTGCGCCCGATGTGGAGGAATACTTTATGCCATCGATGGGCGGAAGCAATGCATCCTATCGAAAACCGCCGCGGTGGCTTGAAGCCGATGAATATATCGATTTCAGCGGAGGTGTACAATGACTTTTATAACAAGCGGTTTGTTTTGGTTTATCATCGGTATCCTGTTTTGCGTTACACTTATCGGATTGAAGATATGGATGGAAGACCGCGGTGTGAGAATGATCTGGTGGAAGTGGGGTTTTGCCGTGATCTGGATAGTGTTCGCGGGATTTACCATTGCCTTTACAGGTGTCTCCATCGGCGAAAATGAAATGACTGCCGCATGGATGGGAGCTTTGGTCTTCGGTTTAGCAGTTATCCTCTCAGGAATAATCATCTGGCGTGTTTTACATATCGGAGAAGCTAAATAATTTATTTTTAAGTGGATGTATGTTGTGGAAGAAAGTTGTGTGTATTGCCACTCTTTCCTATCCACGGTTCGATGAATAAACCCGGAGAGAGGTCCACTCTGAGTACCTTGTTTCTATCGAGACATTTCGTAACGATTTCGATTATACAATACCGGGCAAGTTTGTGATCGGGTGGGTAAGCGATAGAAATGACGATTACAAAAATGACAGCTAACCCTTCATAAACACAAAAAATCCCCTTTCTACTCCCCATCACCATATAATCCAAAAATTGTTGCTTATAGTCCGTTGATTTAAAGACAACAATTAAAGTACCTTTAATCTATGGATATAAAAGAAAAACTTGGCAGACGAATCCGAGAATTAAGAGATAAAAAAGGATTGAGCCAGGAAAAATTTGCAGACCAATGCGGCCTGGATAGAACCTATATCACCGGTATTGAAAAAGGTAAAAGAAATATATCAATCATCAATATCGAAAAATAGCTAAAGCATTTGGAATAACATTAAGTCAGTTGTTCAAAGACTTATGAGCGAAAAAGTTAAAATTAAATATTCTGAAATACAAGACATTGTTGTTGGAGAAGTACCACATTATCCAAAATATACAACACAACTTTTAAACCTGGAAAATCAAAATGCACAAGGTACACGTCCAAAAGTTGTAGGACAAATGAGCGAATTAATTCAACAATTTGACGGCAGAACCGTAGAAGAATGGATAGAATGGTATGAAGAAAGACATCCTGATGCCAGAAAAAATGCCGCCGATAAAATTAAAGCAATGATCAAAAAACTGAAATCTGCAATAAATAAAATTGATCGGGAGATAATAGATATATGGGTAAAGGATCTCGTATTATACAAAACTTTTATCGGACTCCGGTTTCAGGAAGCGATATTGAAAAAAGTTGCTGAAATCAAATATACAACGTACCGGATTGCTTCAATAGAAGAGGAGCGTCGGGGAATCGATGGATATATCGGATATACACCTGTCAGCATTAAACCCAAGACATATACATCGAAAGGCAGTCTGGCTGAGGAAATTACCGTTCAGATCATTTATTATGAAAAGAAAAAAGATGAAATTGTAATCTATTTTGATTTTTAAACTACACTTGAGAGAATAATGTGCTTTTGCCTTG
Source organism: Ignavibacteriales bacterium (assembly GCA_003562775.1). Lineage (GTDB taxonomy): Bacteria > Bacteroidota > Ignavibacteria > T3Sed10-11 > T3Sed10-11 > T3Sed10-11. Next base: position 4,224 of record PWTU01000475.1, read on the forward strand.
ATAATCTTCCAACGCTTCCTGCACATACTCAGCTTTATAATGATTATCATCTATCTTTTGAATAGACTCTACAAACTGTAATATCAATTCCTTTTCCTGTTGCGTCATAACCTGAATTCCAAACCATTCATTATAATGTTTTAGAGTATCATTTCCTTTATCTCTCGCTCTCTTGTTAACAAATTCTTTATGATTCAAAATTCTTTTACGAATAATATTATTGATCAGTATTATATTTTCTGGCTTGAGAAGTGTTTGCTGTATCGTTTCACTAAATGCCGGATCAATTTCGTATCCGATACTACTTCTCCCCGAAGCGATTGCTGACAATGAGGTTGTTCCGGTTCCGAGGAAGGGGTCAAGTACAGTATCGCCTATAATAGAGAACATGTTTATGAGGCGGTATGGAACTTCAAATGGGAATGCCCCGCTCCGCTCTCTTGATCCATTACCGGGAAGGATTTGTGAAGTCCCTTTAAAATCCCATAAATCCGAGAACCAGTGATTCCGTTCTTCCCAAAAATATCCGCTCTTTCGTCTTACCGCCTTTTCTTCATCGCCAAATTCCCGTTTGTTTCCCTTCCGGAATATCAGAATATATTCGTGCTCGAGCGTTACATATGCACCCGGTGCAAGCATACCCGATCCCATAAACTTGTTGGGAGCGTTGGTCTGTTTACGCCAGATAATATTCGGAAGATTCGAGAACCCGAGATCCAGGAAAGAAGAAATTATCCTTGAATGGTTTGAATACAATCGGAAATGATTGCCAATCGTCCTTGTTGCATCGCCTATATTGATGCATGCAATACCTCCATCACACAAAACCCTTTCGCACTCTTTCCAAACTTCATCAAGTATTCTGTGCATTAACTCGAATGCAGTTAACGGATCGCAGTTATCAAGTGCCTTACCGATTTCGGGGTTTTGACTTCCAAAACTTTCATCCCACATCTCTATCATCGGGTAAGGAGGTGATGTAACAATTAATTCAACCACCCCCGGCCGTATATTGGAAATATCATTCGAATTCTTGAAATGGACGATATGACTGGTAGCCGACATCATATATACTACATTACGAAAAGGTAAAACAATTATCAACAATCAATTAAATTATTTGCATCAATCCCCCTCAGCAAGCAAACGATAGTGCCTCGCTTTCTCCGCCCAGCCCCAATTGCGATACATTTCTGCCATCTCCCTGCGGAGCCGGCGTACATCACGATGTTTATCGGAGACATTTGCAGTCAGCATTTGTAATGCTTGTTCGTATAGTTTTTCCGAGGTATAAAAATCCCCCCGTTGTACGTGAAGTCTCGCCCGTGCACCGATAACCAATGCACCGGCGTCCTCACCAAGATGGTGACGTCGAATCTGTAACGCCCTGTGGAATAATGAGTCTGCTTCATCGTACTTCCCTTTATCAACCATGAGTTCACCGAGGACAACAAGGTTGCCGCTTACCGCCATATGATCCGGACCGCGTATCTCCTCCCATAATTCTAATGATTCCCTATAGAGCAGTTCCGCCTCATCATACCGACCCTGGCGACGTAACTCATTTCCTAAATGTCCCAGTCCTTCTGCCGTTGCACGGTGTTCAGCCCCGTAAACTTTCCGTCTGA
>PWTU01000052.1 GCA_003562775.1 Ignavibacteriales bacterium
GCCTGATAGAAGAGAACCAGTTCGATACCATCTATCATGAACACTTTTCCTACCTATCCCTGTATGCAGTTGATAAAATATTTAATTATCATGATTTGGAAATATTTGATGTCGAAGAATTACCGACCCATGGCGGATCATTGCGAATATATGCCTGTCACCCGGGGAGTATGCACAAAAAGGCAACGGACAAAATAAATTCGGTGTTTCATGCCGAACGTTCGGGAGGTTTGGCTGACGTTGAAACGTATGTAAAATTTACTGAAAAAGTAAAAGTAATAAAACGGGAATTGTTAAAAGAGCTGTTAAGGATCAAAGAAAACGGAGAAAAAATTATCGCCTACGGTGCGGCGGCGAAAGGAAACACGCTTTTAAACTATTGCGGTATTCGAACAGATATTGTCGATTATGTCGTCGACCGGAATCCGCATAAAATCGGTAAGTATCTTCCCGGAACACATATTCCAATAAAACCGGTCGAGCAAATAAAAGACGACCGGCCGCATTATATACTTATACTTCCATGGAATCTCAAGGAGGAAATAATCGAACAAAATAAGTATGTTCGTGCATGGGGGGGGCGGTTTATTGTACCGATACCGGAAGTTCAAATCATAGGTTAGCAGCGTGAAGTTCATCGAAACTCCTTTAAAAGATTCATTCATAATAGAGATAGAAAAACATACGGATGAACGTGGTTTTTTTGCACGGACATTTTGTAAAAAAGAATTCGGTGAATTAGGAGTACCGGATAATATCGTGCAAACGAATTTATCTTTTAATAACAAAAGCGGTACCATTCGGGGTATGCATTATCAGGCAGAGCCGTATGCAGAACCGAAAATAGTAAGTTGTTATGCCGGCGAAATATATGATGTTATTATTGATTTACGAAAGGACTCCGAAACCTATTGCAAGTGGTTTGGAATCCGTCTGTCGGAATCAAATTATAAATCTTTGTTTATTCCCAGGGGATTTGCCCATGGTTTCCAAACACTGCAAAATAACACACTGATACATTATCAAATGGGTGAATATTATATGCCGGAATATGCGCGCGGTATACGGTGGAATGATCCCGTATTTAATATATCCTGGCCGCTGGATGAGGTAACTGTTTCCGAAAAAGATAACGGCTATCCGGACTTTACAAAATGAAAAAGGTCTTTTTAACGGGAGGGAGCGGATTTATCGGCAGGCATTGTATACCATTCCTTTTGGACAAAGGGTATCAGGTACATGCCATAATATCGGAAGAAAACCCCCCGCAGATTAAAGCGAAGAATCTGTTCTGGTATACACTCGATCTGCACGACCGGCAAAAAACAGAACGGAGTATTGCAGAGATAAAACCGTCTCATATCCTTCATCTTGCCTGGTATACGGAGCATGGATTATTCTGGAGTTCGGATCGGAATATCGATTGGGTTGCGGCATCTCTTCATCTGATAACGGCTTTTACAGAAAACGGCGGCGGCAGAATTGTTGTAGCCGGAACATGCGCGGAATACGACTGGAAATACGGTTATTGCAATGAACAGGTAACACCGCTTCGACCCGCTACGTTGTACGGCGCAGCAAAAAATTCATTGAATAATATTTTGTTTCGATATGCGGCTCAGAAGGATGTGAGTTATGCGTGGGGGAGAATATTTTTTTTATACGGTCCCAATGAGAATAAGAAGAGACTTATTCCGTATGTAATCACATCATTAATGAAAAATGCCCCTGCGCAATGTACGCAAGGAGATCAAATCCGGGATTTTTTACACGTGGAGGATGTTGCGCATGCATTTGTGACGCTGCTCGATTCGGAAGTAACCGGAAGTATAAATATAGCTTCAGGGATACCGGTATCTATAAAACATATCGTAGAGAAGATCGGGGTACTCCTCGACAAGTCGGATCTTATTCAATTGGGAACTCGACCGGAGTCACCGGAAGAATTGCCTGTCATTCTTGCGGATGTGAGCAGACTGAAAAAGGAATTGCACTGGCATCCGCAACACGATTTAGAGCAGGGTTTAGAAGCGGCAATTACCTGGTGGCAAGAAGCATTTCATGAAAAGGATTGATAAATAGCATGGCAGTTGTAATAATCGGTTCGGGAATGGCTGGATTCGGCGCAGCATATCAATTGAGTCACTATGACATAAAGCCGGTCATGTTCGAAGCACAGTCATATTATGGCGGACATACCGCCTCGTTTAAAACTGATGACGGTTTTATATTCGATGACGGACCGCATATATCGTTTACCAAAGATAAACGGATTCAGAAATTATTTTCGGAAAGCGTTCAAGGTAAGTATGAAATATTACAAGCACGGGTGAATAATTACTGGCGGGGATACTGGATAAAACATCCGGCGCAGGTTAATTTATACGGCTTGCCGGTTGAACTTGTGAAACAAATAATCCTTGAATTTATTGACAATAAAGAACGCACCCAAAATGGTTCCGATATAAAGAACTATAGGGACTGGTTATACGCGCAGTTCGGTAAAACATTTGCCGAGACGTTTCCGATGCAATATGGGAAAAAATATCATACAACCGCTGCCGAAAATATGAGTATGGACTGGCTGGGAAAGAGAATATATACCCCCGATATATCGGAAGTACTTGAAGGGGCGCTCAGCCAGGCGACACCCGATGTACATTACGTCGATCATTTCAGGTATCCGACCGACAATGGATTCGTCTCATATCTAACTATGTTTCTCCCGCTGATTGAGTTGCATCTTGCATCGGGCGTTGTCGGAATCGACCCGAAAAAGAAAGAGCTTCGGTTATCCGATAATCGTGTCGTCGGTTACGATAAGCTCGTATCGTCGATGCCGCTTCCCGACTTGGTTAAAATAATAGAAAATGTGCCGGACGACGTCAGAGAAGCGGCTGCCAAGCTTGCCTGTACAAAATGTGTGCTCGTAAATATCGGCATCGATAGAAACGATATTTCGGATTCCCACTGGACATATTTTTACGACCAGGAATACGTTTTTACGCGATTGAGTTACCCTCATATGTTTTCGTCGAATAATGTGCCGGAAGGGGCAGGAAGTATGCAGGCGGAAATATATTTTTCGGATAAATATAAACCGCTGGACAAGCAGCCCCCGGAGTTAATCGAACCCGCGATAAACGATTTAAAGAAGTGCGGGCTTGTTAGAGAAGAAGATACTATTTTACACAAAAGCGTCAAGCTTGTCCCGTATGCGAACGTCATTTTCGATCTCGAACGGTCGGATGCTCTCACTACAGTTCACGAATACCTCGACGGTTGTAATATTAGATATTGCGGCCGTTATGGCGACTGGGGTTATCACTGGACGGACGAGTCGTTTAAGAGCGGTGAATCCGCCGCCCTCAAAACACTCTCTGACGGATAAAATAATTTATAATCACGAAAATCCAATAGATACAATGAATAATAATCCCCTTGTCTCCGTCATTATTCCCTGCTATAACAAATCAAAATATATTTCAGATGCTATCGAGAGCGTTTTAAATCAAACCTATTCTCATATTGAGTGTATCGTTATAGATGACGGTTCTACGGATAATTCGGGAGAAATCGTTAAGAAATTTGAACAAAGTGATAATAGGGTCCGGTATTTTTATAAAGAAAACGGAGGGGTAAGTTCGACGCGGAATTTCGGAGTTTTAAAAGCGAGGGGTGAGTGGATCCAGTTTCTTGACGGCGATGATTGGCTCAGTACGGATAAAATAAAAAGGCAATTGGAATATGCAGGAGCTGATTTATGTAAGGATGATATTGTCTTTCATTGTGACTATAGTATTGTCAAACAAAACGATGCCGGTTTAGCGAAAACGGAAGAAAAATTTTTGTTTGATAGGTATAATAATGAGCAGTTAATAAAAATGATAGTGGGCAGAAAATTCGGCTTAGAGACGCCGACCCCGATTCATGTTAATAACACATTGATTAGAAGAAATATATTCGGGAAACATTTATTCGACGAATCTGTCTATTATGAAGATTTGATATTTTTTTATGATTTGCTCATTAACAACGTTCATTTTATTCATACGCCGATTATCGGGATGTATTACAGATCCAACAGGGACGGGATATCGAAGGTGAGCGATTATAATAGAATAGGATATTTACAACTTTTAGAAAGAGTGTATAATACCAATAAAGATTATTTACAATACTCGTCGTCAATCGATGTCATACTCGAATACTTTGTCCGGCAAAACAATGCGGAAATGTACGATAGAGCGTTGCAATTAGTACGTCATTCGGATGTGCCGGTGTATTCATCAACCGGCAAAAACATCAGAAAAAAAATACTTATACTCGATACCTTAAAAAGTCTGAAGCCGTTCATTAAATATCGCAAAAAAATTTCAATTAAGTATCCGGTTGCAAGAATTAAATTCAGTATAATGAAAAGAATAAAATCGTTGCTTGACAGAGTAATCTGTATGATCGGTGTACGTATTCAAAACTTAGAGCATAGAATAGCAACACGTACACTTCCAAAATTTGCAAACAATCCGCGAAATTTGACAATAAGATTACCGAGAAGAATCGAAGGACCCCAGCACATGTATCTGGGTGACGATATAGCGATCGGTCCGGGGAGTTTACTCAAGACCGTAGCGCAATATCCGTCGAATAGTAAAGTGGCTGAGGAGAGAGGCATACCCGTACAGGAATTTAATCCGGAGTTAATAATCGGAGATCGTGTGACCGCCACAGGTAGTTTACAGGTATCGACATTGAATAAAATCATTATAGAAGACGATGTTATGTTTGCCTCGAATATATTTATATGCGACGGTTTGCATGGATATGAAAATGCCGATATACCTTATAAATACCAACCGATGTATAAAATAGCGCCCATAATAATAGGAAGAGGATGCTGGATCGGACAGAATGTTGTTATACTGCCGGGGGTTACCATCGGAGAAATGTCGATCATTGGAGCGAACAGTGTGGTGACGGGGAGTATTCCTGCACGGTGCATAGCCATCGGTGCACCCGCAAAAATTATTAAAATGTGGGACGAACATCAACATACCTGGAAATCGGTAGAGATCGATGAAACAAATTAATCGAAATGATTATTCAAAAAATTTAATGAGTTATATATGAAAGCTGTTATCCTCGCGGGCGGTTTAGGAACCCGATTAAAACCGTTTACTGAAGTCATACCAAAACCTCTGCTTCCAATCGGCGAAAAATCCGTACTTGAAATACAAGTAGAGCGATTAAAGGATGCCGGTATCGATGAGGTATACCTGGCAACAAACTATAAATCACAATATATTGAAAACTTTTTCGGTGACGGCTCACGGTATGGTATCAAATTGAAAGTAAGCAGAGAAGATGTACCTCTCGGCACCGCCGGGCCTTTGACTCTTTTGAAAGATGAGTTAAAAAAACCGTTTATCGTTATGAACGGTGATATTTTAAGTCTTATTGATTTTAAAGAATTTTATAATTTCGCTATTTCTAAAAACTCAATTTTAACAGTTGCTATTAAAAAAGAAGTCACCCCTTTTGATTTTGGGAATATATTCTTTGAAGACGATTATGTCACGGATATTCAGGAAAAACCGGATCTCATTACGTATATACTGGCAGGAATTTATACAATGAAACCATCGATATTCGATCACATCCCGGATAATCAGTATTATGGTATGGATTCTTTAATAAAACTATTATTAGAGAAGAAAATACCGGTTGCGAAATATGAATTGAAAGAATATTGGTTGGATATAGGACGTCTTGACGATTATGAAACAGCACAAGAGATATATAAAAATCATTTCAGCGGAGCAGATCAACATGGGAATAGC
>PWTU01000390.1 GCA_003562775.1 Ignavibacteriales bacterium
CCGTGACAGTTTCTTTTGCTGCTTTTCCAAGAGACTCGCGAAACGACGTATCCGTATACAATTCGTAGAGCCGGTCGCTCCCATTACGTATAATATTGTCCTTCTCAAGCAGTAAGCCGTTCTGCCGGTCGACGATAATTTCGCCGGCGCCACCTGCTCTCGAAGTAATCACGGCATTTTCAAGATACATCGCTTCGAGCAGTGCGTTGGAAATGCCTTCATTGCGGGAAACGGTTAGATATACATCGCTCAATTTTAAATATGGATACGGATTTTCCAGATAACCGGCAAACCACACCTGTTTTGAAATACCGAGCTGCGATGCAAGGGATTGATATTCTTTGATTCGCCTGCCGCTTCCGATAATAACCATACCGCCTTCCCCGGATTGGATCCTTTTCGAGAACTCAGCAAAGATTTGTAATATAACATCCAATCCCTTTCTTTTTGATATCCTACCTGCCGTACATACCGTGAACTGAAACGGTTTATTTAATTGCGATGCACCGTCTGCCTGCTCATCAAGCGACCCGGTATCAAGTCCGTTATATATAACCCGGATCTTCTCTTCGCTTATGAAAGGCGAATCAAGAAGAACGTCTTTAATTCTTTGAGCATTGACAATTATCCCGTGAGATAACGTATTGTATACAAAATTCTTATACGGATTTTGCCCGAGCTTCCGTACTATGCCAAGCCGCAGAACATTTTTTTTCCTGCATTTCCGGGCAACAATGCCGGCGATGACATAATCACGTTTTTTGGTCGGTATAATAACATCGATACCGTTTTTATTCACAAAGTTGATCAAGGGTACAATAGTTGCCGGATCGTAACTAAATCGAAATGGCAGTTTAATTTTTTCTATTGAATACCGGTCGCCCACCACTGCATTTTTATATGCGATGAATACCGGGTTTTCTTTTGCAAGAGATGTCGCCGCCATGTGCGCCCATTTCTCATTTCCTCCCCAGACACCGGCGGAATTTAGAAACAAATATTTCATACCGGTTTATTCCCGGTTTTCGTATATTTCCATCGCCGATGCTGCCAGAGCCAATGGTCGGGGTATGTTCTTATATATCTTTCAAGCATAGCAGTATGGCGCTCAGTTAACTCTTTTATGTTTTCTTTACTTGCATCTTTCAAATCGTCCGTTGATACTTCTTCGAACATCGCAATGTACCCCCCATCGGGACGGCGAATGGAAAAACCCATGACTACCGGTGCACCCGATCTTAGGGCAAAATACGCCGGTCCCGCAAAGGTTGCAACTCTTCTTCCGAAGAAAGGAACATATATACTGTCACGGGGGGCGCTCTGATCGGCAATCATTGCAACAACGCCGTTTTCGCCGAGCGTTCTCATAATTTCGCGCACCGACTCTCTCATATACACGAACCTGTTTGTATACCGGGTACGAATTTCATTAATCATCTTATCGACATAATGGTTACGTTGTTTCTTTACGATCATCACGCCGGATGAATTCAAGTGAAGCATCGTTGCGGTGGCGAGTAATTCCCAATTCCCGAAATGCCCGGTCATGAAAATTATCCCCCGGTTTCTACCGAGTGCATTCCGGATCACCTCCGGATTGGAAATTGTACAATACCCTTTTATCTCATCCGGAGATAACGCAGTCATATATAAAAACTCGAAAAGCGAAAGGAATAAACTATGCTGGGATCGTCGTGCTATAGCTTGGATCCATTTTTTTGATTTCTCCGGGAAAGCGTCTCTGAGATTTTTCTCGGCAACGTTTCGACGAATTCGCAAAATAAAAAATGTTATGTCGCCAACGATACGGGAGAACTTTTGTAAACCAGTAAATGATAATAGTCTCAAAGCGGCACAGAAGAGTTGCACCAGCTTGAACTCCAGTTTCCGGATTATACCGGTATTTTTATGAAATAATGTACGTATGCCGACAGTGAAGTTCAACAGTATGTCGCCGATTCAGATGATTAATTTTGCCGGATATACTGTTCCCAGTTATCGTCCCGCAATTCATTCCGATGAGTCGAGTGAACAAGCTGGTAATCCTGAAACCCGGTCCGGTCTACAAACACAAATTTCACGCCGCCTTGAATATTATGAAAGTGCCATATTTCAAATGGTCGTGAGTCGCTGCGACTCGGATATCGTTCGTATTCATCTGGCGGACCGTAAACAACAAAAACTCTGCCGCGATCGCTCCGCCAACCTTCTCGAAAACCGAAACCGAATTGTTCATTTGCATGCTGAACACGGTTGAGATATTCCTGCCGCACGGGATTCACCGGAGAAGCGGGGTCGGGATCGAGCTGTCGCCAGTATTCGAAGAGAAATCGTTGCTTTTCAGGTTTCGTCGTCAGTCTTGCATAGTCCTGTCTATCTCCGGAACTTGTTATATACCGCATTTGATCGAATTCTTCATCGAGTTCTTCTTCCGACATTATCGCGAAAATACTCGCCACGACACCCTGCGGTAGAACATCCCGGGCATCCTCGGCTATACCATGCTGCGGATTAAACACAAAAAATCGTCGTGATGAACTGACGACAACATTTGATGTAGGATCGACTATAGAGACCAGCAGCGTATACGTTCCGCTTTGAAAACCGGACGTATTCACCGTACCCACTTCAACACTTGACTCGTGCCGTCTGCTTTTAATGTTCTCACGCTCAAAATATTGATTACCAATTGCATCGTAAACCGCAGTCCGAACATTATACTCATCCTCTTCACCTGCCGCGGCAAGAAGATTGTATACCTCCAGGTAATAAAATAGTATCGGGTGCCCCACTCCGTAAATCCGGCTCGGGTTCGGTATAACCTCGAGTGTATTCTTATAAAACGTATTGTTCGGGTCTCTCGGAATCTGGCGTATCGAATTTGCAAATTGCAAGTCGCTTACTGCAACATGCTCTTCCGGGATTGCCGGAAGGGTAAGTGCGAATGAAATACTGTCTTTCGCTTCGGGTTTCCGGACATCATATCCTCTTACTTTTAAGGTAAACTCACCCTGCTCAAGAAAAAGACCGGACAATCCGACAATCGTTTGGTTAAGCTCGGATTCCGTTGTGTCCTCAATGGTATAATTCATCCGGAATGATCTTTCCTTGATCGGCTCGTTCAATTCTCCTTCAGGAAACACCGATAACTCTAACTCCACCGCCCCTTTAAACAGTCCGTCCGTATATGTGTAACTTAAATTACTCGCTGAAAACGAGTAATATAATTCAATATATAGTGAATCCTCAACCCCTCGAAATTGCGCATAATCAACATCCAACCGCAAATTAGATCTTTGTGAAAAGAGGGTTACGGTCAGGAGGATCGACACTGCCGCACAAAACAAAACGCGCTTAATCATAACAATTCTCTACTTAATGTAATTGATTCACGTATTAATAAATATATTAAACTTTTGTAATTCGTTCAAGTAAATTATTCTCCCATCACTTTCATAACCACCCGTTTCTTCCGTTGTCCGTCGAATTCGGCATAATATACCTGCTGCCACGGTCCGAAATCGCACTTGCCGTCTGTAATGGGAATGATCACCTGATGATGGACGAGCAAATTCTTCAAATGAGCGTCGCCATTTTGCTCCCCGGTTCTGTGATGGCGGTAATTTTCTTTATATGGAGCAAGCTGTTCGAGCCACTCATCGATATCCTGAAGCAATCCGCTCTCTGCATCGTTTACCCAAACACCTGCGGTAATATGCATTGCCGAAACGAGAATCATTCCGTCATTCACGCCGCTCTTTTTAACGGCGCTTTCGACATCAGGGGTGATATTAATATATTCACGATGTTTTTTTGTATTGAATGTAAGATATTCAGTGTGAAATTTCATGGTTCATTCCTCCACGTTTTCATGTTCTTTATTGGTTACTGGAATGAGTTATACCTATAAGCTAATTAATATGGAGGAATGATTCAAGCGGGGAGGGTGGGGGGACTGAGGGATTAGATGATTGGATGATTGAATGGATGATTGGATTGGGGGATTTAGGGATTGGGTGATTGGGTGATTGATTGATTGGATGAATGTATGCCTGCTCACCGGGGAATTTGTAAAGGGTGCGACGCACTTGCCGGTTGGGGGAACCAGATGATAGTTCGTTAGCTGAGGATGTTTAAATAAAGAGTGCGTCGCACATATAATTTTAATGAGTAATTATGTGTGTGTGGGCGTAGATTATTTTATCGCCCTGCTTGGTAAAAATTTATTTGTTTTTTTAGAAATAAAATAGTATAGTTAGTATTAAGAATAAACCATAGCTTATTGAGGAATTATGAAAACCAAAAAGCTAATTGATGAAGCATTATCTCTACCGGTAAAAGAGAGGGCACTTGTTGTCGATTCACTTTTAAGAAGTCTTAACCCACCTGATTTCGAGATCGATAATAAATGGATCGTTGTTGCAAAGAAACGATTGACCGAATTACGCATAGGTAAAGTGAAACCCGTACCAGGTGACGAAGTATTTAAGAAAATCTGGAAAAGATTCTCCTAATGAAATATTCGTTTCATCTACGTAAGAAATTTTCCCATAAACGGGTTAGCAGAATAGTCAAAAATGTGCGACGCACCCTTCCGCAAGAAGTGATAATGTAGATAGCAAATTTTATATCCCGCACAACGGGCAGGTGCGTCGCACAATTTTTACCGCAAATCGTAGATTGCAAATCCGTATTCCGGGAACGTTAACGAGATTACGCCATCATATTCTATATCAACAATTTCCTCCCCGGTTCCGAAAACCTTTCTTAGCGTTGCCGACTGCACACCGGCGGCATCGAGCAGTGAGTTTACGCTATAGGTACACGATACTTCCTCTTCTTTCAAATTGATAAACACAAGCTTCCGGTCGTTTTCAGATATCCTAACAAAGGAGAATATTGCGTCAGTTCTATCCGTCTCTACTCTTAAAAAATTTCCTCTGCGGAGCGCGTCCGAATCATTGTATAATGAAAATAATCCGGTATAAAATGCACGATATTCATTACCTCGACTCCAATCTATGGGTATTCTTTCAAACAGATCAAGCCGTTTCGGATTGCCCACTTCATCGCCGTTATATAATAGCGGGACGCCGGGTATGGTCGTGACGAGAACGCCGACGGCTTTCGCACCCTTCGCCCCCCATTTCTCAACCGCCGGTGCATCCCATGCGTTTTCATCGTGGTTCGATTTAAATCGCATACGAAGCGAACCGATCGGATATCTTCCGGTTTCCCGGTCAAGTATATCATCTATTATCGTCACCGGATCATTACCTTTTACTATATCTTCAAGATTATGATATATATTCCAGGAGTATGTAATATCGAATGCCTCTAAATGATGTTCCGGTAAAGTACCTTCGGATAGCATCATTACGGGTTTTATTTTGTCGAGCATTTCGCGCGCTTCTTCCCAGAATCCGATCGGCACCATCTCTGAAACGTCGCACCTGAAGCCGTCAACCCCGATATCTTCTACCCAAAAGCGCATTACTTCTTTCATATATTCCCACACTTCAGGATTTTCATAATTCAAATCGGCAACATCCCACCAATCGGTCCCCTCGGGATAAATTATGTTTCCGTCATCATCCTGTACATACCAATCCGGGTGTTGTTCAATTAACGGAGTATCCCATGCCGTGTGATTAGCAACAAGATCGATGATCAATTTGAATCCGTGTTCGTGTGCGGCATCGAGTAAGCTTTTAAAATCATCCATAGTCCCGAATTCCGGGTTCACGTCGAAATAATCACGAATGGAATAAGGACTGCCGAGCGTTCCCTTTTTATTTTGTTCACCGACGGGATGGATCGGCATCAGCCAGATAA
>PWTU01000409.1 GCA_003562775.1 Ignavibacteriales bacterium
CTGACCGAATGAAACACCCGAAAAGAGTATGAGAATACATAAAACCGCTCCAAGTTTTTTCATTATGTGCTCCTTGATTAAATGTGAAAGAAGTGGCCAATTAGTAAAATGATGTACAAGGTATGGAAGTTTTCTTAAATACGCAATACCGGTTATGAAAAATTAAGGGTATTTTTTAAAATTTGCTTCGACCAAAAATTAATAGGTATTTGCTTGCCAGGAATAAACCTGCTTACTATATTGTTATATCGATATCGCTCGATGCCTTTTTGGTAGAGTGTACCTGAGGCGAATCGTTAATTCATTAACAACTCACAGGAGAGTAACCATGCATTCGATTGTGAATTCCCCTGCAGTTGCAGGGGGTTGAATCGATATTAGTCCGGGTTCCCGGTGCTGCACATTTTATTGCAGCCCGTCCGAGTAATTTGATCAGAAAAGTCGCCCATATTGTGGGATGGTTTGACCGGTATCGTGAAAGTAATAATCAACATTAATATGGAACGTTAACAGGGAGATCTCACATGAAACGTGTCGGAATTTTTCTATTAATTTTTATTGTCTCGCAATCTGCTTTAAGTCAGGATGCAGACATCTCGGGATATCAGGCGGAAGTGCTTGCAGTTTTCGATAGTGCATCAGATAGGATTGTCCAACTTGCAGAAGCCGTACCGGAAGAATTGTATGCGTGGCGTCCCGCGGAGGGTGTCCGTTCCTTCAGGGAAGTATTCCTGCACCTTGCAAACGGGAATTATATGTATCCCGGATTTATCGGATATGATCCTCCGGAAGGGTTTGAGCGCGGAATGTTTGACCAATCGGTAACGGACAAAGATGAAGTCATCAAGGTTTTGCAGGAATCGATCGAGTATCATCGTGTCTTTATAGGAAGTATCTCCAATGACGAACTGGAAAATACGATACGCTGGTTTGGCGGGAGAGAAACTACGGTACGCGGCGTTCTTTTGTTTATTACCAGACATACGGGTGAGCATCTCGGCCAATTGATTGCATATGCACGTATGAACGACATCGTTCCGCCGTGGAGCCGGTAATCGGATGGAAGACGTGAACCCTGCTACCCGAAACTGTGAATTCTCTTTATTTTGAATATGATTCGTAGAATATCGGGGTACTTCACCCTATTGAGCGGGTTGCTATCGATTACTATATTTTTATCATGTAGCAATAGTAAATTGGTAAATTCTTCCAATGAGCGATACTTAACACATGTTAAAATTATAGCACACCGCGGCGCCCCGACACTCGCACCCGAGAATACGCTGCCCGCTATCAGAAAAGCAGTCGGGATCGGTGTGCATATGATAGAAATCTATCTCCATCAAACTAAGGATAATCAAATCGTAGTGTTACATGATGAGAACGTCCGTAAAACAACCAACGGAAGAGGATATGTCAGGGATATGACTCTTGAAGAGATCAGGCAGCTCGATGCCGGAAGCTGGTTCTCCGAGGAGTTTGCAGGCACGGGTGTCCCAACCCTTGAGGAAGTTTTTTCGGTAATGGATGATACTACAAAACTCCTGCTTGAAATTAAAAAGGAATCGCCCTATTACCCCGGTATCGAACAGCGTGTTATCGATCTCGTGTACGGGCATAATTTTCAGGACCGCGTTCTTATGAAATCTTTTGAAGACGGCGCGGTGGAGTATTTTCGTAAACACGCACCGGATATACCCGCCGGGAAATCCTTCGCCTTCAGGATCCCGTTCCTCCGGCTTATAATAGAGCGCGGTCTCAATACCGGGTCGGTGTTTGAGTATGACGTCAATTTTCTTCACTCGCATCGGTTCGCAACCTCGCGCCGGTTTGTCAGAAAAGCTCACGAAGAAGGATTCAAAGTATTTGTCTGGGATGTACACACGCCGGAAAAAATGCGACATTATATAGAAATGGGTGTAGATGCAATCGAGACGGATTATCCCCAGGTGTTGCGGGATATACTGCACGGGGAGTGAGGGCATGGGGTGATTGGAAGATTGGTTGATTGGATGTATGGCATGATAGGGGTTGCGGTTTGATTTTGATAGCATTATAATAAAAGAGAAACGGTTTAAATCTCCTTACTACGAAAAGAGCTACGATTCCAATGTTCCGACATATTAAACGAATACTTGCCTTTCTCTCCATCATCCTGATCTATTTTATAGCAAAGGAATTTTTAGAACTGTATGTGTATCTCCATGCCGTGCATCCGTACGTTGCGTACGGATTTATGGTGCTTGCAGCGGGAGTGTTGATTTATTTTGTGGGCATACCCGTGTACCGGATCTTAAAAATCCCGAAAGCGCCGACGCCTTTATTGAATGAGGAGCATCTCGAAAAAGAACTGCCGAAGCGGTTTGAACGGCTTGAAGCGAATCCGCATCTAAAATCCATTGGATTCGATCTTGCTCCTGTTCCCCGGACGAAAGAAGGATACGAGCAGGTTATGACTATTCTCAGAAAAGAATCCGCCCGCATACGCAACAAGTATGTAAATCGCCTGTTCTATAGTTCCGCAATTTCTCAGAACGGTTTTATCGATGCCATACTCATTTTATCGTCGTCGGTTAATCTGGTGAAAGAAACATTTTTACTTTACAACGGCAGAGTATCCAACCGCGATCTCCTTGTTATCGGAAGACAGGTATATTACTCAATGGCAATCGGCGGATCGGAAACGGTAGAGTATGCCACCGGAGAAATTTTCTCGAAGCTTTCTACCGAAGGTATGCGAAGCATACCGTTTTTCGACAAGATTCTCGGCTCGCTTGCCGATGGATTTGTCAACGCGGCGATGCTCACACGCGTTGCATTGATAACCGATAACTACTGCAGCAAGCTCATTATCAAATCCGAAAGGGAACTGCGCCCATCGCCCGTATTTATCGTTCAAACCGCGTCCAATATCACAGGAACACTGCAAAAGAGTCTGTACAAAGAGATGAAAAATCTTGCCGGTTCAAAGATCAGGAACGCGGCGACCTGGGCGACGAATCCGGTCAAAGTTCTCTTTGAAAAGATAAAGCCGGTGAAAAGTAAACCTGCGGAAGAAGATTATCTGTTCTGAATGACTGAATGGTTGATTGAATGATTGGGCAACGGGATGTGGCACGCAAATGTAATACCCCGACACACCATTTCCAATCATCCAATCAATCATTCATTCCGCCTACGTTCCGGTAAACAACACCGGGACATAGGCGGGCAACCCATGCAATCATGCATCCTTCCACGCTCACCCGGGCCACAGCCAGGCAAACGTTCCGGCGGTGAGCAGACCGTAAATAAGCCCGTCGATCGTTCCCTTGACCGTTCTTCCCCACGATCGTTTAAACCATATCGATTCCGGCCAGCTTGCGATAGTGTAGCAGGCAAATGCGGTCACTCCGGCAAAACGGAACACTGCAAGATACTCCGCACCCGGTCCCAGTGCACGACCGGCAACGTACGCTGCAAAAATACCCACGATCGCCGTGAAGATGAACCATTGCACAAGACTTTTCCCCATTGCCGGATCGCCGGTCTCCCATACGTTCATCAACAGAATCGGTCCTTTTTTTGTCTTCTCCTTATATTCCGGTGAATTCATTTCTTTAGGACTTCCTGAGTAAGGAACGGCATATTCTCCCGGAGGGATGTTGAATCCCCGGAGCACATCCATCAGTTTAACTTCATCCGGTACCTTTTTGAAATCCTTGTAGTGGTAGGTTAACACCATATGTATGATGGAACTTGCGATGAAAACAAACACTGCCGAGAGCAGAATAGGCAGCCACAGCGTCGGAATGGAGACCATGGGATCCTCCTGAATTGTGGATGGATATGTTATGGTACTTCGTGTGTAAACAGTGCAAGTATACTATTAATTTTCGATAAATACAAGTTTGGGTAAATGTGAAACGTAAAACGATAGGCGGGCGGGAAGATGGCGTCCACCTGTGGGAGGGGTTGTGCGGCGGAGAGGTGGGCTCCATCTGAGCGTTGGGATGCATGGATGCATGCCTGCCCGCCGAAGTTCGCCCGCAGCGAACGTAGGTGGGGTTGAATGGTTGAATGATCGGTGGTATAGCAATCGTATCGATGTGCCGGTGAATTGCCGTACTGCGTTATTGTCGCAAAACACGAGTTGTGCTGATGATATAAATTCCGGTTCTTTATTGACTATGAGTAAACATGTGTTTATTTTTCTCTTAGATGAGAGTTTCATTTTCTTGTTATAATTGTTATATTTATATGTATGAAAAAAACAGCTAAATCTACCACATCAAAATTAATTCATCAGATCAGAGGTAATAAGGAAGCGAAGGCGATTCGCTTTGCCATTTCTTCTTCCCGTATAGAAGGAATAAAGCCTTCTCCTGCATTGAGAAAAAAAATGAATGTTTCACGTAAATCTACGCCGAAGCGTTCATGATAAACCCTCCTTAATAATTTCACTCATTGGCTCATGATTTCCGCCTAATGCTTCGTGAATTGCATGTATATATCTTTGATATGATTCACCTTTTTGATCTATAGCACCGAAATCAAATTCATCAAATCCCGCTTGTAACGCAATCAGATAGAGCAGCAATCTTATTGTTCTGCCGTTTCCTTCTCGAAAAGGATGAATGATTATGAATTCATTATGAAGTACGGCAAGATCAGATGCTAATTTGTCTCTATCGTTGGTTTTGGCAGGAGTCATTTTTGAAAGATACCGTTCCGAATACTCATTCATTAATTTGTGAATGTATTTTGCACTTGCAAATCTGAAGCCTTCTTTAGATAACTCTACATTCCTATACTCTCCCGCCCAATCGTAAATATCCTGAAATATGGTATTATGGATTTCTTTGATGTCACTATCAGAGAAGCTGTGCTCTTTATCATATTTCTTCGCCAATATCAATAATGCATTACTGTATTTTTCAATTTCAATGTCATCCATTCTTCCCTTCGATGTTATTCCCAGTTTATTTCGCAACACGAGACCGCGCGACCCGGGCTGAAATTCATTGAGGGATATCCCTGAATATTTTGACGGTCGTTTTGTTTTTCTGCCACTGCCCATGAATATTTGGCCTGATTATATAATTTTGATGTTTGATATTAAGATAAGAAACAATATCGTTTATTGCTTATCGAACGGATAAGGATTGAGAGAGCCGGGAAACGGCGCGGGAAGATGGCGCCCGACTGATCGGTGGTATGGTATTTGTATCGGGGTGTGGGAGAGTCGGAGTGTCGGTGTATCGGTGTAGGGTGTGCTGCGGTATTGCATAAATCAGTACTAACTGCAATTAATCTCCGATACTCCCATACCCCGATACTCCGGTACTCCATCCGCCCGGCATACGTTACTATGAAGATCTTATAAAAATGAACCCTTGCTACACAACATACCCCCGGCACAGCGCGAAACACAATGGCTCATCGACCGCTTCAACCGCGACGAAAAGCGCACTTGCGCTCGCTCGAAAACCGCCGGAGGCGGATGCGCCTCTGGCGCAAATCATTCAATCATTAATTCATTTATTCACACGCCCTGACCCCACCACCGGCCATCAAATCTATTGCAAATATCCCCGGAGCTTTCTATATTATTTTTAGTCGAAACGTAAATTCTTCAGATACAAATCAACTTCAATTGTTCATTAAGAATACACCTGTTATGACCATACGCGTGAAACTTCAGAACATTGCCGATGAATTACACAGCCAGTCCGGTGAACTGACCTCATTCCTTAACAGGGAAACCGGTGAAGTAATCCTTATTACCGGCGAAGCTTTCGGTGCTGCCGAACGCAACGAGCCGCC
>PWTU01000067.1 GCA_003562775.1 Ignavibacteriales bacterium
AGTATACCCTGATGCACCGGACCGAGCTTATACATATGATTGCTCTGATTTGTTCCGCTCCCCGCATTATAAAAAGAACACATTGCAGCGATAAGCAACGTCGATTTATGATGCGTTACGGTGTACGGACCTCCGAAAACACTCACCGCTTCTCCATGGAAACCTTCCGAGTTTGCAAAGAATGCCGAATTCTCTGCGGAAAATTGTTTGCCGATGCGAACACCCTGTCCGATGAAAGTATGTGTCAAAAGAGCGCCGCTGTCGACTATCGAACCCGATTGTATGATAAAATGTTGAGCAATGACATTCTCTCCCACAATCGACGGATCGTCCGGTTTACTCGCAATCGTTCCTTCTTCGAGTCGCTGGATCCCGGTTACACGGGCGCCAACGTCAATCCACACATTTTGTATAGTATGACAATGCCTGATTCTTGCTCCGGCGCCGATTTTACCGGCAGTTGCCTTCCGTCCGTCAACATATTTTTCAATAATACTCTGTAGTGTCTTAATAAATTCAGCATCGTCCCGGGAAGTCACCATCATATACGCTATTTGCACCGATAGTGTATCATAGATCATTAACTCTCTCCCCCCGGCTTCATTCAGGACGTTGATGAGTGTTCCATTACCGAACGACGTCTCTCCGGAAACAACAAGTGATCCGACATTTTCAACGACAGCATTATTCTCAACATGATACCCTGATAGTGTTCGAACATCCGAAATATAGACATTATCCCCTATAGTGCATTCCCGGATAAAACTGTTGCACAAACCGCTTCTCTTCTCCACCCCATCTTCAACTTCGACTTTCCCCTTAAAAATACCCAAACGGTTTTTTCCGGAGAAAATCACGCGCCGAACATTTTCCGGGATGAATCCATTTTTTACCTGGACATTAGTCCAATCATCGGCGATGCATCCGTTTTTTTCAAAAATCTTAATTTCTACCGTAGTCAAGTTTCGGTAATTCATCGAAGTTTACTTTCCTTTATCCTAACGTTAATTGACTTTCGGCAAATTCGCGAGTGCGCTGCTTTCGATGTCTTTGAAGTACTTTACTGTTCCTACCTTGAGCTCCATCGTTGAATCCTCGTCACAGGCAATGACGCCGTGAGGATGAAGCTGAAGCATCGAGACGGTCCACATATGATTGACTCCTTCTTCCACAGCCATCCGCAATGCACGTGCCTTGTTATATCCGCTCACGATAATCAAAACTTCTTTCGCGTCCATGACGGTGCCGACACCGACTGTAAGTGCCGTTTTCGGAACTTTGTTCACATCATCATTAAAGAAACGGGCGTTCGCAAGCCGGGTGTCATAGGTAAGGGTTTTAATACGCGTACGCGACGATAGCGAGGAACCCGGTTCATTAAAAGCAATATGTCCATCCGGACCGATGCCTCCGAGAAAAAGATCTATGCCACCCACTTCCTTTATTTTCTCCTCATACCGCCTGCATTCTTCATGAACGTCTTCAGCACAACCGTCCAGGATATTTACATTCTCTTTTGGTATATCGACATGGCTGAACAAATTACTCCACATGAAATAGTGGTAACTGTGAGGGTGGTCCTCCGTAAGCCCGACATATTCATCCATATTAAATGTGACCACGTGCCGGAAAGAGATGAGACCGTCTTTATACATATCGACAAGTTCTCTGTATGTTCCCACCGGCGATGTCCCGGTCGGGAGGCCCAACACGAACGGTTTCTCCCGTGTCGGATTTGCTTCCTTAATCTTATACCCGATATAGTACGCAACCCATTTACTTAGCGATTGATAGTTCTCGTAAATTAATATTCTCACGGTAATTTCTCCTGTTTTATAATCAGAGCATTATTTTTGCATCGGCAACGAAACTTCCATTTCCTTCTTCAAGGACAATGAGCGGGTTTATATCGAGTTCCTGTATTTGGGGGCAATCGATTGCAAGTTGCGATAGACGCTCAATACATGTTTTAATTGACGCAATATCCCGTCTTGTCCTTCCCCGTACGCCGGAAAGAATAGCCGATGCTTTTGTTTCGGCAAGAATCGAATCAATCGATTTTATGTCCAACGGTGCAACCTTGAAACTTACATCTTTGTAAAGCTCCACGAGAATCCCGCCGAGACCAAACATCACCACAGGTCCGAAGGTTGGATCTCTTTTCATACCGAGAATAACTTCTTCACCTTTCGGGATCATTTTCCTTATAAAAATGCCTTTAATTTTTGCATCGGGACGTAATTCCCGGACGTTATTTATCATCGTATCGTACGCTCGTATTGCCTCATCTTTCGAAGAGATATCCAGCAAGACCCCTTTGACGTCGAATTTATGAACAATATCGTCGGATATTATCTTCATCACAACGGGAAATCCAAGCCGTTCCGAGATATCTGCCGCTTCTTCGGGGGACGTCGCGATGCTGCTTTCAAAAAGCGGAAAACCGTACGCCTCGAGTATGTTCACTGCTTCTTCCTCAGTGAGATGTTTTCTTTCCGTCTTAATAGCTTTATCAAGAATCGAATGTGCTTTCTTTATATCGACATCCGTGAAAGGTTCAACCATCTGAACTTTTTCACCCAGCATTTTTTTAAAATTGTATGTTGCTGCAAAAGCGCTGCTCATCGATTCGGGTAAAATGTAGTGTGGGATCTTATTTCTCTGGAGAATATCGATACCGGACGCTACGTCTGCTTCACCCATAAATGAGGTATATATTGGTTTTGAAAACTGACTTGACAACCGACTGATCTCTTGCGCAATACTATCTATTTCAGTCATCGATTGAGGAGTAAGAATGACGAATACGCCATCCACATTTTCATCCTTTAACACACTCGAAATCGCTATGCCGTAACGATCGGCGCGGGCATCGCCGATGACGTCGACCGGGTTTTTTATATTTGCAGTTCGGGGTAAACTCTTCTTCAAAATCGTCGTGGTTTCGGGAGTAAAGCGTGAAATTTCGAGACCGTCGTGTACTGCAGCGTCGGTCGTCAGCACACCGGGGCCGCCGGCATTGGTCACGATAGCAACGCGGTTTCTTTTCGGAAGCGGTTGATAGGTAAATGCAATGGCTTTATTAAACATCTCTTCAATATCGTTGCATCGTATAATACCGGATTGATAAAAAGCTGCATTACAGATTTCATCGCTTCCGGCGAGGGAACCGGTATGTGAAGCGGCGGCAGAAGCGCCGGCCGATGTTCTCCCCGATTTAATTGCAAGGATGGGCTTTCCGGTTTCCTCGATAATCTCCCGGGCTGCCTTCATCAATCCACGCCCGTCGGTAATTTCTTCTAAATAAATGAGAATTACTTTCGTTTTCGGATCATCTTTTAAATAATATAAAAGATCGATCTCACTAATATCCGCTTTGTTTCCGATACTTACAAACTTAGAGAAACCGATGTGCTTCGCCTGTGCGTAATCAAGCACCGCAGTGCATAACGCACCGCTTTGCGATAAAAACGCGATACTCCCCTCCTCCGGCATCTGACGCGCAAACGAGGCGTTGAGCATCACCTTCGGATCGGTATTGATAACACCGAGACAATTCGGACCTATAAAAGATATTCCATATTCTTTTGCAATTTTCTTGATATGCTCTTCCCGCTCGATTCCGGCGCCCCCAACTTCCTTAAATCCGGCAGAGATAATGACTGCCGCGTGGATTCCTTTTTTTCCGCATTGTTCCAATGCCAGATGAACGACGGAACTTGGAAATACGATAACGGCAAGATCAACCGGATCCTCGACATCGATAACATATTTATACGTCTTAATCGATGCAAGATGTTTTTCTCTGGGATTAATGGGGAATACCACTCCCCGGTATTCAGCTTTTAAAATATTAAAAAAAATATCGCATGGAACGGTGCCTTTTACTTTGTTGGCGCCGATAACAGCAATTGATTCGGGATAAAACATTTTCTCAAGATTTTTCATTTTAACTCCTCGTGTATTTACGTGAGATATACCGAGATGAAATCCACTGCATCGGAAACAGTCTGGACTTCAAGCGCCTTATCCTCATCCATTTCGATGTTAAATTCTTCCTCGAACGCCGCTACAAGCTCGATGCTCTGCAACGAATCCGCTCCAAGGTCGAAAATGAAATTGCCACCATCGGGAATTTCAGCTTCTTTTATCTTGAGAATCTTTGCAATTACTTTCTTGACCCTTTGTTGTATTTCCGTTCTATCCATACTAATAAATCCTCCAGTCAGGATATTATGTTGGGCTGTATAGTATATGGTGTATATTGTATACAATTATAATTAAAAATTTTGATTTTATCCATAGGTATTCATTATTGTTACCGGTTTTCCAGCAGTTTTTTCAGATTGGTACTGTTTTGATAGAATTGTTCAAGGGTTAGCTCTTTTAAAAACACTAAGCCACGGGTTGCACGAATGAGCGCACTCGGATTTTCGTAAAACCACTCTTTGCCGAGACAAATCTTCACTTTTCGATATTGTTCCACCTGTATCTTTTGGGCAAGTTCAGAAAACGGACCATCGTGTTCGTAACTCGGGAACGATGCATCCTTCTGAGAAATAAAGGTATTCATAAACGCATTTTGCATAACTGCAAACATATTCAGCGAGACGGGAACATATATGTTCGCTTCACTTGGATGAAACCGATACCATACATTACGGTATCCCCAGATTTTAATATTAGAACGTCCGGTCTTTTCCTCATACCGGTGGAGCGCTTCGGCAATCGCTTGAAGTACTTTATAATGTGTATCGGGACCGCTCCCCTCGGGATCCAGCGCGACGCTTACCACATCCGGCTGCACCTTCTCAAGTGTTTTCACGATAGGAACTATATCACGATCGACGGTCGGTTCTTCGGTAAAAATGTCGCCCGTGTAAAAACCAAGCCGGAGGTGCAAAACATTCTCGCATTTCCATCCAAAGTATCCCCACAGACTCTCCGCCTCCCACTCGCGCGACATACCCTTCAATTTCTGAATGTGTTCGGTATCTTTCTTTCCGGGATATTGCGTTTGAAAGTAATGCATCAACTCGGTGATGCGGTTTTTAATGTTATTTATATCGTAATCATTATAAACAATCATTAAATTCCGCAGCAGGCGCCGTGCAACTCCTTCATCCTTCATTTCCTGATTTTCCGAAGCCACACCGTCCAGATACTGCCACACATCCCTGTTCCTACCCACTCCATTATTGGGTTTGAAATATCCGTCTTCCATCAGCGACGCAAATTCTTTAGAATCGATAAACCGATTGAGGCACTCAAGCTGATTCATCATAAATGTGTTGGTCACCGCGGTAAAACCGCTCGTCAAACAAGCAAAGTAATGCGAATTACTCGCATCTCGAACGTGACGAACGATATACGGAAGGTAGCCGAGCATCAGGTCATCGTGATGAGGTTCAGTGTGAAAAAACCGGGTGGAATGATAACCGGATATCCCCCGCTCTATTCGTTCCGCCAACCGGTTGTACACCATCGCCGTTAATTCACTATAGTCCTCCGGCCGTTTATCGATAATGGCGGCGGTATACCGACAATTTTTTAAATCGTCGAGCGTCAAATCGGTAATGCGCTTTCGTTTTTCGACTGCCAAATCGATAATATATTTTTCTACCTGCTCATCGCTGATTGTTTCCGATTGTTGAAGAATATGGCATTGTCTTTCGGCAAGATGTTTCGCCGCCCCTTTTGTAATATAAAACCGTGCATTCGGCAGTACCTGTAGAGCACTTGCCGGATACGCAATGTCTTTTTCCTGTTCAATCGCCGACCGGATTAT
>PWTU01000345.1 GCA_003562775.1 Ignavibacteriales bacterium
GCAGGTCCTCATTTTGCGGCGGGACCGATGCGCCGTGCTGCTATCGATATGGGACCCGGCGAGGCCTCGTGGACGCAGGCCGTCGATTCAAATACCGATGTACGGCTTGCCGTAGCCCGCGCTGCCGGTACTCACGCAAGCGCACTCAAGCTCTACGTGGAGATCGAACCCGAACTGATCCGGGAAATTACGGAAGAAGCGCATCGTCAGGGTCTGAAGGTCTGGGCCCATCCGAACCTTCATCCCGCACGGCCGCTGGATGTCGTTCGTGCAGGAGTCGATGCCGTCACGCATGTCTGCGCTCTCAGGTGGCAGTCATCCGGTGTCGATCCGCGGCGGCACGCACGCCGGGGTATCGACCCGCCTCCTCGCACCGATCCTGAACTAACGGATCCTGAGAGTCCGGAGATGATCGAACTCTATAAAGAGATAGCGGAGCGTGGTGTCTTGCTGGATGCCACCTATTCATTTTTCTATCATCACCCCGGACCCGCCGAACACGGGTGCCCGCCGGAGCTTGCAACCGCAATTGCGAAAGCGGCACGCGAGCATGGAGTGGAATTCTCCACCGGCACAGACTACCTCGGCCCGGAAGACGACCCGTATCCTGCCCTGTATCTTGAGATTGAGCACTTGGTCGATCACGGTATTCTCTCCCCACGGGAAGCCCTGACCGCTGCTACTGTTAACGGCGCCCGTGTGCTTGGACGCGAGGACGACTACGGTATCATCGAGCCGGGCAAGCTGGCGAGTATGGTCGTGCTTGAGGAAAATCCACTCGAAGATATACGCGCGTTGCGCAGTGTTGTGACCGTATTCAAACGTGGGGTAGAATACCCTCGGACAGATTACAGGATGCCGGAACCTGTTATGGAGCAAGGACTTTCCGATGAGCAACGCGATGCCATAAAAGCAGAACTTAAAGAAATCCGGAAACAGCGCTACGAAGCTCTCGAACGCGGTGATTGCAAAACAGTTGTAGAGACGTTTGATGAGAATGTCATTTCATCATCAAATCATAAATAAGCGGACGTGAAATTTATGAAACGAATACATTTAATTACTATAGTTGTGATTCTTCAATTCAATTTTTTATATGGTCAAGAATGTCGTTGCGAGAACGAATTCCTGTTCGTCAAGAACTATATCGAGAATAACTATGCGGGTTTCTCAGATAAAGTAAACGACAATACGCGACCGGCTTATCTTGAATTAACCGAACAATTACTTAAAAGAAGCAGAAATACTACAAAAGAATCATACTGCTGGGTTTTGATAAACGAGTGGCTCGGTTTCTTTGAGGACGGACATATACAGGTGCGGAGTAATTTTGTTTCAGCAGACATAGATTCTGCACGTTTACAGGAAGTGATTGCCGGGACGGAAATTATCGAACTTCCCGTTTCAAAGCTTGAGACTCTGTACGAATCCGATACCGTCGAAGGAATATATTTCAACCGCGATTCAACCTACAAAGTTGCCGTCGTAAGAAATGAGAATGAATTCAGGGATTACGCCGCCGTCATTGTCTCGACGAAAACAGAATTATGGAGTGAAGGACAGGTGAAGTTCGAATTGAAAGAGATTGATGAGAATTCCTTTTCCGCAATTGTGTATTATCTCTATCATCAGCCCTACATTGAAACGTTTACCTTTGACGGTTTTTCATTCAATAACGGCGGCTGGACGAAAGCAGGCAAAGAGTTACCCGTCAGATCGAACGACCGTATCCCCAATGTGAGCAGCGAGATCCTCCCCGATGATATATTTTATCTGCAAATCGGCACATTCGAAGAGTGGAATGCGCGTGCCATCGATTCGGTGATGACGCATCATCGCGATTACCTTACAAACGCACCTTCCTGGATTATAGATGTGCGTGGAAACGGCGGCGGATCGGATTTCTCATATAGGCCAATTACACCGTATTTATATACCGGTCCAATAACAGTTATCGGAACTGATGTTTTATCGACTGAAGAAAATATTAAGAACTGGTCGGTGCTGCTCGATAACCCGCATATTCCCGACGATCTGATGACACTATTGCGGGAGATACTGGAAAAGATGGAACTGAACAAAGGGGAATTCGTAAGCATCGTCGATGATGATACGCTTACATTTGATGAGGTTAAGCCGCATCCTGAACGGGTGGTCGTTCTTGTCGATGAAAACTGTGCAAGCTCGACCGAGAACTTTTTGCTCGGGGCAATGCAGAGTGAAAAGGTAACGGTCATGGGACAACCGACTGCCGGCGTTTTGGATTATGCGAATATGCGGTCGGCGGATTTTCCGTGCTATTCACTCCGGCTCGAATATGCAACAACCCGGAGCAGACGGATCGATTTAGGAAAAGGAATTGATAATAAAGGTATCACTCCGGATATCGTACTCGATCCGGAAAAAGATTGGATTCAACAAGCAGTGTCGTTTTTGAAACAATATTAAGGTTATGGTGAATCTTATGAAAATACCCGAACACTATCTACCGGTAATGCCGTATCTCATTCTTAAAGATACCGTAACGTTCAGATGAAACAGTTTTAAATAACGCCAGTACTTGACTTTCTTATATATTTTATTTATAAAAAAAGTACACAGACAGCATATTCCGGATTACTTCTTGCGGACTGATATATTCATGTGGTGGAGATTATATACCGTGACCAAATACTCCTTCAGCGGGATTATCGTATGAAATAGCTAACCAAATATATATTATTCATACCGAGAAGAGGAATGACATGGTACGCAATATATCCGTTGTATTATTTTTATTCCTTGTGTTACATTCGTTTAACACGTTTGGGCAGGATTTCCGGCAATCCTGGATTCAGTACTTTCCCGATGTGCATACAAGCAGTGATCGGGCATCGGATGCTTTTATTGATATATCGGGTAATGTGTACATTACCGGAAGAAGTAATATGGGAGGCATAGGAAGTTACATTGTGACCATTAAGTTTAACCGATCAGGACAGCGAGTGTGGACTAGAGCATTTCATCGCGAGGGCTACACTTTTACTTTTCCCCGTGGTATTACAGTCGATAATTCAGGGAACGTGTACGTGACGGGGAGAATGAGTCATATCAGTAGTGATGTTGGTGATTTTGTGACAATAAAATATAGTTCAAACGGTTCAGTATTATGGGGGGTTGAATTTAACGGACCCGATGACAGTAATGACTTTCCCTTCGATATTACGCAGGATGAGGACGAAAACGTATATGTAACCGGCACGTGCAGTGGGACTACTTCCAGTTTCTGCACGGTAAAATACAATTCTGCAGGACAGCAAGAGTGGAGTGCAGTATATGATGAGGATGACCATAACCGTTCGAGAGCTATTATAATTCATAATACAGACGTATATGTAACAGGATATGCATGGGTGTCCGGTCAAACAGAACCTTTATTAGTTACCATTAAATATGATTTGAATGGTACATTACAGTGGGTCAGAAAGGAAGAGACCAGGTCCGTAAATGTTGGCAGTTATATAGCAGTCGATCAGATGAGTAATATCATTGTCGCTCGTGGGGAGCTTGTAGTAAAATACGATCCACAAGGTAACCGTCTCTGGCGAAAGGTGCACCAAAATGCACGGTTAAGAGGAGTGGTCGTCGATGAATCTGGTAATATAATTATAACATATAGTCAGGGCATCAAACGTGAGATTAAAACAACAAAATACGAGGGCGATGGTACCGAACTCTGGTCGGTTACGTACAGCCCTTCTGACCCAATACCTGTAGAACCTTTCAGTCTGGCGTTGGATGACAATCAGCATGTGTATGTAGTAGGTAGATCCGGTATAGACATTATCATTATAAAGTATGATTTGGAAGATGGCACACAAAAGGAGTCATCACGCTATACTCATCCCGATAATATTTTTGCTACGCCGGTTTCTATTGGCGTCGATATACACGGCGATATCTTTGTGGCCGGTTCTATACGTGATATTTTCACAGGTACTGACTATATAGTTTTAAGATACCCACCTTCAGGCGAGTACGTGTGGGAACGAAGATTTCGGGGAGAAGGCGGATTGAGTATTGTGAATGATATGTATGTCGATTCGGATGGAAACAGCTACGTCACGGGATCGACGGATATATTCAGCGGGAATCGGGACTTTTTGACTCTTAAATTCAATGAGGATGGCGAGTTACTATGGTATGTTACCTATGACGGACCGGCGAACAGGTGGGATGAAGCAATAGCTATTGACGTCGATTCTGAAGGAAATGTGTATGTTACGGGAATGAGTGAAGGGATGGGAAGCGGGTTTGACTATGCAACGATTAAATACAATGATGCAGGTGAAGAACTCTGGGTTGCCCGCGTGAACGGCTCTGCGTCTGAGGATGATATACCCGTTGGTATTCGTACGGATGCTGATGGAAATGTATATGTATCCGGTTACAATATGATGGAAGATAGTTACGAGGATTTTACAACAGTGAAGTACAATACGTTCGGTCAGCTTCAGTGGATTGCTCGATATGACGGCGGACAGGAAGACAGGGCAACGGCAATGGATATCGATGCCGACGGTAATGTATACGCAACGGGATGGAGTCGTAATCCCGAGGGTTCCCCCGATGTGTTCACGATAAAATATGACCGGGACGGTAACGAAGTATGGAATTCTTACTACAATAGCCCGGAGAACAGGTCGGATGAAGCAAACGACATAGCCGTCGATGCCGAAGGAAATGTGTATGTCGCCGGCATGGCAGCGGGAAAATTCATTGTTTTAAAGTACGATGCGTCGGGAGAAGAAATATGGTCGGCAACGTATGAAGATCCGTCTTTATCGACAGCATCTGCCCAACGGATTGCCGTGGATGAAATGGGAAATGTGTATGTATCGGGCCTTACCCGCGGTGCCGGAACCGGTGATGATATCACAACCATTAAATACGATGCGGCCGGTAATCGCCAATGGGTATCCGTGTACGACGGTCCGGCAAACGACCGGGATCGCGTGACAGATATGAAAATCGACACAAACGGTGATGTATATATCACCGGATATACCCGCACACACGATCAGAGGGATAATTTTGTAACGATTAAATATAATACGGATGGGGTTCGGCAGTGGGTGGAAGAAACCGATTACTACGGATATAATGCACGTGCTGCGGCAATTACCGTACATGAGAGTGACAACATATACGTTGCCGGTAGTGCCGGTGAGGGATCATGGGGGGTGGTAATTGTATCACGGTATGAACAAGGTACTTCGGTATATGTTAACGAAGAATATCCGGAACTTCCCGACGGACCTGTCATCGTCGGGAATTTTCCTAATCCATTCAATAACGCCACGACTATTATCTATAGTATACCGGAACAATCGCCGGTAACTCTCCGGCTTTTCGATATACTTGGACGGGAAGTAGACACACTTGTAAACGAAATCAAGAATGCAGGTACGCATACGCTTCGATGGGAGCCGAACGGTGTGCCGAGTGGTGTTTATCTGTGCAGATTGAAATCGAACGGTACGGAGAATATCGCGAAGATCGTTTATACGAAGTAAGGAGATGAGTAATATTCTTTTGAACTGTGGCCGGTACCTGAGGAGTTGTTCGGCACGATCTGAAAAATATCAAACCGTGAATATATGAAAGCAGCAGTTTACACAGCATTTAAACAACCATTAACCATTCAGCACGTGCAGGATCCGGCTCCTCCGGCTGACGGTGTTGTCATTCGAGTAAAAGCGACCGGACTTTGCCTGAGCGACTGGCATGGATGGATGGGGCATGA
>PWTU01000021.1 GCA_003562775.1 Ignavibacteriales bacterium
GATCAAGTCTCAAGCCGGTAAGATATAGCTCTTCAACAGTTTTAATTTCTTCAGGGGATGCCGGAGGCGTGAGAGGTTCAGGCATTTCCTGATCTTCAGGACCAAAATCGGCGGGTTTATATGCAAGCAATTCCTTGCCGCTGTCACTCAGGAGCAACAGTTCCAGATCATCCTCAGTAACAGAAGCCGGCAGATTAACTGATTTTGAGTACGGTTTTGCCGGGCTGATTTCAATATTGTTTTCATATAATACTGCTTCTTCGGTTTTCAATATAATACGGGCATTTTCATGGGGACTGGTGGTATTCAGGCGTATCATTACCTCGCGTTCGGAGACCATCTCCAGGTTAAGCGCGCCGTTGACGTTCGCATATTTCAGTCCGCCCAAATCACGAACGGGAAACCAGATCATCGTTACGTCTTTACCCTCATAGGGTTGAATCCAGCTATAGTCCGGCTGATTATCGGTATATGAACCTGCCATGAGTTCTAAATAATGACCGTCTTCATCAGTCAAACTATCATTGGCTCGGTCGCCGGCAGGGTTATTTCCCCATGCCCAGAATTTCATTCCGGGTGATACGCGGTGGTTGCCAATCCATACGGTGCCTGTTTTTTTTCCATGATCATATCCGGCGAAAAAATCTTCCTTTGGATCCCATGAAAAGAAAGAAGATGGAACACCTATGTTTTTCCACATGCTGATATCAAGGCCTGTGTAATCAAAGTGATTGTAACGTCTGTCTGCAATGGGCCAGGTCGTCATCTCCCGTTTTGAGTGCTGGGTAACATACTGAACCGACGGAGGGAAAATAACCTGATACGTGGTATCCACGTGCACGGAAGGATTTGCCCAGAATAAAAATGAATTCACAATGGGAGTTGGATTCATCGGACGTATTGTCATTTCAACAAGCGAGGAATTGGGATATACGGTATACCCGATCAAAATTCTCATCCGGTGCCGCTTATCTGTATTGGCGATCCATATCGTTTGGCTTCCGTCATCGTTTGATTGAATCAGATAATCCATTGGCTGGACAGTGTTCGGACCGTGATGATGGGGAAATCCCCATGCATTGGCACCCGATATCCAGTACCCGACCATTCCGATCAATGAAGGTTTGATAACACTTTGCCGGTAAAACCAGTCATAATTATTGGTCTTATCCTCAGCATAAAAAATGCGGCCTCCCATGCCCGGCATAACACCGATATCAATAAACTCATTTTCAAATCGCACCACGTGATAGGAAGAATCCTTTTTGATCTGTGTCAGATTATCATTCATAGGATACGGATAAATCCTTCTCTGAACGCCCTGATGAGATTGTCCTTCATAAAACCTGGGCATTGGATTGGGGGGATCAACATGATAGGTCACGATTTTGAGTGAATCTATAGTAATTTTAACATCCGTGGCAGTAGATGTTTCCAAAAAAATTCCCAAAATAATCAGAGCGATAATGGGGACTCGTAATAATTTTATTCCATGGATAAAGAATCTCAGCGGGGAATATCTCATATCAGCTCCTTAAGGTTCATGGCTGCTTCGGCATTTTAGGTAAGAAGATACTGTATTTAAATGTCTTTTTATTCAACACCAAATTAATGTTACTGATGTTCACATCAAAATGCTCGGTGAATATTAACAAAATTAAGGACAATAGTAACATGCAAGTGAATAGAGGCAGCAACGGGGCAAATAAACATAAGTTGCTAATAAACAAATGGTTAGCCGAATTTGGAGGAATTGGATATGAAAATGGTAAAATATTCTACACCGGTTACTGAAAATATTTTTTCAGAGCGTTATACCTGTAGTCAAATATTTCTTCCACTTTTCTGTGAACGAACAGTTTTCCCGCTATCCACCCTATGAATGACTTGCCGATATCGTAGTAAAGAATATCCGTCATCAATAAAATATTGACGTTCTTTTATATGAGTTATCTCGGTAACCCAATGAATACTGATATTAAGCATTGGTTTTATTTTATATGAAATCAACATGCCCTCGTACATAGTATCGGGTAAATCACCAAGAATACTGAACTGCAATTCATCCGGCGTTACTTCATTTAGATTTTTAGGGGTTGCAAAAAAATCCCATGCTGTTTCTATATTAACAGGAAGGTGTTGTTCTCTTTTGTAATAATTCATTTCTATTTTACTTCAATACAAGTTAAAACAATTCAGTAAAAGATCTCTTTACATATCTCCCAATAAAAACTCAGATCCAGATCGCAGGACCGCATCAGTTCCACATTCGCGGCGAGCTGTTTGGGCGGACCGATTGCTGCGATTTCTCCCTCCTTAAGAATTGCCATCCGGTCACAGCATGCTACTATGGGTAAAATCGATTGTGATACAAGAACCAGGGTGGCATCGAGGGATTTTAATATTTTCATGAGCTGCATTACCATCGCGGGATCGAGATTTGAAAACGGTTCGTCAAGGGCGATCACTTCCGGACGCATAGCAAGTACCGTGGCAAGGGCAACACGTTTTCGTTCGCCCAGCGACAGGTGGTGCGACGTCAGCTTCTCGAATACGGTGAGGTTCATGGCCTGTAATGCTTCCCGGACTCTCCCGGAAACCGTTTCCTTGTTCAGACCAAAGTTCAGCGGTCCGAAGGCAACATCCTCTTCCACCGTCGGATTAAATAACTGATCATCGGGATTTTGAAAAACGAGTCCCACCTGTCTGCGCACATCGGCAATCGATTCTTTGTTTACTATTGTCTCTCCGATTTGAACGATACCCTCTCCGGATAAAATTCCGTTTAAGTGAAGAAGCAGCGTCGACTTCCCTGCTCCCGACGGACCTATGATTCCGAACCGTTCGCCGGGTTGTATTTCAACCGTAACGTTGTTAAGAACTTTTTTGCCATGACTGTAGGAAAAGTTCAGATTTTCTATTTTAATTCCGGTTGGCATAGATATTATATCCCCAATCGAATGACTAAAAAGATACCGACAAAAATAACCGATACGAATACGTCGCTTCGCGTCAAGCGTAATGCCCGGGTATCCGGAAACTCACCATGGAATCCCCGCGACAGCATTGCATCATACACCCGGTGCGCCCGCTCCCAGCTTCTGATAAAAATCATCGCCATTTGATTGCCGTACACTTTGAACTTCGACAGTTTTAATTTCCCGGGCGTCCGGCTTTCACGCGCCCGTGTGGTTTTAAGCACCTCGTCGGTCAACAGAAATATATAGCGGTACATAAGCGCCGATATAACGCCGATCAACCGGGGCATTTTCAGTTTCCGGATCCCGAGCAGCAGTCTCTGGAATTTCTCCGTAGACGTAAGCAGTATAAGTAAAATAACCGGCGAATACGCTTTGAAGAGAATTGTCAGTGATGCATGATAAACAGAGTATCCCGAATAATCGGGCTGTAGTTCAGGCGATAACTTCACCGAAAGGGGGAGAAAAGCCGCTGCCATCACAATGAACGGCGACACAATCAGACATCGCACCAGCAGATACTTCAGCGGCACGCGGCTGAGACCGACAAGAAGAGCAATAATCACGAAATAGAATAAAAAATGAAACAATTCACCGAGCGGTTCGGACACAATAATAACGATCGCCAGAAATACGGATAGTATCTTTACCCGCGGATCGAGCCGGTGAATGGGAGAGTCGAGATTACTGTATTTATCTAAAAAGTCGTGTTTCAATGTTTATCCGGTTTAGCTTGAAGCGCCTGTCTGGCTTTATACCAGTAAAATATTCCCGCTATACCGAATATCAACGCCAGACCAAAGATGATTTTATATACCGGCTGCAGATCTTGAATCGACGACCGGTCGTTTGTACGTGCAACAATAGCGGCTGCATTCTCGCCGGTAAAGAAATCCTCGGTAATAGTAACAACCGTTTCTTTGTAATGTCCCATTTCGTCGTCGACGGTAATTTTCCAATCGCCTGTACCGTCCGGTACAAAGGCAAAATAACCGGATTTATCCGTCCGGCCGTATTGATATTCCACGCCGTCACTTTCGGGTGAGAAAATCATAACCCCGGCGTAGGAAAGCGGCTCCGCCTGAAAATAGCTTGCCCTGACAATTACCGAGGGGTAACTTTTCACAACCTCGACGGTAACATCGTGGGCTAAGCTTTCGGTGTTAATTATGAAAATAAAAACAATACACAGTAAGAAATATTTCGGCATTTGATTTTTCTCCGTTTCTGTAGTAATGTCGAATACTAATTCCTTCTTGCTGAAAAACGAATATTCACCCCTTCCCTGCTTGTTGGTATTGCCAATGACACGGTCACTGCTACTTAACACATGCCTCACCCCCTTCGCCCCCTCTCCGCTCAGCGGAGAGGGGGTTGTGGGAGAGGGAGTTCTCTAAAGCAGAAAATATCTTTAGATCTATGTCATTATCATAAAAGAGTGTCACACTGAGTTCCGACGAGTCGGAGATGCCTGACTTTTCAAGTGAGAACTAATTCGACAAATAAATCTATCATGGTAGAATATCCGATTTAACGCGCCGGAAAAACTTTACTATCGATAAAGTAATACCGCTTTCAACGAGTGCTGCCAGCAGATATATGGAGAGCAGATAGACGATACCTCTGCCGTATCCGGACAATTGAAATTCAATTGCCATCAGCATAACGGGGACGATGATTCCCGCGAATCCCGCCAGCAGTGCGCGCACATATTCCGGGAGCTGTCGCCATCGCCAGAGAAACATCGCAACAAACGCGCCGGCTCCCATATTTATCGAATTGACGCCCACGGTTAACAGACCGCCGTGCTGAAAGATGAGAGATTGCAACAGCAACGCCGTAAAAATAACCGGGAAAGCGCGCTTCCCGAGAATAATGCCCGCAAGTCCGAACAACCCGAGATGTATTGACGCCCCGGCTAACGGAAAATGGACAAGCGACGCCACAAACAATGCCGCTCCCATCATCCCCATTTTCGGGATGTCTTCCGGCTCGGTTTTTTTCCCTACCTGATAAATTATAATGACGGAAGCCGCGTTGGCGGCGAGACACACCGGGACACTGATTATTCCATCGGAAATGTGCATGACGTTATTTCAGGTCCATATACAACGTTGAGCGCAGATAATCCGTATCATAATTGCTGCCGCCCGGTGCATCGCGAGTGTATTCTGCAATAAATAACACCTCATCCGTCAGTTCGTCCCGTGAATACGACAATTCTCCCGAATCATTTGTAGTCCCGATTGGTTCACCTTGCCGTGAACCGGTTTTAACTACTGAAATTTCCGCTCCCTCTAACGGTTCGGAATCCCGGTACGCAGTGAGGACTATCCGGTGATGTTCGATTTTATAGGTCAGCTCGAACTTCAGATCGACCGGCCCGGCGCCGTTCGGTATAGTGTTTCCGGCATACACATGAGCCAGGGCCGAAGTATAAAAATTCATACTCGTTGCAGCATTCGGGTGTTGATCTTTTCCTCCCGGCTGCCAGCCCCTGGTCGTTCTGCTGATGATTCCCCGGTCAGATTCAAAATACAGCGTGTGCAGACCCTCCTCCCCGACGGTATATGAAGAATGTAAAAAATGCTCATTTTCGGTAAACGGTAAAGATATCTTCTCACCGGAAGGCGGCGCGGCAAAGGACGTCAGATTTTCTATCGACGGGGCATGCTCGCTTTCGGGGAAGGCGTGTCCGGTCGAAATTCTGACAGTGACGGTTTCACCGGTTTGAACCGACTTCAAAAGCGGCTGAATCCAGGTGTAATGTGCAAACACCGAAGACACACACAA
>PWTU01000114.1 GCA_003562775.1 Ignavibacteriales bacterium
TACGGTCATGAAATTCCTGAATTCGACGGTACGGGTTATGACGCATCACACTCCCATCGGAGCTTCACAATACATAATCTTGCCGATGGATTGCATCGTTTTACGCATGACTTTACGAGGTTCGACCTTCTCGTGCTTTCTACGTGTTTCAACGGTACTCCGTACTCGATTTCCGCACTTTCGCCCTATGCGCGAACCATCGTCGCTTCTCCCGACAACCTCCACCTCTCATATTTTGCTTTCGAACCATTCGAGTGGTTGGATATAAGATTGCGGGACGGAGAGATGCCGGAGTTTGCGAACAATTTTGCACGACAATCATTCGAACAACTGAAAGAAGATATTCACACAACGATCACTGTCGCTGTATACGATGTGGATCGTGTGAAGGGATACGTGAATGCAGTCGATAGTGTGTATATTCAAGCTTTGGATACATTGAAGAGGGAAAAACCGCGTTTTATTGATTACATCGATTGCGCCGAAGACTCAGTATATGTGCTGCCGGGAATGAGCGGGGGGGTAGATATTTTTTACCGCCCTCCGCGTTTCGGACGTTCACAAAACAAAGATAACCACTCCGGTTGGGGATGCAGGGTGTTTCAGTATTAATCCCATCAGAGTGATACTATGTTTATATTGTTTATACACAACAGTGAAAAACTAAACAGGTTAAATTCCGCGTAGTCAATAGTTTTAGCTAAAAAACCTACCACGATTACCGACTACGGATAATCAAATTCTTTTTTCTGTGATCACGTGCCTTTCGATTATTGTTTTTTTTTTAAAAAAAATATATCTTATACATTAACAAAGATAAATCGCTCTTAATCTATAATTATCCGGTTTTTCTCGTATCTACCAAAAAAGGCGACAGGAGTATCCGATGAAGAATATTCGTATGCTTCTTATCGAGGATAATCGTCTTCTCCGCGAAGGTATTATATCGATTATAAACGAACATGATGATCTTAAGGTCGGAACCGCACACGGAACAAATAAGGCCATTTATGATAAAATTGAGAGCTATAAACCCGCTATTATACTTCTCGATATCGGTCTTCGGAATCAAAATAGCTTACATCTGGTTAAAAATATAAAGAAGACGTATCCGGATATTCATATAGTAGCAATGGACCTGATCCCGGCACAGGATGATATTTATGAATTTGTGAAGACCGGAGTATCCGGATTTATCCTGAAGGATGCAACGGTAAGCGAGTTTGTGAAGACTATTCGATCTGTTGCGAACGGGAAAAAAGTCCTGCCGTCCCCATTAACCGATTCACTCTTTAGTCAAATCGTCAATAAGACAATCAACGGTCCGACAGATGAATCTTCCCCCGATCTGTTAGATGCGGTACGCTTAACTAAGCGTGAATTGCAGGTGATGAAATTTATTTCCGAAGGAATGACCAATAAGGAAGTAGCAAAAAAGCTTCATATTTCTACCTATACAGTAAAAAGTCACGTCCACAACGTGCTGGAAAAGCTGGCTCTCCATTCCCGGGTCCAGATTGCTAAATATGCTCACACATCGAAAGAATTCAAAAAAGTGATCGAATCCATATCGCTGCTTGATGATGAGTAGTTCTATACCGATGTATCGCATATCATCAATTGATTATAAAAAATCCTAACCAATAAAACATTCCGGAATAATTTCCCTGGTTCAAACGGCTTAATCCTTTTTCCATCCCTTTGGGGGATTGATTACCGGTTCAATTTAGTTGTTCTTTGATAGTAGCGGTTTTGTCAAAAACCGCATTACATTGAAACACAGATTCACTTTAAAACAGGAGGCCAACTTGAAACGAACTAATCATTTCGTTCCTTTTTTATTCACTCTGCTCGCTATAGTAGTCCTCGTAACAGTCGGTTGCGATTCGAACGGAATACAGCGATCGGACAAAGCGACAACAACTATGCAAACAATGGACGACGACATTAAATTAGTTATCGTGCAATTAGAGGCAACAGGAGCGTCGCTTGCTGAGCTTACAAAGTCCGGACAATCGGACGTGAAGAAAGCATTTGAGTTATATTCGGATAACGTATCCAAAATTGAAAAACTTGAGAAAGATTTCGCCAAACACGCCGAGGAAATGAAAGTACGCGGCGCGGATTACTTCGATGAATGGCAAAAGGAAGGCGACAAATACGCAAACCCGAAAATACAGGCGCTCAGCGAACAACGTCGGGCAGAACTGGGTGAAATATACGGAAGGATAGCTGAAAATAGCGTCGGTATGGATGAAGCGTTCAAAGCGTATGTGTCCGACGTCAAAGAAATTCAATCGTTTCTTTCGAACGACTTGACATCAAAAGGTATTGAAGCAATTGCTCCAATCGCCCGAAAAGCTGTTACTGACGGAAACAGACTTAATAATGAAATAAAGAAACTTCAAACGTCGATTGAAGCAGCGAGATTAGAGATGGCTCAGAGCGGCAGGTAACACCAATTTCACCGTCATTACAATTATACTTTCTTCTGTCTCAGTATTTTGTTACACATTTACCGTTCATAATAAAAAGGATGAGTACATGTCACAAAAATTCATCATGATTCTCCTGCTCAGCATATCATTATTAGTTGGATGTGCCTCAAGAACCGGGTGGATAGCACCTCCGTATACAAATGTGGATAAAATATTGAACGTCCAGCCAGGTATGACGCTAAGCGAGGTAAATCAGACACTTGGCATTGATCCATTTGACGTTTATTACATTTATGCTGATGGTAGTTTTATATTGGTTTATAATTATCGTTTGAAATATCGCATGATGGATGAGTCAATTATAGATAAAGAACGCATCACAAGTGAACAGGCTCAGACAGTAGGTGAACCTATATACCCGGATTATTCTTCTCGATTATACGTGAAATTTAAAAACAATATAGTACAATCACTCATAACTGATGTCGGCAAGGAAAATGCAGAGTACATACTTTTAGTTGAAAATAACGTTCAGTTACTCACTGCAAATGAACTGGACACAATTAAAGGGTTTCGTCTCGGAGATAAGTACTTTATCGATTCCTCACAACCAAGTGCGGCGGTCATTCAATTATGGGAGAGGGAAGAAAGTCGTAAAACAACAGAGGAGGAGGTAAGGGAAAAAAGAATTCCAAGGGGATTGATTATCATCGGAGCGGTAGCAGGAATTGCCGGTGTCATCTATAGGGCGATTCAATAAAAGAACCGGCGCCTTTGATTGATTCATTCTTTATTCTTTAAAGCAAAAATCTCAAAAATTTTGAAACCTCAAAGGAGATCAAAATGCCTTTACTCCAAGTCGTGATCATTCTCATAGTGGTCGGTGTTCTATTATGGCTCATAAATAGTTTTATACCAATGCAGGGAACGATTAAGAAAATCCTCAACGCCGTTGTTATCATAGCAGTGGTGTTGTGGCTGTTAAGTGTATTTGGATTGTTGGATTCTCTTTCCAACATTCGTATAGGGACGTGATTACTGTGTATCTATGAAGCGGAGAGCCATACGTGAAGTATTTCATATCCCGCGTTTTCAGGCGCGGGTAAAAAGCATTTGCGCGGGATTCTGACGAACCGATCCGCAACGAACTCTTTAGCATCGAACGGCTCGAGCAGCATGCGGAGAGTCTTGCAAACGCTCAGCGGATCAAAGCAAAACGAACTCATCACTTATTCATCCCTTTGGACGATTGTTTACGAGTTCAATTAGAACGACCTTGATAGTAGAGAATGCGTTGAGACACGGTAAAGAAAAAGCCGGTTCAGCTATTCAAAATAAAATTACGTGAATCTCAGATTCACAAAAAAACAGGAGGAAACCATGAAACGAATTAATAAACAGGTTACTTTTTTGTCCACAATGCTCGTTGTAGTAGTTCTGATCGTCGCGGGTTGCGCATCGACAGGTATGCAGCGATCGGATAAAGCAACCACAACAATGCAAACAATGGACGACGAAATAAAATTAGTTGTCGTACAATTGGATGCAACCGGAGCGTCACTAACTGAACTTATGAAACCCGGACAGTCGGACGTGAAAAAAGCGTTTGAGTTATATTCAGCAAATGTGTCAAAAATGGAGAAATTGGAGAAAGATTTCGCCAAACACGCCCAGGAAATGAAGATCCGGGGTGCCAATTATTTTGATGAATGGCAAAAGCAAGGTGACAAATACGAAAATCCTGAGATACAGGCGCTTAGTGAACAACGCCGAAAAGAACTTGGCGAGATATACGGAAAGATAGCTGAAAATAGTGTCGGTATGGATGAAGCATTCAAAGCGTATGTGTCGGATGTGAAAGAAATTCAATCGTTTCTTTCGAACGACTTAACATCAAAAGGGATTGAAGCAATTGCTCCTGTCTCCCGTAAAGCCGTTACTGACGGAAACAGACTGAAACGTGAAATAAACAAACTTCAATTGTCGATTGAGGCGGCAAGAGCGGAGATGGCACACAGCAGCAGATAATCTATCAGAAATTGCTGCGAAAGATCAGCACAAATAGAATCAAATTTAATCGTTCAAGAATTTAAGGGGGATTGATGATTGGCAGTTTATTAAGTCTACTACTACTTGTATTCATTATCGGTGCTGTGTTCGTTGTCCGAAAGCTTGATGGTGGAAAACGCATTATCAATTAATGGAGATTAAATTCATAAAAGGGCTTCTACCTGGCTCCATACTTTAAAGTTATGTTTATCGTCATTGATGCTTGGACGTATGTTTTATGGGGGTGCGGCAAGCGAAGGCTCCGTTAACATCGACAACAGCAGGGGTGGATTATAATTCCCCCCTGCGTTGAACACCAAAACAAATAAGAAAAGGATACTGCAATGCTATTCACTATAGCTGTAATTCTTGTTATTCTATGGCTTTTAGGCCTCGTGACACCATACACGATGGGCGGCGTTATTCACGTTTTGCTTGTAATCGCCATTGTGGTCGTCCTGGTCAACTTCATTAGCGGACGAAAAGCATAGTACCTTTTGCCAGAGGACAGAGGTATTGAAAATCTATATTATGGAGGATTTATGAACAAGGCAATCTCGCTCGCGGTTCTTGCCGGCGGCATTATTCTGTTGATTTTCGGCATCAATGAATATAACTCCGCGGGCTCCGAAATATCCCGGTTTTTCACCGGCTCGACTACCGATAAGACTATGTGGCTGTTGGTAGGGGGTGTTATCCTTACCGTTCTGGGAGCCGGAGGAATGTTTTTTATGTCGAAGAAAAGTATATCCACTTAAAAGAACAAACAATGAAATGAGATGGATCTGAAAACAAATATTTTCACATTTATTGTCTTCCTATTTATTGCGTCATTACTTTTTTGGGGATGCGAGAAACCGGCAGATAAGAGACTTGAAGATTCCAGGCAAGAGGTGCGTGTTGCTGAGACCAAATTTCTTGCAGAATGGCAAACATTCAAACTTGAGTCAGAACAAACTATCGCTGCGAATGAAAAATTAATTGATGCATTCAAAGAAAAGATTGATACATCCGGCCCTGTATATAAGGCAATGTACAATAGGGAGGCGGCAGCGCTGGAACTAAGAAATCAGAATCTGATGATAAGATTAACAGAGTATGAGGAGGGTGGGCAATCGAATTTGAAAGAATTCAAGATAACCTTCAATAAAAGATTAGATGATGTAGAAAAAACAATGAAGGACCTGTTTGCAAATGCCGATTAGCGGCAATTAAGTCGTTGTAGTTATTAATTATCTGCCGGATGCATATTCTTTTTACAGTAAAGGAGGATGCGGCGAA
>PWTU01000164.1 GCA_003562775.1 Ignavibacteriales bacterium
CTGTACGATAGAAATTTCCTGTCAATTTACAAAACCGAATCAAATCATAACATTAAGCATCACCGGCGCACCGCTATTTTATTCTTTACTTTTTTCTACAAATATAACAAGTTTCTCCGCTCGGCGAAGTCCGAACAACGGACCGGTGTACGTTTCACCCCATCAATCCGGATTCCGTAAGATTTATAAAAACAACAACTTAAAAAGCATGTTCATATGTTGTCAAGTTATATTGTAATTGTCAATTATATTCATTATAATTATTGTATATTAATCACTTATTTGACTTCATTAAAACAGAAACCATGAAAACAATAAACCCCGCTCGTCTCCGTGACCTCCGGAAGCATTCTCATTTGAGTCAGGGTGAGCTCGCACGGCGGCTCGGACTCGATACCAGCATTATCTCCCGATGGGAGAAAGGGGAGCGGAAGCCGTCGTTTGAGCAAGTATTCGCCCTTGCACGTGCTTTCGGAGTCTCAGTCGATTACTTGCTGCATGCCAAAGAAAATATTCATTTCGAGTTTCGTTCGAAGAAAACATTAAAATCGGAGGAAAAATCTTCGATCAAGCGGGCGCTTGTGGATGCCGAACAGCAGATACACTATCTTCATGCAGCGTACGAGATGTCTGAAAAAATACCGGAACCGTTTTTGTTAAACGTTTCCTTCTCATATGAACATCTGAAACAGATAGGCAGGCAGATCAGGGATACTTTGAAATTGAATCTGCGCATAACGTTTGATGAGTTGAAGCAGGCGCTGGCAGAGCATAACGTTCATGTGTTCCAATGGTCGCTGCCAAAAGACATGTCCGGTTTATCGTATCGCAACTCGCTCGCTGTTATCTTCATCAACCGGAATCATTCAACAGAACGCCGGCTGTTTACGCTGGGACACGAGTTTGCTCATCTACTGTTTCATTTGGGAAAAAATTCTCACCAAACGATGGTATCGGTAATTTCTTCGTTCCGTGATCCGGTTGAGAAAGAAGCGAATGCATTCGCCTCCGAGTTCTTAATGCCCGATGATGTGTTTGTAGGGATAATCGAAAAATTCGGTGATAACGTTCGTCGCATTGAGGTTATAGATTTCATTGCGCAGCTTTTCAATGTATCCCGCGAAGCAGTGTTTTATCGTTTAGCCGAAAAAGGCATAATTAAATGGGATGAAAAACATAAATACTTTCGGAAACCGAAAGACCTCAATACGGATTCCGGTATACGCGTACATGATATCAATGAAGAAGTATCGACCGAATTTTTGAACATGGCTCTGGAACTGTATTATTCGGACAAAATATCCGCCGGAAAATTAAGGGAGTGGTTTCTTACGGATAAGGAACGTATCGACACGTTTCTTGCCCGGCGTCAGATGACCGAAGAAGAGATCCTGGAGTTTTAAAATTCAAAAATGCCGGGTAAAAGAACATACGGATTGAAAGGCCCTTTAATATTCGATGCATCCGTGCTGTTCAATTTCGGTCATCGGGGAGAGCTGCAGGATATAGTCCAAGAACTGAAAAACAATTTCAGGTTGATCATCACGGAGTCGGTACGATATGAATCTTCCGGTGAGATAAACAGAGCATACTATGAAAAATTTATATTGGATTATTTTGAAGTTTATACCGGTATACCTGCAAAAAAATATGTAAAAGAGATTATCGATTTAACACGAATTTTGGGAAGCGGCGAAATCGAGGTTATTGTCACGGCATTGGAATTGAACGGCACGGCGGTAATCGACGAAAAACTTGCCAGACGTGAAGCGATAAAATTAAATATCGAGGTAACCGGTACTCTGGGTATTCTAAAATACGCGCTGGATAATTCCTGGATAGAAAATACTCGTGCTGTGAAAATTATTGATCTGATAAGGGATAAGGGGGCATATATTCCGATGAGGAAAAGAGGACAAACGTTTGAGGATTATTTCCGGTCTATTGAGTAAGATGAAATATCACCGCCCGCCCTTAGATGAAAACGAAGTCGCAATTATGATCAGAAATCTCGCAGCTCTGGGATGGATAATAGTAGAACCGAGTGAATCGATATCCGCGAAAGTGGGAGATGAGTTGTATGTGTAGTTCTGTAC
The DNA here is from genome assembly GCA_003562775.1 of Ignavibacteriales bacterium. Lineage (GTDB taxonomy): Bacteria > Bacteroidota > Ignavibacteria > T3Sed10-11 > T3Sed10-11 > T3Sed10-11. The sequence goes on from PWTU01000164.1 coordinate 2,097, forward strand.
GACAGAACTTTTATACCGATCTGCGTAATCCGGCTACAACCTGCCACTGATTCCGGTCGAAAGTTGCAATCCATTTATACATATCAAATTACAAATTCTTATTAATCACTCTATCGCTGCAACTAAATTGATATTGCACCCGGAACCGCTCCGGTTTATCGGTTTACCCAGCGCAATTGCCACCCAGATGTCAGAGTTCGGAGGTCAGAGTGACAGATGGCAAAATTTCACTTAATTTAACTTATTGACAAACAACTATTGGATTATAAACTATTATTTTTGTACATTATCAATAGAAACATCTTTCTATTGACAATAGAAAGAATTAAAAAGAGCATTGGTATGGATTAGAAAATGATAACGAAAGATATATTAAAAGAAATAATCCTCTCACAAAGAGAGTTTTTAGATAATTCGGAACTCGGCACTGTAAGGGAGAAAGAAAAAGAGGTTAAAATAGACGGCTCCTTTGCACTGATAATCACCGGAATACGAAGATGTGGAAAAAGCACCTTTCTTAACCAGCTCCTGCGGAAGCAAAAAAAAGGATATTATTTGAACCTGGAAGACCCGAGATTAGATGATTTTGAGCTTTCCGATTTTAATAAAGTTGAAGACATTCTAAAAGAGATGTATGGTGAAAAGGGGGTGTATTTTTTTGATGAAATACAAAACGTAGAGAAATGGGAAAAATTTATCAGGTATTTAATAGATAAAAAAGAAAAAGTTGTCATAACCGGCTCAAATGCATCTCTTCTAAGCAGGGAACTTGGCACAAAGATAACGGGGAGATATCTACAAATTGAAATGTTACCGTTTTCCTTCTCTGAATTTCTCAGCATGAAAAAAGAAAAACCGTCGGCAGATGCTTTTGAAGAATACTTGATGAAGGGAGGATTCCCGGAATATCTTAAGAATGAAAATCCCTCGATCCACCATGAGCTATTATCCAATGTTGTCATGAGAGACATAGCGGTGCGGTTTGGCATAAAAAATACCGCCATTCTTAACAAAATTGCAATTTACTTAATCAGCAATGTGGGAAAAGAATTCTCCTATAATTCGATAAAAAAAATGTTCAGCATTAAGTCCGTCCAGAGCGTTATCGATTATATTTCCTTTTTCGAAAATGCATACATACTATTTACCGTTCCAAGATTCAGCTATTCATACAAACAGCAGCAGGTAAGTCCTAAAAAAGTTTATTCCGTCGACAATGGACTTTCTGCAAACAACTCAGCGTCGTTTTCAAAAGATAAAGGCAGGATGATCGAGAACAAAGTGTTTCTTGGATTAAGGAGAAAATATAAAGATATATTTTATTTTCAGGATAAAAACGAATGCGACTTCGTTGTAAAAGAAAAGGAGCGAATAACCGGGGCATTTCAGGTTTGCTATTCCTTACATGAAGATAATAAAGAAAGAGAGATAAACGGATTGGCTGCGGCGTTAAAAGAATTCAAATTAAAAGAAGGATTGATCCTGACGTATAATCAAGAAGATGAGTTTTTGGTTGAAGGCCGTAAAATATCGGTCAAACCCGTTTGGAAATGGCTTCTTCGTTAATAGGCAGTTAATCGTTATTAGTTAATAGTTAATCGTCGCTTCGGTGTGAATCAGCATTGGTACATTAAGAAATTGGGAGCAGGGGAGGCGGAAACCTGAGGGACCTGCGAGGGTATTGTTAAAAGTAGCGTCAAAGCATCCTGATGCTGTGCTTGATGCGGTTTTCGAAAGAAAAACGAAGTGAAAATCCGAAAGTATTGAAAGTCAAAATCACATGATAATTACGGAGAGCCGGTTCGTCTTGTGAATTCACCCCGATTGGGAATGTGCGGGTACGAAGGACCGGCAGAACCGCCGTACTGAATTTTTGTGTTTGCGTATTAAGGAATTAATAGCTACTTGCTGGTTCCAAGTTTCAAGTTTCGGGTTTCAGGTTGTATATGAATCGGTGAAACGGTGAAACGGAGAATCGGAGATGCTTATTATCTGACCTCTGCCTGCCCGCCGAAGTTGGTGTCCCGATGCTGTATATCGGGGCGTAGGCGGGACTTCTGACCTCCGACTTCTGATCTCTTACATCTGCCCCCTTATTTCCGGTCTCCTTTTCTAACATTTAGTTTGCTTGCCTCCATTGTATTGACATTATTTGCAAAATCTTTTAATATTCTATCATCTAATACAATACGGAGAGAGAAGTCAATATGACCGAGTTACTTAAGAAAGTGATTGCAGAAATTGAGAAGTTGCCTGAGGATTCACAAGATGCTATTGCAAAGCGTCTTATAACCGATCTCCGGGATGAAAAGGAGTGGACAGATCGGTTTGAGTCGACAACCGATTCACAATGGAACAGGATAGCGGAAATGGTACGACAGGAGATTGCAGAAAAGAAGACAGCACCTCTTGATGAAATATTTCCGGATAGGGACTCCCAATCTTGAAGTCCAGTGTTACCGGAAACTTTCGGAAGCTTCTCGAAGCACTTCCAGAAGAAATTCAAGAACAGGCGGCGAAAGTATTATTTAGAAAAAGCAAGGTGCTATGATGAAATATCGTGATCGAATTGAAATTAATCCGTTAATATGCAGCGGAAAGCCGGTGATTAAAGGCACTCGTATTCTTGTGAGCGGTTTAATTAACCAACTTGCTGCTGGTGAAACTATAGACGATCTGATACGTGGTTATCCCGGTCTCACCGATGAAGATGTTCGGGCTGCACTTGCTTATGCTGCAGCGACGCTGGAGAACGTTGAGATTGAAGAACTCAATTAGAATAGAATACTATATCTTACATTCCTGTGTGGCGTCTTCTTCTCGATCAAAATATACGTTACGAAGTAAAAGAAAAGTTAATTGATCTAAAATTTGATGTAGAGCATGCAACCGATCTCAGATTACAAACGGCTCCTTACCCTGAAATACTCAATCACGCAATAAAGGCCGAGCGAGTACTTCTAACTCTTGATACTGATTTCGGAGATCTCAACATATTTCCACTTCCTTCTTCTCATCCCGGTGTCATTAGAATTCAGACGAAACAACCTATCCCTGCAATCATACTGCAGATACTACGAGATTTCATTGAAAAACATCCACAACAATATGTTTAAAACGCTTTGGTCATTATATCTAAAAACAAGGTGAGAATTAGGCGTTATTAACAAATCTTTTACCGCACATCGATTTCCACCGCTCATTTCCGCCACGCAGGTGGAGCCCATCTCCCCGCGCAGCTCCGCCTACGCTGAAGCTCCGGCGGACAGGCCCGCAGTCATGCATCCGATCATTCATTCATTCCTTATTTCGTATCCCGATAACTAACCCCCGCCACCCCCATCTCCTCTGCCTTCCTCACCGCTTCGATTCTGCTTCTGCAGTTTAACCGGTCGAGTATGTTTGCCACGTGCATTTCGACGGTGCGGGGACTGAGATATAACTTCGCCGCGATTTCTTTATTTGTTAATCCGTTCGTTATAAGGTTGAGTATCTCTGTCTGCCTGCGCGTCAACCCGCTGCGGACGGCACGCGATGCGGCTTCGGGACTCCGGCGCTCATCGACGGTCTCGCCGAGCGCGTTAAGCTCGTTAGTGATTTGCGATGCGAGCGGCCTGCATCCCAGACTTCTGGCAAGCTGATATGCGTTTCTCAGATGTGCGAC
>PWTU01000536.1 GCA_003562775.1 Ignavibacteriales bacterium
ACCCAGAGAACGCTCGCTGCACAAACGCTCCGTCAGGGTCAGCTCGGTATCATGTTTGCGGCAGGTTTAAAGCTGCTTATTCCGTTTATAGTCGTTTTTCCCGGAATAATTGCAGTTCAACTTTACGGTGACCAGATGCCGACGGCTGACGCTGCATATCCTTATTTGATTCGAAATCTTATTCCAGTTGGAGTACGTGGTTTTATCTTTGCCGCCCTTGCAGGAGCGGTGATAAGTTCGCTTGCGTCGATGCTGAACTCCGCCTCGACTATCTTTACCATCGACATATATAAACGGCATCTTCATAAATCGGATAAAGACATAAATACCGTGAGGGTTGGTAGAATCACAACGGTCATACTCGTTATTATCGGTTGTTTGATTGCTCCGTACCTCGGTCATCCGCGATTTCATGGTATTTTTAATTATATACAGGAATTTCAGGGATTTGTATCGCCCGGTGTACTGGCAGCATTCGTATTTGCCATTGCGTTCAAAAAAACACCGATGTTTGCCGGTTTAACGGCGTTAATCCTATCACCGTTGATTTACGGTTTTCTTTTGTTGTTCTTCGATGACATTGCATTCCTGAACCGGATGGCAATTACCTTTACAGTTATTGTAGTTCTTATGGGTATAATGACAATCGTACGACCGTTATCAAAGCCGGTCGAAATGCCGGTCAGGAAGGATTTTGATATGAGACCGACTAAATCAGTATTATGGATCGGTATCTTGATCATCCTCGCAACACTTTCATTGTATGTTATATTCTGGTAATTAATAGATTATGGATTATCCGCATAGAAGATACAATCAATTAACGGGAGAATGGGTTCTTGTGTCTCCTCACAGGACGAAGCGTCCCTGGCAAGGACGGGAGGAACGATCTCGAAACGATAAAATACCATCGTACGATCCGTCGTGTTATCTCTGTCCCGGAAATGAACGGGCGAATAAGGAGAGAAACCCTCAATACACAAATACCTATGTTTTCACCAATGATTTTGCAGCGCTTTTCCCCGATATACCGAAAGAGAGCAGCGACGATCACCTGTTCACATTTGAGACAGTGAAGGGTATCTGTCGCGTTCTTTGCTTTTCACCCCGGCACGATCTGACGCTGCCGGAGATGGAGTTGCATGGAATCGTTGAGGTAATCAAAACGTGGATTGAGCAGTATATTGATCTTGGATCAATGTATCGGTGGGTTCAGATATTCGAAAATAAGGGAGAGATCATGGGTTGTTCCAATCCGCATCCGCACGGACAGGTATGGGCGGTTGATGAACTGCCGAATGAACCGCAGAAGGAGAAGCGTCAACAGGTGGAGTATTATCGAAAATTTAAATCGCCATTGCTGTCAGATTACAGAGATAGAGAGCTTGTGAAGCAAGAGCGTATCGTGCTGGAAAATGATCACTGGATAGTGATGGTGCCGTATTGGGCGATGTGGCCCTTCGAGACGCTGCTGGTTCCTCGGATGAATGTACAGCGGCTGTCCGACTTGAGCGAAGGTGAGATACACTCTCTTGCAGATATATTGAAACGTCATCTTTCGAAGTATGATAATGTGTTTAAGGTGTCGTTTCCATATACTATGGGATGGCATAATGCTCCGTGTGATGATGAGGATTACGGGTATTGGATACTCCATGCTCATTTTTATCCACCGTTGTTGCGGTCTGCGACGATAAAGAAGTTCATGGTAGGATATGAGATGCTTGCGGAGTCGCAGCGAGATATTACGGCAGAGCAGGCAGCAGAAACACTACGGAAAGTATCTGAGATTCACTATAAATTAACGATTCCTGGATGAATACAATATTCATACGAGTTTAAGAAGGAATATGTAGTCGACGTTGATGATCTCGATATTTGTGAGGAATCTTATCATCAGAAAACAGGGAGCAATATTATAATTATAATTAATGACATATGCTCGACCCCCAAAAATCGGAATTGCTAAAAATATTTTAATCAGATTTCTATGTTATTTAGGGTTAAATGTTGTAAATAACTCTCCTTCCTTCAGTAAAACTGCCGTATTCATACCCCTGCACTCCCAACCTTCTTACACCTCAATAACATTCCAGCTTAAAGAATTATTAGTCATTACACACTCGTACCCGGTGAAACAATGGATATCTACCGGCAGAATTTTCCGTGTTAATTAAGTTTTGATGGCAGCAATATCGATTTTTAGATATTGTTTACGAAACGTGCTCAAATTTGAAAATCACCAGTCAATCTTAAAAAAGTTAGATTCATGATAGTATGATTTTGTTAGCTGTTCGAGGTTTGCGAGCTTTTGCTGTGAGAATTCTGTGAAATCCCGTGCAATCCGTACATTCTCCTCAAGTTCATTTATAGTTGCAATACCGACATTTGCTGTACTTACCGGGAACGAAAACACGTACCCCAATGCATCTGCCATTGAAGTAATACCATTATCCTGGAATATCCTGCCTTGGGCTGCAACTTTCATAGCTATAATTCCCATATCCTTTTCTATCGCAGATCGAAGTAGTTTTTTCTGAAATGGCTTATAATGAATGTCGCCCGCATTAAGGGTCATTAATATCGTATCAAAATCATATTCCGATATTCCACGAAGTAATACATCAGGATTGCGATGACCGGTAATTCCAATATATCGAACGGCTCCCTCATCCCGTAAACGCTCTATTGCACGAACAGCTCCGTTCCGGCCCAGAGCGCTAATTATATCCACTTCAACCCGAACACCATGAATCTGATATAAGTCGATATAATCCGTTTGCAGCCGGTTTAGACTATCTTCAAATAAGCGCAGGGTACCATCATACGATCGATCCTGTGTTTTTGTCGCAAGAAACACTTCATCCCGTCTTTCTCTCACAACCAATCCGATGTTGGTTTCACTTACACCGTTTCCATATGTAGGGGCGGTGGCGATATAATTAACGCCGAGATCAAGAGCACGGTTAATAATTTCTATTGCATTTTCTCTTTGTCCTACTTGTGCAGTTGTACTGCCGCTGCCGAGACTAAATAAGCTGACATTAAATCCGGTTTTACCGAGTTTACGTTTCGGCATAGTACTACGGGCAACATCTGCAAGCAGTTTCTCGGTATTAGTAAATGTGCCTGTTTGCGATAAAACTCCGATTCCTGTTGCGGTAACAAAACCGGTCTTCAAGAAATTTCTACGATCCTGATTATTACCCATGGTTGGTCTCCTAAGGTGTAATTAAATTTTTATCATCTTTTCTTATAATATACGAAATCGTACTTGCTCTGACGGCAACTACGATGAAGTAAATGAACGCCATAAGGTATTCGCCGAACAATAATTTCCCCACACCGAATAACGCCATTACTGTCAAAGATTACTACGGTTTAATAGTTTGCTTAATACTTTCAATGCACAGGGGTTCTATGAGTATTACGACGTAATAGGTGTTTTGTGAAGATAATATAACCTTTTTAATTAAAATCTACATGATGATATAATATATAACAATTTAAGTTAAAATGTCCCTGACAAAGGATGGGTAATTATTTTCAATCGAAAAGCTTGACTCACAATAGGCCGATCGATCGTGTTAAAATGGTCTGTTATTATTTCCGGTAATAATTGACATTACCATTTATTCTGTATAAATTATATAAGGTATTTATGTATTAATTATACTTCCCGTTAGAGTCTAATCCTTCTCCGGCGGAAATAAATGATAGTGGATACCTTCATAATGACATCGAAATGCCAAAGGAATGGGTAACTCTCGGTTTCATATAAATGGTTTTCGATTTTTCTCTTCAAACAATGAAAAATCAATTTCCGAAGATCAGTGGGTTGATTTAATACGATCAGGTGATTCTTCGGCATTTGAATTAATGTTCCGATCATATTATCCTCGCCTCTGCCAGTTTGCTTACCGTTCTATCAGATCCACAGAAGCTGCGGAAGATTTAGTACAAAGTGTGTTTTTAAATATATGGAAAAATCGACGTGATTGGAAACCTCGATGCACACCTTGCATGTACCTCTACAAAGCAACAAAAAATCAAGTGATTAACTATCTGAAACATAAAAATGTGGAAAAACTTGCTGAATATGTAGATGTATACTCCATCCAAACAGAGAAACATACACCGGAACACACATTTCGTGAAAAACAATGTTCTGAAGCGATATACAAAGCTATAAACCGATTACCGGATAGGTGTCGCCTCATATTTTTAATGAAAAAGGAAGATGGGCTAACATATAATGAAATTTCTGAAATTCTTGGAATTTCCGTGAAGACCGTTGAGACTCAAATGGGAAGAGCATTTCGATTTCTTAGGGAAAATCTCACCGAATATACATAATTATTCTGTTTTATAGTATCCAATTAAATTCAGTCAAGTCCGTTTGTAAACTTTACATACCTTAATTAATTTTTAATATCGTGTCAGGGTAATTTAACCCTTGGCTGTTATATATATTAGATAGAAATATATTTTATTAAATAAATATTCTCAAAATGTCCAGTAAGAGGAGTATAAATCTATTGAGAGAAAAAATATTACGCTATGTTATGAATGAGTCCACGCCTGAAGAAAGAAACCAGGTTGAAAAGTTGATTGCGGAGAATGAGGAAGCAAGAAATTATTTATCGTATCTGGAAAAAATTTGGAAGCATTCCCTGGAGAAAAAGGTCAAGTGGGATATTAATGGAGCATGGAAACGATTATCTGTTGAAGCCGGTATAGATAATACTCCCATTACTGGTAAAAATTCCTTAAACCACCGGCTTCAGTACGAACGCTGGAAAGATTACCGTTATAATAGGTCAGGATTTACCGGTACATTAAAGGTGGCGGCATCATTATTATTTCTGATATTGATACCATTATTGCTTATATGGCACACGGGAGGTTTTAAACAAGCCGGCGAGGAGGAGATAGCACTAAGAGAGGTGGTAACAACAAGAGGGCAATTTACTAAAATACGGCTATCCGATGGATCTAGTATACTGTTGAATGCCGAAAGTATGATAAAATTTCCAGAGCGATTTCCGGAAAATATTCGTGAAGTATCGTTGGAGGGTGAGGCATACTTTGAGGTTAGTGAAAATTCGGGACGATCATTCCGTGTGAATGCCGGCGGAGCATTAATTGAAGTCTTAGGAACCTCGTTTATTGTTAATAGCAGGATATTGGAAAATGGAGGTGTTAGTGTGGTAGTATCCGAAGGGGTGGTTTCGTTAGGAAGTGAAGATGAATCGAATGATCAAGCGGTAACGATAAAGAAGGGTATGATGAGTACATGGGACTTGATGACAGGAGCTACCGCCCCGGTAAAAGTCGATTTACAGCGGGAGCTTGCCTGGATAAGAGGCGAACTAATTTTTGAAAGCACCCCTCTTGTGGATGTTATAACACAACTTGAACGCAGATATAATATTACAATTCAAGTCGAAGATGAGTCTATCTTACAACGCCGTCTCACTGCAAGTTATCATGTTGAACCGATTGATGAAATTATTAAAAATGTCGCATTGTCGGTAGGTATTAACTATCGGAAAGAAAACGACCAAATCTATTTATTAAAATAGTCAAGCCGATTATTTGACAGGAAAGGTACATATGAAAATAATAAGACCATTTTCAATAGTTGTCTTGATCGGTATTATCACACACTTGTCTTGCTTTCAAATCGTTGCAATTGCTCAAACATCACATCTTGTCGATAAAGAGAATAATGCAAGTATTCATAATAT
>PWTU01000066.1 GCA_003562775.1 Ignavibacteriales bacterium
GTTTTTCCCCATGAATACGCTTATTTACGTCCAGTACTTCCAACAAAATTTCCTCTGCCTCATCGAAATCTCCTTTGTCGATCATCGATGTTCCTAACTGCCTGAGGGCGCGGGCGCCCAGTCGTGTATCGATCATTTCGTTCATGCGGAATATTCGTACCGCTTCACGATGCCCGGCAATAGCTCCATCCAGATCGCCCTGATGAAACCTCAATATTGCTATGGAATGATGGCTGCTTGCAACATCGGGATGGTCCGGTCCGAACAGCGTCAAACGAACTTCCAGAGCTTCGCGATGAAGTTTTTCCGAAGCTTCGTAATTTCGACGGGCATCTTCGACATATCCCATATTTTCCAAGCTGATAGCATACTCGGGTGATACTTTACCGGGAATCATCCGGAATATTTCGACGGCCTGCTCAAAATGAGGAATCGCCCGCCGGTAATCCCCCAGTTCGTGTAATACGACACCGAGCGTATAATGAGATAGAGCAAGTTCATCGGGTGATGTGCCGTGGTTATCTTCCCGCAGCTCAATCGCTTTTTCCAAAATCGGAACCGCCTCTTCATAGGAGCCAATACTCCAGTAAACGCGTCCGATTAGCTGCATCATACTTGCCTGAATTTCCGGTTGGTCGGTAAACTCCTGGATACGTTCTGCCCCGCGGTGCAGGAGTTCTCGTGCAGAAATGTTTTCGCCTCGGGCTTCGCTGGGATCCGAAGCAATAAACATCTCTGCCAGAAATTCCGATATGTGTTCTGCCCGCGCAGCTTCCCGCTGTGCAATGTCCCGTTCGTGAGCCACCTCCATGGTATAGTAGGCGGTAAGGCCGATCGCTCCGGCTAAAACCATAACCGCGGTTACTATCGCCCGGGTGCGACGTTTAACAAATTTTCCCAGCCGGTACTGGAACGTATCCCGCCGGGCAACCACAGGTAAATTCTTTTGATATCGAATTATATCATCAAGCAGGTCGCCGGCGTTTTCATAGCGCCGGTCCGGTTCTTTACGCAACGCCTTTAGCGTAATAGCGTCAAGGTCACCGCGTCCGCCTGCAGGCAGGGAACTGCCGGATCCTGCAACATCTTTTCGTAGTGCCATACTCGGTCGAACCGGTTCCTCGGTGCGGATAACCTGCTCGATCTGACGAACATGTAATCCTTCGAGGTTAAAGGGATAGACACCGGTGACTAACTCATACAGGAGTAACCCGAGGGCATAGACATCGGTGGCGGTGGTTATCGATTCTCCGGTTATTTGTTCGGGAGCCGCGTAATACAAACTCATTGCCCGTATGCCGGTTTGTGTCAGCACGCTCCGGGAATCGGGCAGTTCTTCGTCCAGTAATTTAGCGATACCGAAATCGAGGATCTTAACCTGCCCGCTCTGTTTCACCAAAATGTTTTCCGGTTTCAGATCGCGATGAACGATCAGGTTTTTGTGGGCGTATCGTATTGCATCACATATCTTTTTAAAAAGTTCGAGCCGCTGACCAAGCGAGCAATTGTTCCGCTCACACCAGTCAATAATCGGTAACCCGTCCACAAATTCCATCGCCAGCCACGGAAGTCCTTCCTCCGTATAGCCGCCGTCATAAAGCCGTGCAATATTCGGATGATCAAGCCGGGCAAGTATTTGTCGTTCCTGCTGAAAACGATGTATCGATCTCTCCTCAAGTTCCCTGTGTTTGTATACCTGGCGAAGTAACTTCATCGCTGCCATTTGTCGGTAGCTCCCGTCGGCGCGTTCGGCAAGATATACGATTCCCATGCCTCCGGTTCCCAGCAGTTTTAGCAACCGCCAGGGACCGATCATTTCCTGCTCACTTTCCCGATCGGTTTTGTCCCGGTTATGGAACAAACCCTTTATCCAGCGATCATTCCATCGCTGCCAGCTCTCCCAGAACATTTCTGAATCGTCAACACCTTCCACTATCTCTTTAACTTCATTCCTCAATTTCGAATCTCCACCGCACGCTTCAAGTACATAATCCATCCGTTTGTCGGGTTGTAACGACAATGCTGTATCGACTATATGGAAAAGACGTTGTAATCGGTTGGTTTCCATCCCTTTGCACTCTTTGTTTATAAACACGTCAAAAAGGTAACAGCTACCTCATTTTATTCCTTTACCAGTTGCCGGTATAGCCAGGTTCGTGCCGCCTTCCAATCCCGGTCAACCGTGCTCGTAGAAACGTTCAACAACTCGGCAATCTCTTCGATGGTAAATCCTACGAAAAACCGGAGATCTACGATCGTATGCATACGTTCACTCACCCCGGCAAGCTGTCCCATTAATTCCTGCAGTGCTTCCAGATGTTCTGCATATTTTTCGACTTCGGAATATTCGTCATCAAAGGGCAGTACTTCTTTCGACCCTCCTCTTTTTTTCGCTTTCTCTCTGCGATGATGGTCCACCAAAATATGACGCATGGCTTTTGCAGCAACAGTATAAAAGTGAGCCCGGTCTTTCCACTCAGTCTGTGTCTGGTCGATAAGTTTCAGATATGCTTCGTGAATAAGTTCCGTTCTGCGGAGTTGTCCGGGTGCCTGCCACCGACCGACCTGATTTTGAGCCAGGCGCTGTAATTGATCGTAGATGAGCGGAAACAACCGGTTATACGCATCCCGGTCTCCCCGGCCTAAAGTCAGGAGTAGCTCGGTAATGCGTCCTTTTTCAGCATTCACTTCAACCATGAGGTGATTTCCCGGAATTTTACGTGTATTACTATATAGCCCGGATCGGAGAGAGAAATCGACCGGGTTTGACGCTTTTTCTTGCTTTGAGCGATTTTGAAATATAAATAAAATAACCAAACATAACAATACTTACCACACAAATTCTTAGGGAGGATACCTATGAAAAATAAGTTCATTGTATTGCTGAGCATGGCAATATTTTTCGGTTGTTCCAGTTCAACGTCAACCGACAATAACGGTATCGATGTTTTACTGGATGAAGTTCGCAATACCACAAGTTCATTCCGGAATGTGGACAATGCGATCGCCGCAGGATGGGACACACCGCTCTCACCGTGCGTGGTAGACCCGCAATTAGGGGGAATGGGATATCACTACGGCAGAATGGAATTTTTCGACGGAAGAATAAATCACCTCGAACCGCAGGTACTTCTGTACGAACCGCTTGAAAATGGAGAGTTAGAGTTTGTGGGGGTGGAATATATTATTCCTTTTGAAATACATCCTTCGGATGAAGAACCGCCCGTCATATTCGAACAGCAGTATCACCCGAACCACGAACTCGGTTTCTGGGCGCTGCACGTATGGACGGAAAAGGAGAATCCGAGCGGGATATTTGCCGATTTTAATCCGAGCGTGTCCTGTCAGTTCGCAAACGATTAATAGCATCAGCGATGGCAAAGACAAACGACGTTATCGAAAACCCGGTAACCGGTGAAAAGATTACCTTCCTGATCACCTCGGAAGATTCAAACGGTGATCTGCTCAAAATGCACGTATGGAATAAAGTCGGCGCCCAGGGACCGCCCGAACACTTTCACGTCGGACAGACTGAATCGTTCGAGGTCATCAGTGGAACCGCGGGATTTAAATGTGACGGTAAGGAGTATATACTCACTGCCGGACAATCCATAGTTGCACCGGAAAAGGTACCGCATACATTCTGGAATGCAGGCGATACACCGCTTGAATTGATAGTAGAGTGCCAGCCCGCTTTACGTTTGGAATTTATGCTCGAGACGATCTATTCACTGAGCAAGAAAGGTAAACTGAACAGAAACGGATCGCCGAAAAATTTTCTCCAGCTCGCAACGATACTTGATGAATATTACGGAGAACAATTTAGAGCAGGGATACCGATAACTATACAAAATATAGTAGCAAAGACGTTTGGAAAAATCGGAAGAGTTGCCGGTTATAAGGGCTTTGTACCGTATGACGGAAACTCAGAGAGATTTGTCGAAAATGGTGAACACAGATCTAATCACAGACAACAAAATAACACAGGGAGAATCTCATGAATACCAAATCATACATCGGAATCTTTTGTGCACTTCTCATAGCGGTGGTTATTGTGTATACATTTAACACACCGGCCCCTGTTGCTATCGGGGCACCAGCATCCGGAAGTGATACACAATCATTAATCGAGCACGGTAAATACCTCGTGACAATCGGTGGTTGCCACGATTGTCACACTCCAAAAAAATTCGGACCCGAAGGAATGTCGTTCGATATGGACCGTCAATATATGGGACATCCGGCCGATGATGTATTACCGGAAGTACCGGATGGGGTACTCGGTATGGACGGGTGGGGATTTTTGGGTAACCATCATCTCACCGGATTTGCCGGTCCGTGGGGTATAACCTATGCCGCAAACCTTACGCCGGACGAAGAAACCGGTATCGGTTCGTGGACCGAAGAAATGTTTATCAAAGCGATGCGCACCGGTCAGCATATGGGTGAGGGACGCCCCATTCTTCCTCCGATGCCCTGGTTTAACCTTGCCGAAGCAAAGGAAGAAGACCTAAAAGCGATGTTTGCATATTTTATGTCGCTGCCGCCGATACATAATCCCGTTCCTGAACCGGTTCTTAGGGGACAATAATATGCGGGTTATATTGTTAATCGCTCTTATTGTAACGTTTCAGACGACTTTCTCGCAATCGTCATACAGGGCTGTGTCGGTAGAAAGCGGAGGGATTATAACAGGGAGGGTTTCACTCGAGGGTGAAACACCTCCCATTCCCATACTACCGGTACACAAGGACGTGCACTGCTGCGGATCGTCAACTCCTTCACCGCGATTGTCGGTTGGCGGCAATCATGGATTAAAAAATGCGGTGGTATACTTAGCAAATATTACCGAAGGAAAAAGATTCGAACATACGGAGACGGTTGTTCTCGATCAAAAGGATTGTCACTTTGAGCCGCATGTGACTCTGCTTCCTTTCGGCGGACAGCTTGTGATCCGCAACAGCGACGAAATTCTACACAATGTACGTGCGTATCATATTGATGACGGAAAGACAATCTTTAACATTGCGCAGCCGATTAAGGGACAGCAAACTTCCATCCGTCCTGCTCTGTTCGATCGAGCCGGCATATATCACGCTGTGTGCGACGCAGGACACCCGTGGATGAGTGCGTTCATCGTCGTAACGGAACATCCGTATTACGCGATAACCGATGGAGATGGAAACTTTATACTCGAAAATATCCCTCCCGGGAATTACAAACTCCGGGTATGGCATGGAGGTGTACAGATCCGCGATACACGGACGTCGGGAAATGAAGTAGTACAGTATATTTATGAAGATCCGCATGTTATTGCAAAGGAAGTCAATGTACGATCGAAATCGATAACAACAGTTGATTTTAAGGTAGAGATACGGTAAAGGAGTTCGCGTAGAGTGCTGCTGTATCACGCTTACCAAAACAACAGTATACATTAAAAGGGAGACAGTATGAAAAAAATCCTCAAATGGATTGGATTCACTTTCGGCGGTCTCATTGTAGTATTGGTGCTCTTTTATCTTGTCATCCACATTTCCACTGAGCGCCGTCTCAACAAAATTTATACGGTTGAAATACAGGAGTTCGAAGTTTCGTTTGATCCTCTGACCATCGAGAGAGGGCGTCATTTTGCAGACAATGTTTTTCTCTGCGGTGCGTGTCACGGCATGGATTATAGCGGACAAATTGAGCTTGACGATCCGCTCTTTGGCCGGCTTGTATTTCCGAACATAACGGAGA
>PWTU01000269.1 GCA_003562775.1 Ignavibacteriales bacterium
CGATTTGCCATTTGCAATACTCCCTGCAATCGAATTAATTCATCGCGAAACCTCTGCACTCTATTTTCAATATTTTGTTCGAGCCGGTCGATGCGATTGTTAATACCGGTGATTCTATTATCGGTTCCATCTCTGCTGCTTTCAATAATACCGCCCGTCGATACGAACTCACTTAATCTTTCTTTTAATTGTACTGCAACCCCGTTCCCGGAATGAAACAGATCGGCAACTTTCGCGCTGTCCGTTTGCAGCAGTTCGTCCAGCTTTGCACCGTCCGAGATGGATAATGTTCCGTCGGCAGCTATGCCGATCCCGATCTCCGCAAGCATCGAAGGATTTCCCTCCGCGACGCTTGTCACCGGATTACCAACAATCGACCGTAAATCCATGCGCAGGAACCGAAAGACATGATCGCCGGCAAATATTTGACGTACCCTCGTAGCCGGGTCGATAGTTGTTCTGGAATTCAGATAGCTCAGGGCAGCATTATAATCCTCAATGAATTCCTCGATTGATTCACGAATTTTCACGGTATCAACACCGACCGAAATAATAACAGGATTCTCATCCGCTTTTTTAAGGTTTATGGTGACGCCATCGAGAACATCGTCAACCGTGTTCGATCCACGAATCACATGTACCCCATTGATTGTAAATTCCGAATTCAGTTCCACAACATCCGAATGTAAGTATCCGCCGTCGGTTGCGGTCGACGCCTGCCTTTCGGAAATGACACCGGCAGATAAGCCAATCTGATCCAGTAACGTTCCTTCTGTATTACTGAGGTGGATGGCGTTGCCCGACCCTGTTCCTTCGCCGGATATTACCAGACGGCTTGTCGTCGGGGTATTCTGGATTACCGATGCATTCACCTTGGCGCCGGAGGAGTTTATCGCATTTGCAATCTTCCCCAGCACAGTGTGATTCGAATCTCCTTCTTCAAGATTAACCTCAATAGCCATATCGACACCGTCGATCGTTATCTTAAATGACTTCACCCCGGTACCTTCAGCGCTCACTATATCCGTATTCTCTCCGGTCAATTGAGAGGAAATCACCGTATCCGATTTTGCAATCTGATGAACGGTGATCTGGTGATTTCCCATCGACTGTGCCGACGAAGCAGTTGCCGACAAGACATCGGTATCGGAGCTTGATGCTTTATACACAGACGAGAACGATGCATTACCGGTTGTTGCCAATTTATCCGCCTGTGCGTGTAATGCATCCAGCTTTGCTTTTAAATCAGCCAGCGCTTTCAGCCGTGCATTCAGACTCGTTTTCCGGTTCTGCAACGGTGTCAGGACCGTCCTTTCACTTGTTCTTAACTGCTGTACAAGCGAATCTATATTTAATGTCGATGATGATACGGGTGTCATAAGTATAACTCATTATATTTACTGTAGATTAAACGCTTCAACCCATGTTTCTCTCAACTCCTGAAGCAAATCCACCGCTTCGTCCATTTTCCCTTCACGAATACATTTTTTTAAATAAGTGTACATGTGAAACAGGTCGACCGATAATTCTCCCTGCGTAAAATCGAGAGCAACAATGAGTTCGGAAATTACCCGCTGTGCTTTTTCAGGGTTGTCCCGTTTACAATGCTGAATCGCAAGGTCGTAAATCCGCTTAATTACTTCTACAGGTGATAAATTCAATGCCTGTTCATTCCGATAGACCTTGAGCGCAGATTGCGCCTGGGCATTGCTCTGATAGTGTTTCGCTTTTTTCACCCTATTTTCTTCAACCGTAGTTTGAGCAACTTGCATTGTGTAACCTGCTAATTGTAAATTGTTTTCAGAATAATCGTTACCGGCTAATGGTTTTTTGAACCATTAACCGGTAACTATTAACGAATTAAAACAGCGACAGGAAGACCTGCGGCGACATGTTCGCCTGGGCCAACTGCGCCGTAGCTGTTTGCTGCAATATCTGGAGCTTTATAGCGGATATTTGCTCTTTGGCAATATCTGCATCCAGAATCCTGCTCTTTGCCGCTTCGGTGTTGGTTATCGCAGTCGTCAGGTTCTCTTCCTTCACTGCAAGACGGTTCACCGCTGCGCCGATCTTACCGATCTCGGTATTCACTTTCTTCAGCGCATCGTCTACGGTCAATTGATCGATATTGTCTTTATCAACCGATCCCGCGGCGACGCTCAACATTCCGCCCGTACCGACCGCTACCGTTGCGGTAAATGCAACACTAAAGGTTGCCGTGCTTTCTTCGCCCACCTGGAAATTTGCCGAGAAAGATCCACCGGATAACAGCGCTTGCCCGTTGAACTTGGTTTGATCATGGATGTTGTTGATCTCCTCCATGAGCTGATTTATTTCCGCTGCAATTGCGGCTTTTTCATCATCGCCCATAGCGCCGTTCACCGCTCTGGTCTGCTTCTCCTTAATCTGAACCAGAATATCGGCTATGGTCTGATAGCCGCCTTCGGCTACACCATACACACTCTGTGCATCACCGATGTTCGTTAATGCAGATTCCATCGCCCGAATGCTTCCCTCCATCTTCTTCGAGATCACGAATCCCGACGGGTCGTCGGCGCCGAAGTTGATACGCTTACCCGTCGCTAAACGCAACTGGTGCATACCGAGCTGACGGTTCACGTTGTTGAGCGCATTCAACGCATTTAACGCACCTATGTTGGTGTTAATGCGCGCTCCTGATGTGACTGACATAACTACCTCCTTGTATTGTTTGTTTTAGTATTATGAGCTTCCTTGCTCTCGATTTACTTAGAACAACGATAAGAAGACCTGCGGCGACATATTCGCCTGAGCCAACTGCGCCGTCGCAGTCTGCTGCAAGATCTGGAGCTTGATCGACGATATCTGCTCTTTGGCAATATCGGCGTCCAGAATCCTGCTCTTTGCCGCTTCGGTGTTGGTTATCGCAGTCGTCAGGTTTTCTTCCTTCACGGCAAGACGGTTCACTGCTGCACCGATCTTACCGATTTCTGTATTCACTGTGTTCAGTGCTTTATCAACTTCCAGATCTCCGATATTCGATGCAGTAACCGTAAAACCGGCTGCAACTGACAACAGAGCATTTGCACTGTCAATTTTCGCAAATTCCACTTTAAAAGTTGAACCTGAATCCTCTCCTACCTGGAAGTTAGCCGAGAAGTTTGTGGAACCACCGACTACCGATAGAAGCGATTGACCGTTAAATTTAGTCTGTGTCGAGATATCATCGATCTCGTTCATGAGCTGTTGTATCTCCGACGCGATAGCATCTTTCTCATCATTACCCATAGCACCATTAACCGCCCTGGTCTGCTTCTCTTTAATCTGAACCAGAATATCGGCTATGGTCTGATAACCTCCCTCTGCAACCCCATATACGCTCTGTGCATCGCCGATGTTGGTCAGCGCGGATTCCATCGCACGGATACTCCCTTCCATCTTCTTGGATATTACATATCCTGATGGATCGTCGGCACCGAAGTTGACGCGCTTACCGGTTGCAAGACGCAACTGGTGTACTCCAAGTTGACGGTTCACATTATTAAGCGCATTCAACGCATTCAATGCACCGATGTTGGTGTTAATGCGTGCTCCTGATGTGACTGACATAATTACCTCCTTGTATTGTGTGTTTTACCTGTTCGGGCTTCCATGCCCGTTTTTAATTTAGAACAACGATAAGAAGACCTGCGGCGACATATTCGCCTGAGCCAACTGCGCCGTCGCGGTCTGTTGCAGTATCTGGAGTTTGATCGACGATATCTGCTCCTTGGCAATATCGGCGTCCAGAATCCTGCTCTTTGCCGCTTCGGTGTTGGTTATCGCGGTCGTCAGGTTCTCTTCCTTCACCGCGAGACGATTCACCGCCGCGCCGATCTTTCCTATCTCGGTGTTCACTGTCTTCAGTGCATTATCGACCGTAAGGCCTGCTATATTACCGGCTGCTACAGAACCGGCGGCTGTACCGAGTAATCCCAATGCCGTGACATCAGCACTGAATGCAACGGTAAATATAGCGCCAGAATCTTCACCCACCTGGAATGTGGCAGAGTACCCGCTGAGCAACGTCTGACCGTTGAACTTGGTCTGGCTCTGAATATCATCGATTTCATGCATAAGCTGCTGGATTTCCGAAGCTATAGCATCTTTCTCATCATTACCCATAGCACCGTTTACCGCCCTGGTCTGCTTCTCTTTAATCTGAACCAGAATATCGGCTATGGTCTGATATCCACCCTCTGCAACACCATACACACTCTGCGCATCGCCGATGTTCGTCAACGCTGATTCCATCGCACGGATACTCCCTTCCATCTTCTTTGATATTACATATCCTGACGGATCGTCGGCGCCAAAGTTGATACGCTTACCTGTGGCGAGACGCAACTGGTGTACTCCGAGCTGACGGTTTACATTGTTGAGCGCATTTAACGCATTTAATGCACCGATATTGGTGTTAATGCGCGCTCCTGATGTGACTGACATAATTACCTCCTTGTATTGTGTGTTTTACTTGTTTGGGCTTCCATGCCCGTTTTTAATTTAGAACAACGATAAGAATACCTGCGGCGACATATTCGCTTGTGCTAACTGCGCCGTTGCGGTCTGCTGCAAGATCTGGAGCTTAATCGACGATATCTGCTCCTTGGCAATATCGGCGTCCAGAATTCTGCTCTTTGCCGCTTCGGTGTTGGTTATCGCGGTCGTCAGGTTTTCTTCCTTCACCGCAAGACGATTCACCGCTGCACCGATCTTACCTATCTCGGTGTTGACAGTCTTCAATGCTGGGTCAACAGTCAGTGTACCTATATTAGCAGAAGTAACACTTCCGGCTGCAACAGAAAGAAGACCTCCCGATGTTACCGTAGCAGCAAAGGATACGTTAAACGTAGCACTCGATTCTTCACCGACCTGGAAGGTGGCTGTATAACTACCGTTAAGCAGTGCCTGATTGTTGAATTTGGTCTGCCCCCGGATATCATCGATCTCGTGCATAAGCTGGTTGATCTCGGCTGCAATAGCATCCAGCTCATCGCCGCCCATAGCGCCGTTTACCGCCCTGGTCTGTTTCTCTTTGACCTGAACCAGAATATCGGCTATGGTCTGATAACCGCCCTCCGCAACGCCGTACACACTCTGCGCATCACCGATATTGGTCAGCGCGGATTCCATCGCACGGATACTGCCTTCCATCTTCTTGGATATTACAAATCCGGACGGATCGTCGGCGCCGAAGTTGATGCGCTTACCCGTCGCAAGACGCAACTGGTGTACTCCAAGCTGACGATTTACGTTGTTGAGCGCATTTAACGCATTTAACGCACCGATGTTGGTGTTAATGCGCGCTCCTGATGTGACTGACATAACTACCTCCTTGTATTTATGAAGTGAATCCGGGCATCCGTGCCCGGTTTGTCGGAATTTAAGCCGTTTAATGGCTTCTACTTATATTATCGGCAGGAAAGCGGAAAACTTTAATGGAATTCAGATAATTTTAGGCGACGGTGGAGTAAGAGTGAATGAATGATTGATTGATTGATTGATTTAAGCCGGAGGCTTGAGACTGAGATTCATCAGTCTTATTGAGATCCGCCTTTGACTGAAGACGGCGGACAGGCATTAATCCATCCATTAGGCAATTACCGGGTTGCCTTATTTAAAAATATATTGTACATTGTTTAAAATATGAAAAGACGTGAAAATCTTTCTAAAGCGATTTACGACATCGGCAAACTTGCTTTTGTTGCACTTGTTCTAGGACAGATAATATCCCCAGAGGGAGTTAATGTTTCTATTTTTACCCTTGGGATAATTTTTGTGGTGATGTGTTTTATATTAGCTTACAATATTGACAGATTTGGAGGTAATAATGGATAATCTTGCCGTGTTTTTTTTAGTTGGCATAGTAATATTAATCGCTGTTGGTGTTTATTTCTACCTTCACGACAAGAAAAAAACAACCCAGAGGTAAGCCTTCTCCTCACTTTTGACGCTTTGATTTTTTCACTCACAAAAGTTGAGTGAGCGAGGGAAAGTGGAATCTATCAGCGGGTATGCTATTCAATTTGGATGGATTGTGTATTGATTATATGATTGATTGGTTGGTTGGACTTTTCAATCAGTCAATCATCCAATCACCCAATCACCCCCCACTCCCCTCCAACTTCCTCTCAAGCATATCAATCCTCTCGAGAAGATCCTGTCGTTCCGGAGGAATGACGCTTCTCATTTTCTTCAATTGCTCAAATGCAGTATGGACATCTTTTTGATCGAGAGATATTTGCGCGGCATATTTTTGCAACGTAAATGAAGTAATATCATTCTCTTCGGCGAGCGTCAGTACTTTACGTGCATCCGGAATACTTCCTCTTTCCATATTAAGCTCCACCATCATCTCATAGAGCTTCGGATCGCGCGGGTTTGCCTGTAAACTTTTACTTACCAACTCACACGCTTGTTCATATCGACTTTCATGTTTATAAATTTGAACCAAACCATCAAGTGCATCGCCCGTTATATCGAGAGATAGCGATCCGGAGAATGCATCGTGTGCTTTCCCGGTTTCTTCTAACATCAAATAACATTTCCCGAGCTCATTTAAAACGGTTGTTTTTTCAATTTGCAAATCGTACGAGGGGAGAGTTTTGTTTTGAACGGTCATATTTCCGTCGAGTATCTGTCTCATTTCTTCAAGATATACCGCTGCCTGATGATAATCGTTATATTTAATGTATGCATTCGCAATAAACCATCGGGCCATAACCTGGTAATTTGCATAGTGAAGGGATTCGACACAGTATTCAATTCCTTTATCGTAATTCCCCTCATTGATCCTGTGTGCACCGAGCAGATTATATGCTGAAGCATATATACTCTTTGTGATGCCGTCCATAGAGAGCATTTCTGTCAATACGCTGTCCGCTTCTTCAACGTTGCCAAGCATACTTAACGTATTGCCGAGCTGAAACCGTGCATAAAAATCATCGGGATTATCGGCGATTTGTTTATGGAGCAGTTCCGCATTTCTTTGACATTTTTCCTCAATTACCTCCCACGATTGATCATAGCCGAGGTGTTCAATTTTTAAATCGCACCAGACAATGGGAAATCCTGCACGTTCTACCGAAGGACCGACCTGCTCGTGTACTTTTCCTTCGAATTTTATACGAGGATCTTTCCTGAATAAACGTGGATACGGCATCGATAATTGCTGTTTCCGGTCTCTGTACTGCTGTTCACCCAGGACGGTGATGTAATAAGCGCCCACGTCGTTTCGCTTGAGTAATTTTTTAATATACTTTTTGTTGGGCTGCATCAAGCGCTCGTCGGCATCGAGATAGAGTATCCAGTTCCCGGCGGCGTTGCGCAGCGATTCATTCCGTGCGGCGGAGAAATCATCGATCCACTCAAAATGAAAAATCCGGGCATTATATTTTTTTGCAATCTCGATCGTTGCATCCGTCGATCCGGTATCGACGATAACAATGTCATCGACTATTCCCTGCACGCTTTCTAAACACCCTGCAAGGTATTTTTCTTCGTTTTTGACGATCATGCAGAGAGAGAGTGAAGGGGTTCGTAAAGAGTTTTTGGATGAATTACGTTTTTTTGATTTTTTCTTTTGATGTCTTGACATAGGTTTAATCCTTTTTATTCTGCCTGGACAGAAATTACATTTTCAATTATTTTGAGATTCTCTGCAGCTGTCTCGTTTTGAGGGTCAATATCAATAATACTATCTATTGTGGTTGCTGCTTCAAGATGATTACCTTCGAGCATGTGTATTACCGAAAGGTTATTCAATGCATCAACATTCTTAGCATCAATAGACAATATTTTGTTTAATAATTTCTTTGCTTTTGAATATTCTTTTTCTTCCACACAACGCTCAGATTCAACTAAGTATCGGGAAATAGCGAGAATATTTTCCAGGTATTTTATATTTTCTGTGGCTGCTTCGTTCGTTGGATCTATATCAACCACTTTTTTCAGTAGAAGTGCGGCATTTTCGTAGTTCCCTTCCAATATTTCCAGAATGGAGAGGTTGTTCAAAGCATCTATGTTATTCGGATCCTGGGTCATTATTTTTTCAAGAATCTCTCTTGCTTCCGATTTATTACCATTTTGAATCTCGTATTCCGCCTTTTGAATTGATTTATTCAATTCATTCTGCTTCACATTTTTAGAATAGTATTCATTCAAAACAGTTTCATCAGGAACTGATACACTCTCAAGCAATCTCTTTCGTATTCCATTGATTTTCGGATCTAAAGCTAACTCTTTTTCTAGAATTATACCTTTTTCATAAGCTATTTTATTTACCGGATTTCGTGAAATGGCCAGGCTGTAATATTTATATGCTATTTCTTTCTCTTTTAATTTCTCGCTAATTTGCCCCAGTGCAAAGACCGCATCAAAGCAATCCTGTCCAAACTGTTTGTTACCAATATAAGATTCTATATCTTTCCTAATTTTGGGTATATTTTTAAGCGATATTCCATTATTCAATTCCCGACGTAACGCTTTAATGCCATTCAACCATCCCTCAAAAGGATTTTCGTGTTTTAAACTTATTATATTTTTTTCGGCTTTTTCAAGTTCTCCCGAACCGAGATAACTATAGATTAACAATTCTCTGTCTTCAGGCTGATTATAAACATTATTCAATTTTTCCAGAATTCGCGAAGCATTGAAGAAATCCCTAAATTGAAAAAACCTCCTTGCTACATCGCTATAGAATTGATATTTCGCTTTTTCATAATCTTGCCAATTATAATTATCTAATACATAACAGAATACATTTGAATTCAACAATTTTGATAACAATAAAGACTCATAAGATAGATCTATAAATTTACCGAGAGAAATATTATTTTCGTGTTGACGATAATAATATGTCACGGCGTTTACTTTTTTGAAGTTTGCATAAGGGGCTATTCGAATCCAAAACTCTGCATCTTGTGCTCGTGTGAATTCTTTATTATATCTACCATATTTTTCATATAAACTTTTCCGAACAATACTCCCCCCAAAAGGTATCATACCGCCTTGTCCTTTAATTAAATTAAACAGTATTCTCGGAGAGTCATTATAAAAGTCCTGCGGGATAATTTTATTCTCAATAATATTTGAGAAGGAGTCAATGAGCTGAAGTTCTCCATAGAGTACATCTATACTTTTATTGTTGTTTAGGGTTTCTATATATCTATTAATTGTGTTTTCGGCTAAAATATCATCATCGTCTAACCAGAGGATGTATTCACCTTTTGCGTATTCAATGCATTTATTTCTGGTATAAGGACGTCCGGAATTTCTTGAATTCTTATAATGCTTAATTTTATCATTATTAATACTATTTATTACTTGTTCAGTATTATCTGTACTACCATCATCGAGAATTACTATCTCATAATTTGAGTATGATTGGTTCAGTGCACTCTCTATTGCTTGTTTAAGGTATTGTGATCTGTTGTATGTGGGGATGCAGATTGAGATTTTAGGAAAATAATTAAGAGATTGCCCCCATTTCTGGAAAAAATATGTATTATTGAATTTGTTTGAAGCATTTACATTTTTGTGTGGAGCAAAGTGCAGGATCTCAATACTATTATCCTGATATATCTTATATCCCTTTTGAATCACCTGATAACAATAATCAGTATCTTCCGCCTGACTTGCAATATATTTTTCATCGAAATACACCCCGGGTATTTTTCGGGTCATCATAAAAGCCCCGCAAACATCAATTCTATAACCTGTATTTCTCTCATATCGGGGTTTACGAAATTCGCTATGAATAACCCGAACACCTACGATACCCAGACGTTCATTACTCATTAATCTTAGTAAAGTCTTACTAGCCCAATCTCGTGTTGTAAATTTGACATCGTCATCTAGCCAAAGAACGTAAGGATTTGTCGATTTTTCCAAACATGCTAATCTATTCTTTACAACACTCTGCTTCTGAATATGAACAATAAGTGTGTATGGGACATCGCATGTTTCTTTAATACTCTCTATTGTCTGATTTAACTTCCAACTTTCTTGATAACAAGGAATACAAATATCTATTGTCGGTAGATCGTTGGTTGGGCTTTCAATCGTTTTACTTCTAGTTACTATTGTTTTTCCGTTATTAGCTGACATAGTGTAAACTACAGTTATTGAGAAAATAAATATTTAAACTTGAACAAGCTCTGGTTCGGGGAATGATTCACTCGTTTCTCTTTTTTCATTAATAATAATCTTTAAAGCGATCTTTGAAGCACGAGCTATTGCTTGATCCATATCAAGATATTTATATTCACCAAGACGACCACAAAATATTATATTTGACATTGATTTTGTCCTACTGGCATATTTATTATACAGTTTTTTATTCTTCTCATCCGGAAATGGATATTCAAAACAATCTGGATCCGTAGGAGTATATGGATACTCACGAGTCAAAATAGAAATAGGAATACTATTAACAAAATCAGGTGGCATCATATGTTTCCATTCCAATGTACGGATATACTTACCATTATTTAGATCCGGATTGTTCACTTGTCCTAACGGTAATATATAATTATTCGTTTTAACAACTTCGTGCCTTCTTCGTTGCCCACGATATTTTAACCTTCCACTATCATACCCAAAATATTCATCAATAGGACCTGTATAAATCATTTTTTTCTTATATTTATATTTATCTACATTCTTAACATAATCTACATTTGTTTCAACAGGAATTCCCGATAGCATATTCTCCATCAAGCGAGCATATCCATCGACAGGAATCCCTTGATATTTATGCTGTTTTAATCTTGGATCGTTATCACTTTGCACTTTAAATCTTCCAGCTAAAGAAGAAGATAAGTACCTTGGATCTATTCCCCATTGCTTTTGAGTATAGCCCTTTATAAATTTTTCATACACAACCTTTGGCATCATAGATAACGATTTTTCTTCAAAATTTTTAGGGATTCCATAGAAATGAGGTCGCCAATGATCTCCAATTGTTTTTTTTATATATAGTTCGGACACTGGCCAATTTTCATAAATTCCATCGACTAATGACTTGATACAAGCTTCATACTTGTAAAATGAACTAAATCGATTTACAAAATTCCAAATTCTCTCTGAATTGGTACGAAAGTAGTGAGGACCGTATGCGTGAATTCTTATCCCACTTTGGTGCGTTATATCATATACATTACCACCCACATGATGGCGACGTTCTAAAACTAGTACATCAAATCCAGCATCAAACAGATACCGAGCTATTACAGAGCCTGTTAAACCTGACCCGACAATGAGATAGTCAACATTCATAAGACTAAACGTTACACCTTCTAATCTATCAAAAATAATTATAAAGAATCGAAGTATTTATTATGATTTTATACAAACACACGTAGTTATAAAGTAAAAAATCATATTTTCACAATATTAACTTCAACAACCATGCCAAACAAAATCACCGAAAACATCACATAATTAGCAGTTTATGTCTAAACCCAACTGCCCAATATCCACCATCTGGTCAGAATAATGCACCGGGAGGGGGGCGGGATACTATACCGTTTTTGAACGACTCTTTGTAAATTGAGAATCTGTCCGGGTAGTTTTATTTATTTATGAGGGTGCTGCGTGTAAGCGTAAGGAGTGATTATGTAAATTTGCGGTTAATAATTATGGTTCTTCAGATATTTTCGTGAGATAGCTACCATCCATTCCTTCAATCACCCAATCAACCAATCATCCATCCTGATAGTTATCGGGACCATTAATCCAATCACCCTATGCCTCCCCCTCTCACACCGCCTGCTCTATAGCCGTCTTCCACTCTAACGCTTCTTCGGATTTTTCAAATAGAATACGGTAGGTGTTTTCGGTGGTAGTTATAATAAGCACATTTCCGGTGGGTGAATCGTCTTCGGGATGAGGGATTGTTTTGGTGGGTTTATATTGGAGGGTCAGATTGCGGAGCCGCTCGAAAGGAATTATATCGGGAAATATCGACAACACATTGTGAACAATTAATAGATCGGATGTGACGGCGAGCGCCGCAGGAAACCGGAACCATGCACCGGCAAGCTGCACTTCACCGGCGCGAATAACGGTCGAATCATATTCATCCTGCATTTTTTCAACTAATCTTCGCCGGCGGTTATGCAGGTACGCGGGAAAGAGAAAATATAATAATAACGCAATTCCAATCGGAACCGCGTACTCGACTCCACCCATAATTTAGTATCCTTTTATGCCGCCGCCGCTGTATAACGAGGTCGCTCCGTTTAGATAATCGCCGTTACGGGCAATCGCCGCTACTCTTCCCATAATACGGCGGCGCGAGGGAGCATGCCCCATCCTGCGCAGCTCTCTTAATTGTCCGAAAGACAGTGCATTCGGAAGGTATTCGAGCCGGTCGGGATGCCACTGGTGATGATAAAACGGCGCGCCAACCGCACGGTCAAGCTGCATTCCGAAATCGATCACATTGGTCACAACGTTGAAAACCGCACTGATAATGCGCGGTCCTCCCCGTGCACCCAGAATCAAAACCGGTTCATTATTATAAACGACGATGGTCGGCGTCATCGAACTGACCATACGTTTGCCGGGCTCAATTTTGTTCGGCTCGGATGCAAGAAGCCCGAACTGATCCCGGACACCCGGCTGTAATGAAAAATCGTTCATCTCGTTATTCAGGAAGAAACCGGCGCCCCGGACTACAAGTTTCGACCCGAACAAACTGTTTATCGTAGTGGTAACGCTCACGGCTACCCCATCGTCATCGACAACGCTGTAATGCGTCGTTTCACTCCCTTCCCGGGTAATAGGAATTATATCTACTTCAGCAGCCCGGTCCGGTTCTATTGATTCATAATGCGCTCTGTTGTGCTCCGGCGAGAGCAGCATTTCAAGAGGTATATCGACAAAGTCGGGATCTCCGATATATGCGTTACGGTCGGCAAATGCCCGCTTCATTACCTCTGCAATTAAATGTATGTGTTCGGTCGATCTATGCCTGTACTCCGACAGATCGGCATTCTCAAGCATTTGAAGCATTTGTATAAGCGCAACGCCTCCGCTGCTCGGCGGACCCATCGAGATAATTTCATGTCCCCTGTAAATACCGCGCACCGGCTCACGCTCAACCGCTTCATAGTTTGCAAGATCATCGTGCGTTATCCAACCTCCGTGCCGTTGCATTGTTTCGACGATCAGATCCGCGGTCTCTCCCCGGTAAAAACCGTCTTTCCCCTGATCGCGTATGCGTTCAAGGGTCTGTGCAAGATCCGGCTGCACAAACCGGTCGCCTGCTTTGTAGGTTCTGCCGCCGGGAAAAAATATTTCAGCGGTTTCTTCAAAACGGGTAAGCTGACGTCTTGATGAATATATTACACGGAGGTCGTTTGTTTTTAGAATGAACCCGTCACTCGCAAGACGAATAGCAGGGTCGAGTAAATCCGCAAGCGGTAACCTGCCGTATTGTTCCCATGCTTTGAGAAGTCCGGCAACACTCCCGGGAACACCTGCGGCGCGGGCACCGAGTAAACTCCAATTACGTTGCAGATCGCCGTCCTCATCGATATAAACATCCCGATGTGCAAGCGCGGGGGCTTTTTCACGATAGTCGATTGTCGTTGCCGTTCCATCCGGAAAACGAATCACCATAAATCCGCCCCCGCCAATGTTGCCGGCTTCGGGATAAACGACGGCGAGCGCAAATCCCACGGCGACGGCGGCATCCACGGCATTACCGCCGTTACGTAAAATACGGATGCCGGCTTCCGAGGCAAGCGCATGTTCACTCACAACCATCGCGTTTCGCGCACTGCCATACTCACCAAGCCATTGGCCGAGTAAGCCGCCGGATAAATAAATAATCAAAAATATTGGTACTATGGTAATTCGTAGATACATATTTCACTCTTTATTAAGATTTAAAACTTATATTATTGATATACAAAAACGTGCGACGCACTTACCCGTTGTCAATAGATATGACATGAGGGATGCATCCTCTCGAAATACGGGGAAGTGCGTCGCACGTTCATCTAATTTCTTCTTTCTGATCTGCAATAAATTCACGTGTATCGATGACGCTAACTCGTGTAATTCGCCGGTCGCTGATCCGTTCTATGATAAATTCAAGACCGAAGTAATGAAAACGCTGTCCCTTCTCGGGGATTTTTCCGAGATGAGTAAAAAGAAATCCGCCGAGTGTATCGTAATCGACGTCCGCACGCGTCAACTGCAGCTCGAACATTTCCTCAACTTCATGAATGCCTATCGTCGGGTTAAACAGGTATTCCCGTTCTTTGATTTTTTTATAATATGGCGTTTCGCGGTCGTGTTCATCGCGAATATCACCCACTATTTCTTCGATTATATCTTCAAGCGTAACAAGCCCGGATACACCGCCGTATTCATCGACGACGAGTGCAATGTGGGTCTTTCTCAATTGAAATTCCCGGAGCAAATCTTCTACCGGTTTGCTTTCCGGGACAAAGAGCGCTTCGCGGACGAGCGATTTCAAAGTCGATTTACCTTTCTTTTTTCTCCTTCCGAGAAACGGCAGAAGATCCTTCGCATATAAAATACCTTTAATATCATCCGGATGTTCATCGTATACAGGAATGCGTGAATGCCCGCTGTTCCGAATGACCTCCATTGTCTCGCTTATAGGCGTATCTGCCTGCAGTGTGACCATATCGACACGGGACCCCATAATTTCACGAACGGTTGTGTCGCCAAAGTCGACAACGCTTTGAATTAAACTTCCCTCATCATGCTTTAACATTCCACGCTCGGTGCCTACTTCGGCAAGCGTCTTCAACTCATCACCCGATATTGCTTTTTGTAGTTTCTCAACCCGAACGACTTTTTGCGTTGTTCCGGCAACCCAGGTCAAAATATCCGAGACGGGATAGAGCGTCGAATACATCAAGCTCATCGGGTATGAAGCGAATCTCGCAAATTCAAGCGGCTTTTTCGAGGCAAGTACTTTGGGAGTAATTTCACTGCAGATTAAAATCAGAAAAGTGATCACAACAACTTCAACGGTAATAGCGACTGCCGGGTTTATGTTTAAATAAACAGCCAGCCGCAGTGCAAGCACTGCGGCTGTAATTGCAATCCCAACGTTCACAAGCGTATTGCTAATTAGAATCGTAACCAGAAGTTTTCGCGGTCGTTCGAGTAAATCACGGATCCTCTTATCGGATTTCCGGCGTCCTTTTTCGCTTGATTGTAGTTGCTTTTTCTTCAGCGAAAAGAATGCAACTTCGGAACCGGAAAAAAAACCTGACACAATGAGCAGTACAATAATAATTACAATTGATATGAGGATATCGGTTTCCAAGGCAATCAGTTGGGTATCTTATCCTGACATCGGTCGTAAATTCTCCAAGCCGTTTACTTTGAATTCAACGACCGTTAAATTAGCATTAGAACGGTAAATCGTCCTTTTCTTGCGGCTGTCCTTGCGGTTCGCTAACGGCAGCTCCCTGCGATGACGCTTCGCCGGAACCTGCACCCGCACCGCCTCCGCCGTCGAGCATTATGAGATCGTCTGCTACGACTTCGGTCGTATATCGTTTCACGCCGTTTTTATCGTCGTAGCTTCTGGTCTGTATCTTCCCTTCAATATAGACGCGCTTCCCTTTTTTCAGATATTCGCCGCATATTTCTGCAAGACGCCGCCACGCTACGATATTATGCCATTCCGTTCGCTCTTGCAGATTGCCGTCCTGATCCTTCCATGCTTCGTTCGTTGCCATCGAGAAACTCGCAACGGCGATACCATTCGATGTGTATCGCAATTCGGGGTCTTTACCCAGATGTCCGATAAGCATAACTTTATTTAAGCTTTTTGCCATGATTTCCTCCTTGGTTTATTTATAGTTTATTATGTGGCTTGGAGATTAAAATTCTGCAGTATCGGATTTCATAAGTTGTTCAATACCTTCGACAGATCGAGGCAATGCTTCAGACATATGTACTGCACCGTCTTCGGTTACCAAATACATATCCTCAATTCGCACCCCGATTTCTTCTTCGGGAATATAAATTCCCGGTTCTATCGTAATGACGTCGCCGGGACGAAGCGGTGCGTGTTCCGATCCGACATCATGCACTTCAAGTCCGACAAAATGACTCACGCCGTGAATAAAGTATTGTCCCAGCGGTTGTCCGTGTTTATCCTCACCGTGCGTATTAATATAATTAAATGCAATTTTTCTTAAATCGAATATCGACAATCCCGGTCGAAGCTCCCTCATTACCGCTTCCTGCGCACCGAGTACAATGTTGTAAATTTCGCGCTGGCGGTCATTAAATACTCCGTTTACCGGATAGGTCCTCGTAATATCGGCGCAGTAAAATCCATATTTCGCACCGATATCGACGACAACAATATCGCCGTCCTGCATCTGCCGGATATTCTGATCATAATGTAGAACCGTCGAGAAGAAACCCGATCCGACTATAGGTGGAAACGCACTGTCTTCAGCGCCATATTTTCTGAACGTATATTTTGCCATCGCTTCTACTTCATATTCATATACTCCCGGTCTGATAATGCGGGCAAGGTTCCGGTGCGCGTCGAGTGTTATGTCTATCGCCCGTTGTAGAAGCCGCACCTCCTCATCGGTTTTATTCCGCCGCATATCGACAAGATCGTCGTAGAGATTATTCACGCGAAGGGTCGGGACTTTTCGCCGCAGCGATTCTGCCAGTTGATGTTCAAATGATTCGGTTCCTCTTAAAATCAAATGAAGCTGCTTTCCGCCCTGAAGATAAGATATCAGCATCTCGCGCCAAGCCGGCACCGGACGGCGACGGTGATCGATGATAATTTCACCGCCTTCGGTTGCACGAATGTCCTGTACTCCCGTATATGTCACGGCATCCTCACCCGGTCCGAGTTTCGGTCCCGTCCATTGTTCGAGCGGCAAATTTCTTTCGGGAATGAACAATATCTCCCTCTGCTCCGCCGGCAGTAAAAACAGTACTGCATTCGGTATCTCAACACCGGTGAAATAGTAGAAATTTTTATCCTGAGAAAACGTGCCCACATCGCCATATCCCCGGTCATCTCCTCTACCGACGAGAACAATAATCCCGTCTCCTGCACGCCGCATTAATTCGCTTCTTCGCTGCTGGTATTCCTCAAGGGGACTTCGGTCTGTAATATAAGCACCGCTTCTATATTCTAACGGGAGTTCCTGTGTATAGAGGAAGGATAAGAAGAATATAAAAGAAAGAAAGAGAGAGAGTATAGTATGTCGTTTCATGTTTATATAGTCACTTTTTAAAAACGTGTGACGGGCTAATTAGTTGTTAACAAAAAAACATGCCCGGCACGGTTCTTTAATATTTTATTCCTTAAGTTTCAACGCACTCATTTTAATACCTACGGTACGTGCCGGGCATGTTACTCTCTTAAACCGACATTTCGATTTTCTGCGTACCTTCATCGGGTTGAAAGTTCATTACTTCTTCAATAACCGCCTGCACGATTTCTTCTTCCTTAACCCGTCGGAGGACTTCACCTTTTCGATACAATATTGCGACGCCTTTTCCGGCGGCAACGCCGATATCCGCTTCGCTTGCCTCGCCCGGTCCGTTGACAACACAGCCAAGCACCGCTACCTTTACCGGCTTTTTGACATGCCCGAGGGCATTCTCAAGCTGCTCCATTATTCCGAACAGATCGACTTCGAGCCGGCCGCAAGACGGACACGCTATCAACTCAACATTGCGTGATGCGAGACCGAGCGAGCGTAAAATATCTTTCCCGACCTCCACCTCTTTTTCAGGTTGATCGGTCAAAGAAACACGTATCGTATCGCCAATTCCTTCGGCGAGCAGCGTTCCGATGCCGACGGCCGATTTGATCGTACCGACGCGCGTTGTTCCGGCCTCGGTTACGCCGAGATGCAGCGGATAATCGGTTCTTTCTGCAATCAGCCGGTATGCCTCGATCATTAAACGAACGTCCGTGGATTTCACGGAAATTATAACGTTTTTAAATCCGAAGTCTTCACATATTTGTGCGTGACGCATTGCACTTTCGTACAATGCTTCGGAAGTCGGATATCCGTATTTATCGAGTATATCTTCTTCGAGCGATCCGCTGTTTACCCCGATACGAATCGGTATACTCTTTTCCATCGCTGCGCCAAGCACCTGATGAATTCGGTCTATCTTGCCGATATTCCCGGGATTAATGCGAACTTTTGCAACGTTTGCCTTTATCGCCTCAAGTGCAAAAACATGATTAAAATGAATATCGGCGACGATGGGTACGTTCGTTTGCCTCACAATTTCGTGCATCGCCTCGGCGGCTTCTTTGTCGTTCACGGTCACCCTGACTATATCCACCCCCGCCTCTTCGCATCTGTTAATCTGGGCAACGGTCGCATTGATATCGGAGGTCTTTGTTTTGGTCATTGTCTGGACGGAGACGGGCGCATTGCCCCCCACCGGTATTGATCCGACGTTAACGCGCCGTGTTTTCCTTCTCCGGAAAGGCGACGTTGCAATCGGCTGTTCATCGTTTGCCGGGTTATTTGTAATGGGTAATATCGTATTCATTTGAGTTTCTGACTTGCCTCGAATAATATTCGCTTCTCCTCTTCCGTTAAATTTTGATATCCCGATTTACTTATCTTATCAAGAATCGCATCGATACGTTCCTGGTCGATTTCGGGATCATCTTTCATTTGCTTTCGCGTTTGTTTGTCTTCTTTAATATCGTAATATTTTGCATCCTGAATACCGCCGCGTTGGTAACGGAGATTGCTCGAGCTTTGCTTCCGTTTGAAATTTGAAAACCATCTCTTAACCGGAATCCGATCCCGGTCTGCCATTATATACAGAAATGCAATAAAGGCGCCGCCGAGATGGGCAAAGTGAGCAATACCGTCACGGGTGCCGGATATGCCCATAAAAAGACCGAGAATTATCAGGAAACCGACAAAATACTTTGCCTTTACCGGGAACAAGAAATATAAAAATATCATTCTGTCGGGAAACATCATTGCAAAAGCCAGCAGTACACCATACACAGCCCCGGATGCACCGATCGTGGGTGCCATAGCGCCAAATATCGGGCTGAGGAATAAATGAACGAGGCCTGCCCCCGCACCACAAACTAAATAGAACGTGAGAAATTTTTTCGACCCCCACATGTTTTCAAGTTCCATTCCGAACATCCAGAGGATAAACATATTGAAAAACAAATGGAAAAGACCGCCGTGCATAAACAGGTAGGTGACCAATTGCCATGGTAAAAACAATCCGGCGCCAAGCGGCATCAACGCAAAATATCGCATTAACACATTGTACAGATTCGCCCCGCCGATAGTAAAATTCTGGGACAGGATCATCAATAAAAATACAACAACGTTTGATATAATCAGCGTTTTAATTACCGGCGGGAAGAAACTAAATCCTCCGCCAAAAAAACTTGGTCTGCGGTATTGCGGCCCGCCGCCGCCGTAATTGTAATATCTCATAGTTTAATTAAGTTACGAAGGTATATCAATAAACTCAACACTCTTTCAACACTTTTGCGTTCGATTAAGTTCTGAACCACAGTAGACTGTAGACAGTAGACAGTTGACTGTTTACAGTTTACAGTCTACTGTCAAC
>PWTU01000585.1 GCA_003562775.1 Ignavibacteriales bacterium
AAATACCGATAAACATATATATCCATTTGTAAGCATTGTCATCGCAATGTTTAATGAGGAGAAACACATCGGTGATTGCCTTGAATCATTATTACAGCAAGATTATCCCGATAATAAATACGAAATAATCGTTGCCGATGGTTTTTCAAAGGATTCATCGCGTAATATTGTTAATCGGTTCTCACAAAAAGACCGGCGGATCAAACTAATTGATAATCCGGCTCGTAAAGCTCCTTCAGGATTTAATTACGGAATACGTGCATCATCGGGTGATGTCATCATTATATTGGGTGCACATAGTTACGTCAATAAAGATTTTATCCGAAAAAATATTGAAGCTATGATGAGAGAGAAAGTAAAATGTGCCGGTGGAAGAATAATTAATAGGGGAAAAAATATTTTCCAAACGCTCGTAGGTATTGCTATGGGTACACCGTTTGGAATGGGAAGTGCACCGTTTCGTTATAGCAAAGTGCCAAAATTCGTTAATACAGTTGCATTTGCAGCATATGATCGGAGATTGTTTGATGAGATAGGTCTATTTGAAGAGAATGGCACTATTTCAGAAGATTCGGAGTTTAATTGGAGAATTCGGCAAAAGGGGTATAAGATACTATTTGATCCCGAAATTGTATCCTATTATTATCCACGTGATACCTTTAAAAAAATAATTCAACAATTTTTTCGGTATGGTATACTACGGGTAAATATGTTTAAAAAGCATCTCGATGCCATCGGCCCTTTACATATGTTGGCACCCGCTCTCGTGATGGTGTTAACGTTGTTATTGATCGCGGGCATCTTTATTCCACCGGCATTCTTCGCGGCTGCGGGAATTGTAGTCATTCATCTACTGATCGGAATGATAACCGGGTTGACCACTTCGAAAACCCATCGAATCAAAGCTATGCTGCTGGTCCCCGTCATTATCCTGGTTATGCATATTTCCTGGGGAACGGGTATCTGGTATGGATTTCTAAAGAGATAATTAATAAATCATATATTCATAAATAATCTTGAAATAATACATGGAAGTAAATCAACAAACAGTTAAAGTGGGAGTTGTCGGTGCGGGGGTTATGGGCACCAATCACGCGCGTATTTTTTCAGAGATGGAGAGTGTTGTGTTAGCGGGTATTTATGATCAGGAAAACAGCAACGCTTTACTCGTAGCGAGAAAAAATGGATGTAAGGCCTTCCATTCGCTCGGGGAATTGCTGAATTCGGATCTCGACGCTGTGAGTATAGCGGTGCCTACAAGTTCTCATAAACCGGTCGCTCTTGCAGCGATAGGGAAAGGGAAACATGTTTTATTGGAAAAACCTATTGCAGGTACCATTGCCGATGCGGAAGAAATCATCAGAGCAGCCCGTGATGCGAAGGTTAGATTAATGATCGGACACGTCGAGAGATTCAATCCCGTCGTAAATAAAATAAAAGAACTTATCGCAGAGGAGGATATTATTTCGATTTCTTTTAAACGCGTCGGACCGCTTCCCCCGCGGATCAAAGATGCAGGTGTCATCATCGATCTCGGCATTCACGATATCGATCTTGCCCGCTATCTTACGGGCGAGGATATAGAAGAGGTGTATAGCGTCACATCCAGGAACGTAGCGGAGTATGAAGATTCATCCAATATTTTGCTGCGGACAATAACGGGAAAAAGCATTCAGATAACGACGAACTGGGTAACCCCTTTTAAGTTGAGACAGGTGGAAGTCATAACAAAAAAGAAGCTGCTCATATGTAATTTAATAACTCAACTAATAACGGAATACTCAAATTATTCGTCTAAGGATGGTAGTTATATTGTCCGGGATATCATGGTCAAGTATGATGAACCGCTGAAAAGAGAATTTAATGCATTTATGGATAGTATCCGAAATAATGAAGATGCCCTTGTAACCGGACGCGACGGTTTGGAATCATTGAAGATAGCTGTCTATGCAACGGAAAAATCGATGGGGGGAAAATGAAACGAATATTAGTGACGGGTGCGGGAGGCACTGCGGGATAAAATATTATTAATTCATTAAGAATGACCGAAGAAGAGTTGTATATTGTGGGCAGCAATACGGATAAGTATCACCTTGAGTGTGTTGATATAAATAATGGATATATTGTTCCGGCGAGTTATTCGCCCGGTTATCTGGAAAAATTTATCCGGATCGCGAAAAGAAGATGTTGAATTCGGGCAACCAAATAGTGAAGGATTATTAAAAATAATATCGTATTTTAAGTGTACAATCGATGATGTATATTATCTTGGTGATTCCGATGGCGATATAATAAGTGGAAGGGATGCAAACATTAAAACTATTAAAGTTTCTTATCTTTTTAAATGAAAAGTTTGTGCCGCTAAGAGAAGAAACAAATACTGTACGAAGGTGATCCCAAAGAAAAGGACTTATTTCTTTCGAAATCAATTAATTTAGTAATCAATAGCCGCTTTTCATATTCATAAGGAATAATTAGAATGATCGTTGTAATTCCTACGATAAAACGAATTGAACTTGAATATATTCAACCATTTATTGATTCGGGCTGTAGAATAATCGTTGTTGATGATACCGATGATGAAATTATTTACATAAAAGGACCGAATATCGAGGTTTTGCATTACTCCGACAGACAAAAGATTCTTGGTGAATTAGCGAATTGCATCCCCCGTAAGAACGGTGCTTGCAGGGACCTCGGGTTGCTTATGGCCTATCTTGAGGGTGAAGAAAATGAAATAGTAATTTGCCTGGATGATGATTGTATAATAGACGAAGATTATATTCAAAAGGCGGAAAAAGCATTGGGTGAGAAGACAATCCGTATTGTTCATACTACTAACGCTTTCTATAACCCACTGGACCTATATCGAGATCTTGGGGAAATATTTCCTCGTGGTTTTCCATACGAAGAACGCGGCAAACCAAAAGATTATTCATATGAAAACACAGTAACCGGAAATGTTGTTTTTAATCTTGGGTTGTGGAACGGTGTTTTTGACGTAAATGCAATTGATAAGCTTTATCTTGACAGTTTCACGTTCAATAACCAAACCCTTCGCTATGAACAGATGGGGGTTTGTAAAGGTGCTCTTCTCTCGCTATGTTCTATGAATATGATAATGATTAGAGAAGTTATTCCGGCAATCTATCAACTGCCTATGAATGAACCGGTTATACCCAATTGGTCCATTGATAGATATGGGGATATCTGGGGCGGATTCATTTGTAAAAAACTCATCGATATCAAGGGTGATCTATTAAGTGTTGGAGAACCAATGATTATGCATCGGAAGGCCTCTAAACCTGATCAAGATATTAGAAAAGAGCACTATGCTCACATAGTGAACCTCCAATTTTGTGAATTAATATCGGAAGCTTGCGTGGGTATTGTGCCCGGTAGTTATTTGGATATGTATGCTATGTTTTGTTCAAATCTTGATAACCTCCGCCATAAGTACCCGTCTGCACTGGAAAATTATATATTGCCGACAATCGGGAAAATGAACAATTGGGTACGGGCACTCGGGAAACGGGTGTGATTTTTTTTTGATTAATTTCCACCGAGTGTATCGATCGTTGATTTGGATTCATTGGGTGTGATAAGAAGCTAACTCGCCCACAGAGGTTACCATGAAAAATATTATAATTATGTATGTTATATCTTTATTAATGAGTTTCTCTTCCATCTATGCGCATGAAGTCTG
Source organism: Ignavibacteriales bacterium (assembly GCA_003562775.1). Lineage (GTDB taxonomy): Bacteria > Bacteroidota > Ignavibacteria > T3Sed10-11 > T3Sed10-11 > T3Sed10-11. The sequence goes on from PWTU01000585.1 coordinate 3,707, forward strand.
GACACGAGCAGCAAACTTCGGCGTAATTGGAAGAGGATATGGTGTTGGTTTTACTATTAGAGACAAAGGTTACAACGGAACCGGAAATGTCTATTGGGGTTTTGAAACATGGTATATAGATTTCTGGGAGTTTTATGCTAAAAAAATACTTGGATTCAAAAATCTAGTTTTGGTGGTCATGCGAGGATATCGAAGATGTGTATAGTGTCACATTCAGGAATGTAGCAGAGTATGAAGATTCATCCAATATTTTACTGTGGACGATCACGGGGAAAAGCATCCAGATAACGACGAACTGGGTAACCCCTTTTAAGTTGAGAAAGGTGGAAGTCATAACAAAAAAGAAGATGCTCATAGGTAATTTAATAACTCAACAAATAAAGGAATACTCAAATTATTCGTCTAAAGATGGTAGTTATATTGTCCGGGATATCATGGTCAAGTATGACGAACCGCTGAAAAGAAAATTTAATGCATTTATGGATAGTATACGAAATAATGAAGATGCCATTGTAATTGGTAACAACGGTCTGGAATCTCTCAAATTAGCCGTATACGCGACACGACAAACGACTATAAATAATAAGGAATAGAATGGTATGGATTATTTTATTCATCCCACTGCTGTGGTGGAAAAAGATGTAAAGATAGGAAAAGGAAGCCACATCTGGCATTTTGCACATGTACGGGAAGGTGTTGAGATCGGGGAAAACTGTACGATCGGAAAAGACGTGTTTATCGATTCGGGAGTAAAAATCGGGAATAAGGTGAAAATCCAGAACGGGGTTTCGGTCTATAAGGGAGTTGAGGTCAACGATGAAGTGTTTATAGGACCGTATGCAACGTTTACAAACGATATGTATCCCCGCGCAGCGGATACCGAATGGGAAGTAATCCCCACAATCCTCGGCAAGGGAGCGTCAGTAGGTGCCAATGCGACGATCCTTTGTGGTGTGAGGTTGGGCAACTATGCAATGATCGCCGCAGGGTCGGTATTGACCACAAATGCGGTGCCGTACGGATTATATGTAGGAAATCCAGCACGCTTAAAAAATATGGTGTCACCAGACGGTGTTGAGATGAAACTTGTTGAGTTTCTACCGGATGTGTTGCGGTACAAGTGTGATAAGAGTAATTGTATTTTAGAGATAAAATTTTCTGTCAAAAAAAGTGAATAAAGAGAATTATAAAAACCAATTCAAAGGCATATTATTATGGAATTAGGAGTAGCCGGGCTTGGTTACTGGGGCCCAAATATTGTTCGCAACGGACTCGAGAATCATCGCATTACGACGGTCCATGCGTTTGACATAGATGCAAAGCGACTTGCATATATTAAAAATAAATACCGCAACGTAGAAGTGCATGATAGTTACGATACAATCCTCCGGGATGATAACATAAACGGGGTTGCGATAGTCACACCGGTATCGACGCATTTCGATCTGGCGTGCAGGGCGCTTGAAGCGGGAAAGCATATTATCGTGGAGAAGCCGTTCACCGCGACTGTAAAGGAAGCGGATAAATTGATCGAGCTTGCAGAGAAAAAAGGATTGGTAATATTAGTCGATCATACTTTCGTCTATACAAGCGCCGTCAGAAAAATTAAGGAGATTATCGACCGGGGAGAGCTCGGTGATATTTTTTACTACGATTCCGTTCGGGTAAATCTGGGTTTATTTCAGCACGACATCAACGTTCTCTGGGATCTCGCTCCTCACGATTTTTCGATAATGGATTATTTGCTCGGTAAACAACCTAACAGCGTATCGGCGATCGGGAAAGCCCATATCGACCGGAGCGGTATCGAAAATATTGCCTATGTTCATATGAATTTTAAGGATGGTTTGTTCGCTCATTTTCATGTGAACTGGATGTCGCCGGTTAAGATCCGTAAAGTGCTGATCGGCGGTAGCAAAAAAATGCTTGTTTTCGACGATATGGAACCGGCAGAGAAGGTAAAAGTATACGATAAGGGCGTCGATATAATCGAGAAGGACGATGTGTATAAAACACTTG
>PWTU01000077.1 GCA_003562775.1 Ignavibacteriales bacterium
AACGCGGCTATCGTCGCGACACCGGCGGAGACGCATTATGATATCGCAAAGCTCCTTCTCCGGGCGGGGAAACATGTGCTCGTCGAGAAACCGATAACGCTCAATGTCCCACACGCGGAAGAGTTACACTCGCTGAGTACCGAACATAATCTGAAACTTATGGTCGGTCATGTGCTCCTTTACCACCCGGCAGTTGCGAGGATGAAACAGGAGATTGAAAACGGGAGGATTGGCAGGTTACAGTATATTTACAGTAACCGCCTGAATCTCGGGAAGATCAGAAGCGAGGAAAACATTCTCTGGTCGTTCGCGCCTCACGATATATCGATCATTCAGTATCTTATCGGAGATAATCCCGTTGAAGTATCCGCTCACGGAGGAGACTTCGTGCAAAACGGCATAGAAGACACAACGCTGACTTTCCTCAAATACCGTGAAAACATAAAGGTACACATTTTTGTCAGCTGGCTGCACCCCTTCAAAGAGCAGAGAATGGTGATTATCGGTGACAAAGGAATGTTTGTTTTCGAGGATTCCATTAAAACCGAAAAATTAAAATTCTACGAAAAAGGATTCAAAACTATAAACGGTACGATCGAAAAATTTGAAAAAGAATATACCGTTGTCGATTTTGAAAGCATGATGCCGTTAGCAAAAGAACATGAACACTTCTATAACGCGATCGTCAACGATACCATGCCGATAACCGACGGAAAACACGCGGTCGATGTATTGAAAATCCTCGCCGACGCAACAAAATCTCTTGCGGGAACGGCCGTTTTGAACAACGTATGAATGCATTGTCTTGATTGGATGATTGGTTGATTGTTCCTGGTTCCTGGTTCCTTGTTTCTGGTATTCACGATACATCGTGATTGGATGCTTGGTTGCTTGGTTGATTGTGAGATGGGGTCCACTTGCATGTAGGTTTGCGTGCAGGGAAGTGGACTCCATCTTTAGCGGGGTCGTGGTTTAACCAAGAGACCCCCCTGTCCCGTTGTTTGGGATCCCGCATACTATAAAAATAATATTGTGCGGGATCGTCCCCCTCTCGATCCCTTTGGGGCTTGGTAAGGGGGGACGATCTTCGGGTAACGCTCGATGTTTAACAGAAACTGTAACACCGCTCGCCGAGCGGGGTTTGTATTTGAAAACGATCATCCGACTTCAGACCACAATCAGCGGTTAAAAGCGAACTTATAACAGTTAACTCTCATTAACCCGAGACCTGAATGGATCTCTTCGAAAAATTTATAAACGTAATTGCGGCATTCGAAGATAATAACGTAGAGTATATATTGATCGGAGGATTTGCGGTTGTATTGCACGGATTTCCACGATTAACTCAGGATATAGATATTTTTATTCGGCCGGAAAAAAACAATATCGATAATTTGAAAACTGCCCTGAAACAAGTTTTCGATGATCCTGCAATTGAGGAAATAACGCTGGAAGAATTGAATCGTTATCCCGTAATCAGATACGGTACCCCGGATGGTTTTAATATAGATTTGATTGCGAAAATCGGTGAAGTATTCTCCTTTGACGATGTTATCTGTGAGAAACATATCATCGAAGGGCAAAGTATAAAAATTGCTACAACCGAATCGCTCATCAAACTGAAAGAAAATACGATGAGAGAAGTAGATGCAATCGATCTTCAGTTTCTCCGTAAGAAACAGAAAAACAAAAATGACGGTTAAAAAGTATTATTCGTTTGAGGAAGCACGGCAGGATCAGTGGGTATTCCACCCTGACGCAGATTATTACAAAAGACTACGGAATTTTTATAGCTTTGCGCATAGATTCACCAAACTACACAGAGAAAAGGGAATCAAGAAATTTCGTGATATTAAGGATAAGCAAATGTCGGAGACATGAGGGTAATAGAGATCAGACGCCAGAAGTCAGACATAGTAGCTTTGGAGTGCGGGAGCCACGCTCCCGCTTTTAGTGGCAGAGGAGAAGCTCTTCGGGTAACGCTCGAAGTTTAACAGAAACTGTAACACCGCTCGCCGAGCGGGGTTTTGTTGTAAGTCGCGATACATGAGGGGATAAATCAATCACCCAATCACCCGGACAATTATCAATAAACGGAATATCTATCAGTGAACAATAGTAACTACTACATAAACAAACACGCCGTCGTCGACGATAATGTCGAAATCGGCAGCGGTACGAAGATATGGCACTTTTGTCATGTTCAGTCGGGTGCGAAGATCGGCGAGAACTGCATTTTCGGACAAAATGTCAATATCGGAAACGACGTGGCGATCGGCAATAACGTGAAGATACAGAACAACGTCTCGGTGTACACCGGCACAACGATCGAGGACGATGTATTTCTTGGACCGAGTTGTGTGCTGACCAACGTCACCAACCCGCGCTCGCAGGTGGTGCGGCGGAGTCTTTATGAAAAAACGCTCATTCGCCGTGGAGCGACCGTCGGGGCAAACGCTACTATAGTCTGCGGCATCACGCTCGGACGATATTGTTTCATCGGTGCGGGAGCGGTTGTCACGAAAGACGTACCCGATTACGCGCTTATGATCGGTACCCCCGCGAAACAGCGCGGCTGGATGAGCCGGCATGGTCATCCGCTGAAAAATCCCGATGCCGAAGGTATTATGACCTGTCCCGAAAGCGGATTACGATACCGGCTCGAAAGTGACCGTCTGCGCTGTCTCGATCTCGACGAAGATAAACCGCTGCCGGATAATCTCGCGAAAGGAAGCGTTGCGTATAGGGATGTGGGGCGGGGGGAATCCCGGTGACCGGGAGACTTGGGGACTGGGAGACTGGGAGAGATCAGAGCTCAGAGGTCAGACATCAGAGGCAAGGCAATCAAGCAACCCCCGCTGTGCGGGATTTCGCTCTATCATAAAATAAATTTGTGCTCAACAATCATCCAATCATCCAAACAATAATGCCGAAGGCATCGAGACTGTGTGAAAAGATCTAGTTTATGTATAAGCCAAATTATTTTGGCGTAGTCCGTCGAAGACGGACTTAAAAATATTCATAAATGAGCGATTTATATCAAAATCGCAGGCGAAAATAATTTCGCCTCTACAAGAAATTAATATGTTAAGTACTTTTCACACATTCTCCATCCCTTTGGGAACAATATTCAATTGATAAAGCTTAATGCCAAAAAAAGATAAAATTCTCAAGAAGCTATTATCCGGCACATCTGATGCAAACATACCATTCGATGATTTGTGCGAATTATGAAGTGATGAATAGATACGAAATAATAATCTACTGGAGCGATGAGGATGCATGTTTTATTGCCGAGGTTCCGGAATTGCCCGGCTGTATGGCACATGGTAATTCAAGGTATGATGCATTGAAAAATGCCGACGAAGCCATCCAGTTATGGATAGAGACCGCGCGGGAACACGGCGAACCAATAATCAATAAACAATATTCAATCCAAGGCCTGGAACCCAAAATGTCATTCATTCACCGAAGACAGACCTATCCTAAAAAAGTTTGAATAATATGCTGTATTTTAATATACTAAAATGAATTAAGTTGATAATAAACAATTGTGAGAATATATATGTCAAAAGAAGCAACATTAGAAAAGATCGAAAATGCAATTAAAAGGTTAACTCCCTATGAACAGCTTCGATTGATGGAGAAACTGACTCAACACTTGCAAGAGTCGAATATCGTAGTTAAGAAAGTACTCAATTGGAATAAACTTTACGGTCTAGGCAAAAGTCTATGGTCCGAGGATGCTCAGGAATACGTTAATCGCTTGAGGGAAGAACGATCATGAAAATTGCTGAGGAACTTTCAAAAATCAGCACACTATTCATTGATACGGCTCCTATCATTTATTATATCGAAGCTCATTCGATTTATGGTCCGATCTCAAAAGAGATCGTGGTTTCTTTTCAATCAGAAGAGAGGGAAGCATTTTCTACAGTTCTCACCCTAACTGAAGTGTAGGCACTTACTAAACTATCGACTATCTTACTTTAAAATATAAAGGTTGCTTATGTAATTCATTGAATTCATATTATATGATATAGAGAAAAATATTTTTCAATGGTTTAGAGAGGGACATCATGGAAATAACAATTAATAAAGATGAATTATATAGTCTAATAAAGTAAGCAGTAAGAGAAGTTTTGCATGAGGAGTCGATAGATTATTTTGTAAAAAATCTACCGTATGTGTCCAGGGAAGAAATGGAAGATATAATAAAAAACCATGGTAAACCCGGTTCAGACAGAGAAGCTGCATATAGCGAGTCTGTCGAAATATGAAGTGGCGAATAGAATACTCACGATATGCCTAAAATTTTTTCAATAAACATAATGTTCGGGATGAAGTAAGAGAAGAACTCAAGAAAGTTCTATTAAAAATAAAAGGCGAAAATGTTAATATCGATATTAAGAAATTAAGTGGAGAATGGGAAGGATATTTGCGAGTTAGAAAAGGTAAGTTAAGAATTATATTCGAACTGGTGAAAAAGGAGAATATAATATTTGTTGAAAGAATTGATAACCGAGGTGAAGTTTATAAGTAAATGGTTATCAACTCAACCACGAGAGCCCGCGGCGGGGTGAGACATTTGTGACGCGCAAGATCACCCGCGCCGTTGCCCATCTTGTTGCCGGAAAAAACGGATGTATTTATCTCGGCCGTAACCAGTAACCAGAAACCAGAAACCAGCAACCAGTAACCAGCACCTGAAAAACTTGAGAATCTATGAAACCATTACTATATTTAATGAATAAAACAGTACTATTGGCTACAGAAGGGTATTGAGGTTATGAGTCAAAGAACAACAGATATTAAGTCCTCAAAGATTGAACTTGCTAAATTAATCCTGGATATTGAAAATCCTGAACTTATTCGGAAAATTCATGAAATGATAATGCATGAAGCAGGTGATTTTTGGCATTCACTTTCAGATGATGAAAAAAAGGAAGTACACATCGGCATCTCGCAGCTTAATAAGGGAGAGCGCATATCTTTTGATGAATATATAAAAAAGGTTTCATGAAACGATATGCGGTATATCTTTCACCACTCGCCACGTTAAAGCTCGATTTGTTATTTGACCATCTTGAAGGTGAGTGGGGAAGTAAAGCGAAACATTCATTTCGTGATAAACTAAATAAAACAATACAACGGTTATCTGAGCATCCAAAAAGTTCCTCCGAATCGAGAAAGATGAAAGGTATTTACCGGTCCATTGTCACACCACAAACTTCTTTGTATTATCGCATTATATCAGAAGAAATTGAAATTATAACCATTATTGACAATAGACAGCATCCCAAGAAAGTTAAAGAAGAAATAAATAAATATTTCGGTGATTTATAAATCCTTTACGAAGACAGAGGTCAGAAGTCAGAGGTCGGAGGTCAGAGGTCAGAGATCAGCAACAAGCAACGAGTAACAAGTAACCCCGCAAACAACGCGGGGCAGGCCAGCAACCCCGCAAACAACGCGGGGCAGGCCAGCAACCCGGAACCTGAAACCAGAAACCCGGAACCCGGAACCTGAAACGTTTTTTGTTCACCGGAGCGTGCCGCTCTATCATTTTATAAATATTATTGATGCGGCATTCTGCACAGCGGAAAAGCGGAGGTAAACCAGAAACCAGCAACCAGAGGTCAGAGATCAGAGGTCAGCAACAAGCAACGAGTAACAAGTAACCCCGCAAACAACGCGGGGCAGGCC
>PWTU01000371.1 GCA_003562775.1 Ignavibacteriales bacterium
ACGAAAACAACCAGTCCGTCCAGCCGCGCAATGGCTTTTCCTTCAAACGCAAGCGTTTCGATTTTTAATGTTACTTCTTCGCCTTTTTTGATTTTCATAATTTGCCTAATAACTTGCCCGGCACGTTCAGTAAGAAGATGCTACAAAAATTTTATACTTATTAATAATGCTCATACGACACGTGCCGGGCAAGTTAATTGTCATCTCTCAACATCTTATCATATTTTCGGTTGATTTCCTCAAGTGTAACTGTCGCCTCTTCCCACCTGCGATACAACGATTGCAGCTTCTCTTTCGACTCCGAATACTCGTGATTTACCTTGCGGATCTCATCGGGTTCCACATACAGCTCTTCATCCATCAATTTCTGTTCAAGCTGTTTAATACGATCTTCCAGCGTGTGAATATCCGTTTCTATATTTTTAAGTTCACCGGAAAGAGTTCTGGTTTCGGCATAGCGTTGTTGCCTGATCTCCGCTTCGTGTCGCTTGCGGTCCTTATCACTACGCCGTTTATTGGTTTTCTCCTCATTTTTTCCCGGAACGGTTTCCTCATATTGTTCGTCGATTCTGAAGAGGTATTCTTCAAGCGTTCCCGGGTATTCTTTTATAGTACCTCCGTAACGAAACTCAACCACTTTGTTCACTATTCCTTCGAGAAACGCGCGGTCATGAGACACGATGATATAGGTTCCGTCGTATTCGAGCAGCGCCTGGCGGAGTATCTCCTTCGATCTCATATCGAGATGGTTGGTCGGCTCATCGAGGATAAGAAAGTTTGCGGTTGTAAGGAGCATTTTTGCCAGTGCAAGCCGCGATTTCTCGCCGCCCGACAGAACACGAACGCTCTTAAACACATCATCGCCCTGAAATAAAAAACAACCGAGCAGTGTTCGAACATATTTACGCATTTCACCTTTGGCTGCCGAATCCATAATATCTATAGCCGTCGCAGATGTATCGAGTTCTTCCGCCTGATTTTGTGCAAAATAGCTGAGCAGTACATTATATCCGACCTCACGATTTCCGGCAGTCAGCGGTTCGACGCCTGCAATCATCTTTGCCATTGTTGATTTCCCCGCACCGTTCACGCCCACGAACGCGATACGGTCGCCGCGTTCAACCGTAAAATCGACGCCGTTAAATACTTCGGTTTTTTCGTAACGTTTAACAACGTTTTTCAAACCCATCACAATCGCACCGCTTCTCGGAGGCGGCGGGAAATGAAACGAAATTTCGCTCTCCTCGTCCTCAAGTTCTATACGCTCGGTCTTCTCGAGTTGCTTTATGCGGCTTTGTACCTGACGTGCTTTGGTATTTTTATACCGGAAACGCTCGATAAACCGCTCAGTCTGTTTAATCTGACGCTGCTGATTTTTGTATGCCGATTCGAGCAGTTCTTTTCTTGCTTCTTTTTGAGCAATGTAACTTGAATAATTACCCGTAAAGGTCGTCAACTTGCCGAGACTTAGCTCCCATATATGTTTACACATTGTATCGAGAAATGCACGGTCGTGCGATACGATTATCAAACTTCCTTCATATAAGAGAAGATATTCTTCCAGCCAGCGCAGCGAGTGAAGATCGAGATGATTGGTCGGCTCGTCAATCAACAGAAGCGACGGTTGGCGTAATAATAGCTTTGCAAGTTCAATCCGCATCTGCCATCCTCCGCTGAAGTGCTCGGTCATCCATGTAAATTGTTCTTCACGAAAACCGAGCCCCGCCAGTACTTTTTCGATCGAGGATTTCATACGAAACGCATCGGATAGTTCGAGATGCTGCTGCAATGCACCCATTTGTTCGATGAGCTCATTCCGTTCGGCGGCGGGAATATCATGCCGGGAAAGTTCTATCCGTATATTTTCCAGTTTCTCCTGCGTTTCAAGAATATCACCGAACGCCGTTGCAACTTCGTCATATAACGTTTTTCCCTTCATCCTGACTACTTCCTGCGGAAGCAGCCCGACCGATGCGGTTTTCGCCTTCTCCACGCTCCCGGTCTGCGGTTCCATATCTCCGTTTATAATTCGCAGGAGAGTTGTTTTGCCCGCCCCGTTCGATCCGATCAATCCGACCCGCTCACGCATACCGATGTTCAGATTGACGGGTTCGAACAACACCACGTCGCCAAATTGAACGCCGATATTCTTTAAATGTATCATACCCACAACATAAAGATAAATTTCAAACCGAAGTAGCGAACCGCAACATTTTCTCCACTTTTTCAGGCGAATCCGCTTCCGCGTAATACCGTATAAGCGGTTCGGTCCCCGATGAACGTATCAACAACCAACCGTTATCGATATAAAATTTGTATCCGTCGAGATCGTTCCGTGAGCGGACCGTATACCCGGCAATTGCATCCATACCCTTTTTAAATGCACGCATAATTCGCGGCTGTTCCTTCTTACCGACATGCAAATCGATTCTGTTATAAAAATGATATCCATAATCCTCCATCATTTCATCGACCAGCTCGCTTAACTTTTTTTCATAAACAGCCATCATTTCACAAAGCAGTAATCCGATATAAATGCCGTCGCGTTCGGGAATATGATTCTTCACCCCGATGCCGCCGCTTTCTTCTCCGCCGATCAACACGTCGCCTTCAACCATTTCACGACAGATATGTTTGAATCCGATGGGAGTGATTGTAAGAGGAATAGTATATCGTTCGCATATTTTATCTACCAGTTCCGTGACCGAGAAGGATTTGACCACCATCCCGCGCATTTGCTTCTGTTCGTATAAGAATTTTATAAGCAGAGAAAAAATACGGTGTGAGTCGACAAACCGCCCCTTCTCATCAACAGCACCGATGCGGTCTGCATCACCGTCTGTCGCGAACCCTATTGAATACGACCCCGACTTCATTGCATCGAATAGCGGTCCTAAATTCTGCGGGAGCGGTTCGGGATTAATTCCACCGAACGACGGGTTATGCTTGCTCCGCAATTCATCGACCGAATTAATGAGCTGACCGATCACACCCGCCCCCGCCCCATACATTGCATCGTAGGCAACGGTAAGGTCCGAATCCCGAATCGCATCCAAGTCGATTTTCTTCCGGATATCCTCAACGTAAAGTCGTGTAAGATCGATACTTCTCACTATACCTTCCTTTTTTAGTTCCTCGAGTTTTTTCCAACGGCGCGGCAACTTTTTATTTTGATCCAGTAATTTATGGACGTGTTTCTCAAGCCGTTCGACCATTTCAGGATGGGCTGACCCTCCATATTCTTCTTTTAATTTAAAACCGTTGTAGCGAGGCGGATTATGACTTGCAGTAATCACAACACCGCCGGCAGCTTTTCGTTTTGTTATTGCAAGCGACACCATCGGCGTCGAGGATATAGTATCCGAAAGATACACCTTTATACCGCGATTGCCGAGCACCTCGGCAGTAAATGCAGCGAAATCATCCGACATAAATCGTGCATCATACCCGATAATAACTCCTTTATCGACTTTTTTATGACGCTTGAAATACCGCGCAGTTGCTTCGGCAACCGTGTATAAATTGGCAAACGTAAAATCGTCGGCAATAACGGCGCGCCAGCCGTCTGTTCCAAATGTAATAGGGTAATCTTTTTTCATTTCATATATCCAAATTAATATAGCAAAATAATTTAGTGGTAAAACAATTTTATGTTTTGGTTAATAACGGTTACATTAAAAAAAATCCCCTCCCGATTGTTTCCCTTGCGCACACTGGGGGAGGTATGCACTGCAGGATAACCGGGAGAGGATAAACGTAATAGAAATCTTCTCAATGCTTGAAGGCATCAAATCCGATATATGCGCCGATTGCATCGAGCTCTTCCTCGATTCTGAGCAACTGATTATATTTAGCAATACGATCTGTTCTGCTTGCAGATCCCGTCTTGATCTGGCCGGCATTTGCGGCAACGGCGATGTCGGCAATTGTAGTATCTTCGGTTTCACCCGAACGATGGCTGATAACCGAAGTGAAGCCGGCTTGTTTTGCCATTTCTATTGCTTCGAATGTTTCGGTCAGCGTACCAATCTGATTTACTTTGATAAGAATGGAATTACATGCCTTCTCATCAATCGCGCGTGCAAGAAATTTTGTATTTGTGACGAGCAGATCATCGCCGACGAGCTGAATTTTTTCACCGACCGTCGCAGTGAGCTGTTTCCATCCGTCCCAATCGTCCTCAGCCATTCCGTCTTCTATGGAAATAATCGGGTATTGATTAACCCATGATTCCCAGAACTTCACCATATCGCCGGGTTTCTTTTTTGAGCCGTCGGATTTATGGAAGATATATTGCCCGTTTTCATAGAATTCACTCGAAGCAGGGTCAAGCGCAAGCGCTATATCTTCACCCGGTTTATATCCCGCCTGGTTGATTGCTTCGAGAATGACCTCGATAGCTTCGTCGTTCGATTTCAGATTAGGTGCAAACCCTCCTTCGTCGCCGACTGCCGTGTTATATCCTTTCTTACTCAGAACTTTTTTTAGTGTATGAAAAACTTCTGTCCCCATACGCAACGCTTCGCCAAATGTCGGCGCATTACCGGGAACGATCATAAATTCCTGTAGATCGACATTATTATCTGCATGCTTTCCACCGTTCAGAATATTCATCATTGGTGTAGGAAGTACTCTGGCATTGGTTCCTCCGAGATAGCGGTATAACGGCATGTTTAAGCTTATCGAAGCGGCATGTGCAATTGCCATAGAAACACCGAGCAAAGCGTTCGCGCCGAGCCGGCCTTTATTGGGGGTTCCGTCAAGCTCTAAAATAATATGATCGATTCCCGCCTGATCAACCGCATCGAGGCCTATAATCTCATCGGCAATAGTTGAATTTACATTCTCTACCGCTTTTAATACTCCTTTACCGAGATAGCGATTTTTATCTCCATCGCGTAATTCAACCGCTTCATTTTCACCTGTTGAAGCGCCGCTCGGCACAATTGCCCGACCGACTATACCGTTTTCCAGCTCAATATCAACTTCAACGGTCGGATTACCACGTGAATCAAGAACTTCTCTTGCATGAACATCAATAATAGTTGTCGACATATTGTAACTCCTTCTTCATTTTCAATTTATTCTAAGCGATATATACAGCTATTAAAACATATATCGTAACAAATTACCACTTTTCGGAATGCAAATCAATTCAAAGAGAGATGAATTTCAGGCGGTGTATACTCCAATCACCCAATCACTCAAACAGTCTATCAGTCATCTTACCACCGGATGGATTGGATGATTGATTGATTGACTGATTGATTAATTGTCATCGCCACATATTCAGAGCGCTCAACCATGTCGAATAGCCGCCACGAATAGAAGAAATCCAATAATGCGCTTCCCGATCGTCCGGATCAGCCGTTCGCTCTCGGATAAAAACGAATTCCATACCTCCGCCCTGAAGATAGTATGTCCATATCTCCATCCGCTCAATGCCGATACGACAATCAACCAGATGCGGTTCGCCAAGTATTACGAAAACCATTCCCATCGGAGTCTTCCATCCTTCAACATTAGTAGTGAACAATTCGTTTGCTAAACGAATCCGTTCATAGTAGTCACCCATTTTCCATGCGCCGACGTCCTGCCAATATTCATTCAACCGCCGGCGGCGTTCTTCACGGGTTTCACCGCTGGTTATATGGTTCAAATCGCGCGTCGAAGCAATATAGTGAAGTGCTTCAATCTGCTGAT